>NZ_JBHTWG010000013.1:0-166361 GCF_042792555.1 Streptomyces sp. NPDC056628
GATCGACGAGAGGAGGGTGCGGCGCAGGGAGTTGCCGAGGGTGTAGCCGAAGCCCGGCTCCAGCGGCTCGATCACGAACCGGGAGCGGAACTCGTCGACGACCTCTTCGGTCAACGAGGGACGCTGAGCGATCAGCATGTGTGGATCAGATCCTTCATTCGTGGACGCCCGCTATTTGACGCCCGACGGATACCGTCCCCGGCAAGAGGGACGGGTCGTCCCCGGCAAGAGGGACGGGTACTGCAAGGGTACGGGCGATACGGCCCCGAGGAGCCGTACCGCCCGAAAAGCCCGGTGAAGCGCGCGATCAGACGCGACGGCGCTTCGGCGGACGGCAGCCGTTGTGCGGGGTCGGGGTGACGTCCTGGATGGAGCCGACCTCGAGGCCCGTGGCCTGCAGGGAGCGGATCGCGGTCTCACGACCGGAACCCGGGCCCTTGACGAACACGTCGACCTTGCGCATGCCGTGCTCCTGGGCGCGGCGGGCAGCCGACTCGGCGGCCATCTGCGCGGCGAACGGCGTGGACTTCCGGGAGCCCTTGAAGCCGACGTGGCCGGCGGAGGCCCAGGAGATCACGTTGCCGGACGGGTCCGTGATGGAGACGATCGTGTTGTTGAACGTGCTCTTGATGTGCGCGTGGCCGTGAGCGACGTTCTTCTTTTCCTTGCGGCGTACCTTCTTGGCAGCGCCCTGACGACCCTTGGGGGGCATCTGTACTCCTACGGGAGGTGGTCGGTCCTACAGCGAAGACCGCTGGACGGTAAGTCCGCTGTGGACTACTTCTTGCCCGGCTTCTTCTTACCGGCGATGGCGCGACGCGGGCCCTTGCGGGTACGCGCGTTGGTGCTGGTGCGCTGACCGCGGACGGGCAGACCGCGACGGTGACGCAGACCCTGGTAGGTACCGATCTCGACCTTGCGGCGGATGTCGGCCTGGATCTCGCGACGGAGGTCACCCTCGGTCTTGATGTTGTTGTCGACGTACTCGCGGATCGCGACGAGCTGCTCCTCGGAGAGGTCGCGGACGCGAGTGTTCGGGTCGACGCCGACGGCGGCCAGCGTCTGCTGCGAAAGAGTCCGGCCGATACCGAACACGTAGGTGAGGGCGATCTCCACGCGCTTTTCGCGCGGGATGTCAACACCGGAAACGCGTGCCATTCAATGGCTCCTGGTGGTTGTCGGAGGTCTTCCGCAGAACCGGTTCCCAGCCGCCGTACCAGGTACGAACTGGGTCCCCGGCCTCCGAACCGGGGGTGTCAGGCGATCGCTCGCCCGGGCTCTGCGTATGAACAAATTCAGCTCGCGTCGCGCGAATCTCTGCGATAGCGGTGCAGAGGGGTGGGGTCGTGCGTCAGCCCTGGCGCTGCTTGTGGCGCGGGTTGTCGCAGATCACCATGACCCGACCGTGACGGCGGATCACCCTGCACTTGTCGCAGATCTTCTTGACGCTCGGCTTGACCTTCATGGGGTGAGGTTCTCCGGGTCAGTGCCAACGCCCCGGCAAAACCGGGACCCGGGCAAGATCTACTTGTAGCGGTAGACGATCCGGCCACGCGTGAGGTCGTACGGAGACAGCTCCACCACGACCCGGTCGTCAGGGAGGATGCGGATGTAGTGCATACGCATCTTGCCGCTGATGTGTGCCAGGACCTGGTGGCCGTTCTGGAGCTCGACCTTGAACATGGCGTTCGGAAGAGACTCGACGACAGTGCCCTCGATCTCGATGGCACCTTGCTTCTTGGCCACGCTTCGCCCTTCGAATCGACTACCTTGATCGACTCTCTGCGAACGCATGCAGACATGCGGGTACACAAGAGCCGACGAGTCAGTCTACGTCAGGGCACCCGGAAACACGAATCGGGGAAGTCTGCCCCACAGGGGAGATCCTTACGCAAGCGGATCCGGATCCGGCATGACGCCCGGGGCGCCTCACAGCGTCGAGCGGCTGCGCCGGCCTCCGCGGCGGACCGGCTTCAGGCCGTCGGTCATCCCAGCGGATCGGGCGCCGCCGTCACACCGAGCTCCGCCAGCTTCGCCTTGCCGCCGTCCGGTGCCGTCAGGACCAGCGGGCCCTGCTCCGTCAGCGCGACGGAGTGCTCCCAGTGGGAGGACCAGGTGCCGTCGGTCGTGATCACGGTCCAGTCGTCCTCGAGCACCTCGGTCTTCGGGGTGCCCAGGGAGACCATGGGCTCGATGGCCAGGCAGAAGCCGGGGACCAGCTTGGGGCCCTTGCCGCGCCGGCGTTCCACGTAGTTCAGCAGGTGCGGGTCCATGTGCATCTCGGTGCCGATGCCGTGGCCGCCGTAGTCCTCGATGATCCCGTAGCGGCCGCCGCCCGGCTTGGGCTGGCGGCGGATGTACGTCTCGATGGCGCGGGAGACGTCCACGAGGCGGTTGCCCTGCTTCATGGCCGCGATGCCGGCCCACATCGACTCCTCGGTCACCCGGGAGAGCTCCACGAGCTCGGGGGCGTGCCCGGAACCGACGAAGGCCGTGTAGGCGGCGTCCCCGTGCCAGCCGTCGACGATGGCGCCGCAGTCGATGGAGATGATGTCGCCGTCCTTGAGGACGACGTCCTCCGAGGGGATGCCGTGGACGACGACGTCGTTCACGGACGTGCAGATCGTCGCCGGAAAGCCGCCGTAGCCCAGGAAGTTCGACTTGGCCCCGTGCTCGGCGAGCACCTTGCGCGCGACCTCGTCCAGGTCCTTGGTGCTGGCCCCGGGCACCGCGGCCTCCCGGGTGGCCGCGTGGATGGCGGCGACGACCAGCCCCGCCTCGCGCATCTTGGCGATCTGCTCGGGGTTCTTGATCTGCACCATGGCGGCGGGGCCTTTCTCGGACCGGACTGCGGGACTTTTCTCAACCATAAGGGCGGAGGCACACCCCGCCCCATGCAGCAGCCGCGGCCCCCTGACCGGGAACCGCGGCTGCGCCGTACGAGCTGGTGACTCCTACTTGTCGTCCTCGTCACGCTTCAGCGCCTGCATGGCGCGAGCCGTGACCTCCTCGACCTTGCCGAGGGCGGAGATGGTCACGACCAGCCCCTGCGCCTTGTAGTAGTCGATGATCGGCTCGGTCTGCGTGTGGTAGACCTCGAGCCGCTTGCGGACGGTCTCCTCGGAGTCGTCGTCCCGCTGGTACAGCTCGCCGCCGCAGACGTCGCAGACGCCTTCCTGCTCCGGCCGGCTGTACGTGACGTGGAAGACGTGGCTGGAGTCCTTGCGGCAGATCCGCCGCCCGGCGATCCGCTTGACGACCTCGTCCTCGGGGACCTCGAGATCCAGCACCGCGTCGAGCTTCATGCTCTCGGAGCGGAGCATCTCGTCGAGCGCCTCGGCCTGCGACACGTTGCGCGGGAAGCCGTCGAGCAGGAAGCCGTTCTCGGCGTCCGGCTGCTCCATGCGGTCCTTGGCCATCCCGATGGTGACCTCGTCCGGCACCAGGTTGCCCGCGTCCATGTAGGACTTCGCGAGCTTGCCGAGGTCCGTCTGCTGGCTGATGTTGGCGCGGAACAGGTCGCCCGTGGAGATGTGCGGGATCGACAGGTTCTTGGCCAGGAACGCGGCCTGCGTTCCCTTCCCGGCACCCGGCGGCCCGACGAGGACGATTCGCATCAGCGGAGGAACCCTTCGTAATTGCGCTGCTGGAGCTGGCTCTCGATCTGCTTCACCGTCTCAAGACCCACACCCACGATGATGAGGATGCTGGTCCCACCGAACGGGAAGTTCTGGTCTGCCCCGAAACCAGCCAACGCCATCGTCGGCACGAGAGCGATCAGACCCAAGTACAGCGAGCCCGGCCACGTGATCCGGTTGAGTACGTACGACAGGTACTCAGCGGTCGGACGGCCAGCCCGGATGCCCGGGATGAAGCCACCATACTTCTTCATGTTGTCCGCGACTTCCTCGGGGTTGAACGAGATGGCCACGTAGAAGAACGCGAAGAAGACGATCAGCAGGAAGTACAGAGCGATGTGAACCGGGGCCGAAGTACTGGCCAGATTCTGCTGGATCCAGGCGGCCCAACCGGCGTTCGATCCGGAGAACTGGACGATCAGTGCCGGGATGTAGAGCAGCGACGAAGCGAAGATGACGGGGATCACACCCGCCTGGTTCACCTTGAGTGGGATGTAGGTCGACGTGCCGCCGTAGGAACGGCGGCCGATCATGCGCTTGGCGTACTGCACGGGTACACGGCGCTGGGCCTGCTCGACGAAGACCACCAGGCCGACCATGACCAGGCCGACGAGGATCACCGTGCCGAACTCGATCCAGCCGTCCGCCAGGTCGCCCTGCTGCTTGATGGCCCACATCGCGGCCGGGAAGGTCGCGGCGATCGAGATGAACATGAGGATCGACATGCCGTTGCCGATGCCGCGGTCGGTGATGAGCTCACCGAGCCACATGACGACGGCCGTACCGGCGGTCATGGTGATGACCATCGTGATGGTCGTGAAGATGGAGCGGTCCGGGACGATCTGGCCGGCGACAGCACACTGCGGGAACAGCGAGCCGCTGCGGGCCGTCGCGACCAGGCCGGTGCCCTGGAGGATGGCCAGCGCGACCGTGAGGTAACGGGTGTACTGCGTGATCTTCGCGGTACCCGACTGGCCCTCCTTCTTCAGGGCCTCCAGACGCGGGATCACGACGGTCAGCAGCTGCAGGATGATGCTCGCCGTGATGTACGGCATGATGCCGAGCGCGAAGATCGTGATCTGCAGCAGCGCACCGCCGCTGAACATGTTGACCAGGCCGAAGATGCCCTGGTTCGTGCTCGCCTGGTCGATACAGACCTGAACGGCCCGGTAGTCGACGCCGGGGATCGGGATGTGCGTCCCGACCCGGTAGATCACGATGATGCCGAGCGTGAAGAGCAGCTTCTTGCGCAGGTCGGGCGTCTTGAACGCCCGGGCGAACGCGGTGAGCACGGTGCCTCCTGCGACCCCCGCGCAACTGCGTCAAGGGTGACGGTCTGAGGTTCGACTGATAGGGAACGACTTAGCTAACGGTCAACTGCCGCTCAGAGTGCCCCATTGAAGCACCCGGTGAAAGTGGGCAGTGCAGGCCACCTTACCGGCGAGACCGCCCCCCTTGGAACGACCAACCGGGGATACCCCATTTGTGGGGTATCCCCGGTCGGGATCGCTCAAGTCATCAAGACGCCTGATGCACTCAGACGAGCTCGGTGACGCTGCCGCCGGCGGCGGTGATCTTCTCCTTGGCGGAGCCGGAGACGGCGTCGACCGTCACCTGCAGCGCCACGGAGATCTCGCCCTGGCCGAGCACCTTGACGAGGCTGTTCTTGCGAACGGCACCCTTCTCGACCAGATCCGCGACCGTGACCTCGCCACCCTCGGGGTAGAGGGAGGCGAGCTTGTCCAGGTTGACGACCTGGTACTCGGTCTTGAACGGGTTCTTGAAGCCCTTCAGCTTCGGGAGGCGCATGTGCAGCGGCATCTGGCCGCCCTCGAAGCGCTCCGGAACCTGGTAACGGGCCTTGGTGCCCTTGGTACCACGACCGGCCGTCTTACCCTTCGACGCCTCACCACGACCGACACGGGTCTTCGCGGTCTTGGCGCCGGGGGCCGGACGGAGGTTGTGGATCTTGAGCGGGTTCTGCTCCGCCATGATCAGTCGACCTCCTCGACCGTCACGAGGTGGCGGACGGTGTGCACCATGCCGCGGAACTCGGGGCGGTCCTCCTTGACGACCTGCGTGTTGATGCCCTTGAGACCAAGGGAGCGCAGGGTGTCGCGGTGGTTCTGCTTGCTGCCGATGTACGACTTCGTCTGCGTGATCTTGAGCTGAGCCATTACGCAGCACCAGCCCCGGCACGCGCACGCAGCAGAGCCGCGGGAGCGACGTCCTCGAGGGGCAGACCACGGCGGGCCGCGATCTCCTCGGGACGCTGCAGGCCCTTCAGGGCCTCCACGGTCGCGTGCACGATGTTGATCGCGTTCGACGAGCCGAGCGACTTCGACAGGACGTCGTGGATACCGGCGCACTCGAGCACCGCACGCACCGGGCCACCGGCGATAACGCCGGTACCGGGGGACGCGGGCTTGAGCAGCACGACGCCGGCAGCCTTCTCACCCGTGATCGGGTGCGGGATGGTGCCCTGGATACGGGGGACCTTGAAGAAGTGCTTCTTGGCCTCCTCAACACCCTTGGCGATGGCGGCCGGCACCTCCTTGGCCTTGCCGTAACCGACACCCACGGTGCCGTCACCGTCACCCACCACGACCAGCGCGGTGAAGCTGAAGCGACGACCACCCTTCACAACCTTGGCGACGCGGTTGATCGCGACAACGCGCTCAACGTACGCGGTCTTCTCGGCGGCAGCTGCGCCGCCGTCACGGCCCTTCCGGTCCCGCCGCTCGCCGCCACCGGCACCGCCACCGCGGCGCTGGGGTCCAGCCATTGGATTTACCTCTCTCTGTTTCCGCTAGCTACGGCAGGCTCAGAACTTGAGCCCGGCTTCGCGGGCGGCGTCCGCCAGGGCAGCGATGCGCCCGGCGTACTGGTTGCCACCACGGTCGAACACGACAGCCTCGACACCGGCGGCCTTGGCACGCTCGGCGACCAGGGCGCCGACCTGCTTGGCCTGCGCGGACTTGTCGCCCTCGCCACCGCGGATCGAGGTGTCCAGGGTGGACGCGGACGCCAGGGTGTGACCCTTGATGTCGTCGATCACCTGGGCCACGATGTGGCGGTTCGAGCGGGTAACGACCAGACGCGGACGCTCCGCCGTACCGTTGATGTGCTTACGGATCCGGATGTGGCGGCGCTTGATCGCGGCGCGCTTGTAGGCGTCGCCCTTGAGGATCTTCTGTCCGTATGCCATGGCTTACTTACCCGCCTTTCCGACCTTGCGGCGGATGACTTCGCCCTCGTACTTGACGCCCTTGGCCTTGTACGGGTCGGGCTTGCGCAGCTTGCGGATGTTGGCCGCGACCTCACCGACCTTCTGCTTGTCGATGCCCTCGACCGAGAAGCGCGTGGGCGCCTCGACCTTGAAGGAGATGCCTTCGGGGGCCTCGACCGTGATCGGGTGGCTGTAACCGAGGGCGAACTCGAGGTTCGAACCCTTGGCGGTCACGCGGTAACCGACACCGCTGATCTCGAGCTTCTTCACGTAACCCTGGGTCACGCCGGTGATCATGTTCGCCACCAGCGTGCGGGACAGGCCGTGCAGGGCCTTGTTCTGACGCTCGTCGTTCGGGCGGGTCACCGACAGGGTGCCGTCTTCGCCCTTGGCGACCTCGATCGGCGCCGAGACGGTGTGGGTCAGCTCGCCCTTGGGGCCCTTGACCTTGACCGTACGGCCGTCGATGGTGACGTCCACGCCGGCGGGAACCGCGATGGGGAGCTTGCCGATGCGCGACATAGCTGTTTCCTCCGTTCCCTTCTGCTACCAGACGTAGGCGAGGACTTCCCCACCCACGCCCTTCTTGCCGGCCTGCTTGTCGGTGAGGAGACCGTGCGACGTGGAGATGATGGCCACGCCCAGGCCGCCGAGCACCTTCGGCAGGTTGGTGGACTTCGCGTACACCCGGAGACCGGGCTTGGAGATCCGCTTGATGCCCGCGATGGAGCGCTCACGGTTCGGGCCGAACTTCAGCTCGAGAACGAGGCTCTTGCCGACCTCGGCGTCCTCGACCTTCCAGCCCGTGATGAAGCCCTCCTGCTGGAGGATCTCCGCGATGTGCGACTTGATCTTCGAGTGCGGCATCGCCACGGTGTCGTGGTACGCCGAGTTCGCGTTCCGCAGACGCGTAAGCATGTCTGCGATCGGATCAGTCATGGTCATGAATTGGCCTTCGGCCTCTCTCGCCGGGGTTTCCTGGTGCGCCATCCCTCTCCCCGATCCGAGACGGGACGGGTGCGGCGCGGTGGACCTACGGCGTAGTAAGTCGTAAGGGCGGCGACAGACGCCCAACCCCACAAGCCTAAGGCATGCGGGCTGGGCGTCCTGCCGCCCTGTCTGCTTACCGAGAGCCTTGGTTATCCCTGAAAGGGGGGATTACCAGGAGCTCTTGGTCACGCCCGGCAGCTCGCCACGGTGAGCCATCTCACGAAGGCACACGCGGCACAGGCCGAACTTGCGGTACACGGAGTGCGGGCGGCCGCAGCGCTGGCAGCGGGTGTAGCCACGCACACCGAACTTGGGCTTGCGAGCAGCCTTAGCGATCAGAGCCTTCTTCGCCATCTCGCTCACGCCTCCTTGAAGGGGAAGCCGAGGTGACGAAGGAGCGCGCGGCCCTCAGCGTCGTTGGTCGCCGTGGTGACCACGGTGATGTCCATACCCCGGACGCGGTCGATCTTGTCCTGGTCGATCTCGTGGAACATGACCTGCTCCGTGAGACCGAAGGTGTAGTTGCCACGGCCGTCGAACTGCTTGGGGGACAGACCGCGGAAGTCGCGGATGCGCGGGAGCGCGAGCGACAGGGTGCGGTCCAGGAACTCCCACATGCGGTCGCCACGGAGCGTGACGTGGGCACCGATCGGCTGACCCTCACGCAGCTTGAACTGCGCGATGGACTTGCGGGCCTTGGTGACGGCCGGCTTCTGACCGGTGATCGTGGTGAGGTCGCGGATGGCGCCCTCGATCAGCTTGGAGTCGCGGGCGGCGTCGCCCACACCCATGTTGACCACGATCTTGACGAGGCCGGGGATCTGCATGACGTTCTCGTACTTGAACTCGTCACGCAGCTTGCCCGCGATCTCCTCGCGGTACTTCGTCTTGAGACGCGGAGTGGTGGTGGTAGCCATCAGATGTCCTCACCCGTCCGCTTGGCAACGCGGATCTTGTTGCCCTCGTCGTCGAAGCGGTAGCCGACACGCGTGACGACCTTGTTGCCATCCTTCTCAACGACCAGCTGGACGTTGGAGACGTGGATCGGCGCCTCGGTGGTCACGATGCCGCCGGCCTGGGAACCGCTAGCGGTCGGGCCGGCCTTGGTGTGCTTCTTGACCCGGTTGACACCCTCGACCAGGACTCGGTCCTCGCGGGGGAAGGCCGCGATGACCTTGCCCTGCTTGCCCTTGTCCTTACCGGTGATGACCTGGACCAGGTCGCCCTTCTTGATCTTCATGCTTACAGCACCTCCGGCGCGAGCGAGATGATCTTCATGAACTTCTTCTCGCGCAGCTCACGGCCGACGGGGCCGAAGATACGGGTGCCGCGAGGGTCGCCGTCGTTCTTCAGAATGACGGCGGCGTTCTCGTCGAAGCGGATGTACGAGCCGTCCGGACGGCGGCGCTCCTTGACGGTGCGAACGATGACGGCCTTGACGACGTCACCCTTCTTCACGTTGCCACCGGGGATCGCGTCCTTGACGGTGGCGACGATGACGTCACCGATGCCCGCGTAGCGGCGACCGGAGCCACCGAGCACACGGATGCAAAGGATCTCCTTCGCACCAGTGTTGTCGGCGACACGCAGTCGCGACTCCTGCTGGATCACGTCTATCTCCTGTTTGTCTGCCGGTTCCCCGGGAGCCGCTCAGCGAGCGGCTCCCGGAGCCTGGCGGAACTGACCTGCCGGGTTTGCCCCGCAGGAATTACTTGGCCTTCTCGAGGATCTCGACGATGCGCCAGCGCTTCGTCGCGGACAGCGGCCGGGTCTCCATGAGGAGGACGCGGTCGCCGACACCCGCGGCGTTCTGCTCGTCGTGTGCCTTGAGCTTGCTGGTACGGCGGATGACCTTGCCGTACAGCGCGTGCTTGACGCGGTCCTCGACGGCGACGACGACGGTCTTGTCCATCTTGTCGCTGACGACCAGACCCTCACGGGTCTTGCGGAAACCGCGGGCTTCCTTGTTCTCAGTCACGTTGCTCTCGCTCATGCGTTCTCCACCGTTTCGATGCCCAGCTCACGCTCGCGCATCAGGGTGTAGATCCGCGCGATGTCCTTACGGACGGCCTTCAGCCGACCGTGGTTCTCGAGCTGACCCGTGGCCGCCTGGAAGCGGAGGTTGAACAGCTCTTCCTTGGCCTCGCGGAGCTTCGCCAGAAGCTCCTCGTTGCCCAGCTCGCGCAGCTCGGACGCCTTGGTACCGGCCGACATCACGCTTCACCTGCCTCGCGCTTGACGATCCGGCACTTCATCGGCAGCTTGTGGGCTGCGCGAGTCAGGGCCTCACGGGCGATCTTCTCGTTGGGGTACGACAGCTCGAACATGACGCGTCCGGGCTTGACGTTGGCGATCCACCACTCCGGCGAACCCTTACCGGAACCCATGCGGGTCTCGGCCGGCTTCTTGGTGAGGGGACGGTCCGGGTAGATGTTGATCCAGACCTTGCCGCCACGCTTGATGTGGCGGGTCATCGCGATACGAGCCGCCTCGATCTGGCGGTTCGTCACGTAGGCCGGGGTCAGCGCCTGGATGCCGTACTCGCCGAACGCAACCTGCGTTCCACCCTTGGACATACCGCTGCGCTTCGGGTGGTGCTGCTTGCGGTGCTTGACCCTACGGGGGATCAGCATGACGGTCAGGCCTCCGTTCCGGTGCTCTCAGCCGGAGCGGCGGCGGGAGCCTCGGCCTTGGGGGCCTCGGCGCCGGCAGCCTGCTGCGGCTTACGACCGCGCCCGCCACGCTCGCCACCGCGGCCACCACGGGCCGGGCGGTCGGCGCCACCACGGGCCGGGCGGTTACCCGCACGGGCCGCAGCGTTCTCGGCGCGGACCTCGGCGATGTTCTTGACGTCGCCCTTGTAGATCCAGACCTTCACACCGATGCGGCCGAAGGTCGTCTTGGCCTCGAAGAAGCCGTAGTCCACGTTCGCGCGGAGCGTGTGCAGGGGCACGCGGCCCTCGCGGTAGAACTCCGAGCGGGACATCTCGGCGCCACCGAGGCGGCCACCGCACTGGATCTTGATGCCCTTGGCGCCGGCCTTCATCGCCGACTGCATGCTCTTGCGCATGGCACGGCGGAAGGAGACGCGGGAGGAGAGCTGCTCGGCGACGGCCTGGGCCACCAGCTGAGCGTCCGTCTCCGGGTTCTTGACCTCGAGGATGTTCAGCTGGACCTGCTTGCCGGTCAGCTTCTCCAGGTCACCGCGGATGCGGTCGGCCTCGGCGCCGCGGCGGCCGATGACGATGCCCGGGCGTGCCGTGTGGATGTCCACACGGACGCGGTCACGGGTGCGCTCGATCTCCACCTTCGAGATACCGGCGCGCTCCATGCCGGACGTCATCATCCGACGGATGGCGACGTCTTCCTTGACGTAGTCCTTGTACAGCTTGTCGGCGTACCACCGGGACTTGAAGTCCGTGGTGACACCGAGCCGGAACCCATGCGGGTTAACCTTCTGGCCCATTACCGGGTTCCTTCCTTGCTGGCGACGACCACGGTGATGTGGCTGGTCCGCTTGCGGATCCGGTAGGCACGGCCCTGGGCGCGCGGCCGGAACCGCTTCAGGGTCGGGCCCTCGTCGACGTACGCCTCGCTGATGAACAGCGAGGAGGCGTCCGTGTGGTCGTAGTTGTGCGCGGCGTTGGCGATGGCGCTGTCGAGCACCTTGCCGACCGGCACGGAGGCTGCCTGCGGAGCGAATCGCAGAACAGCCTGGGCCTCCGTGGCGTCCATGCCACGGATGAGGTCCACCACGCGGCGGGCCTTCATGGGCGTGACGCGGATGTACCGCGCCTGGGCCCTGGCTTCCATGGTTGTCCCTTCAGTTTCTTACGTGTCTGAATGCGATCCGCTACTAGCGGCGCTTCGACTTCCGGTCGTCCTTGACGTGGCCCCGGAAGGTGCGCGTCGGCGAGAACTCGCCGAGCTTGTGACCGACCATCGCCTCGGTGACGAACACCGGGATGTGGGTCTTGCCGTTGTGCACCGCGAGCGTGTGGCCGAGCATGGCCGGCACGATCATGGAGCGACGGGACCAGGTCTTGATGACGTTCTTGGTGCCGGCTTCGTTCTGGGCGTCCACCTTCTTGATCAGGTGGTCGTCGACGAAGGGCCCCTTCTTGAGACTGCGCGGCATCTAAACCCGCTCCTAGCGCTTCTTGTTCGTCTTGCGGCGGCGGACGATGTACTTGTTCGAAGCCTTCTTCGGCGAACGAGTACGACCCTCCTTCTGACCCCACGGGGAGACCGGGTGGCGACCACCGGAGGTCTTGCCCTCACCACCACCGTGCGGGTGGTCAACCGGGTTCATCGCCACACCGCGAACGGTCGGGCGGACGCCCAGCCAGCGCTTGCGACCGGCCTTGCCCCAGTTGATGTTGCTCTGCTCGGCGTTGCCGACCTCGCCGACGGTGGCGCGGCAGCGCACGTCGACCAGGCGGATCTCACCGGACGGCATGCGGAGGTGGGCCATCTGGCCCTCCTTCGCGAGCAGCTGCACGGAGGCACCGGCGGAGCGGGCGAACTTGGCGCCGCCACCGGGACGGAGCTCGATCGCGTGGATCGTGGTACCGACCGGGATGTTACGGAGCGCCAGGTTGTTGCCCGGCTTGATGTCGGCCCCGGGACCGTTCTCGACGCGGTCACCCTGCTGCAGGTTGCGCGGGGCGAGGATGTAGCGCTTCTCGCCGTCGGCGTAGTGCAGCAGCGCGATGCGCGCGGTGCGGTTGGGGTCGTACTCGATGTGCGCGACCTTCGCCGGCACGCCGTCCTTGTCGTGACGACGGAAGTCGATCACGCGGTAGGCGCGCTTGTGTCCGCCACCCTGGTGGCGAACGGTCACACGACCGGCGTTGTTACGGCCGCCCTTGCTGTGCAGCGGGCGGACCAGCGACTTCTCCGGCGTGGACCGCGTGACCTCGACGAAGTCGGCGACGCTGGAGCCACGGCGGCCCGGCGTAGTCGGCTTGTACTTGCGGATTCCCATTTCTCAGTCCTCGTCCGATATCGGACGATCCGACCCGCTTACGCGGTCGGACCGCCGAAGATGTCGATACGGTCGCCCTCGGCGAGGGTCACGATCGCGCGCTTGGTGGCGGCACGCTGGCCGAACCCGGTGCGGGTCCGCTTGCGCTTGCCGGCGCGGTTGATCGTGTTGACCCCAGTGACCTTGACGTCGAAGACCGCCTGCACGGCCTGCTTGATCTGGGTCTTGTTGGCGTTCGGGTCGACGATGAACGTGTACTTGTTCTCGTCGAGGAGCGCGTAGCTCTTCTCCGACACGACCGGCTTCAGCAGGACGTCACGGTGGTCCGTGTACGACTTGCTCACCGGAGTGACGACGGTGTTCTTGCCCTCGGCTTCGTGGCGGCGCGCCTTGGCGACGCGAGCGGCCTTGGCCTTCTTCGCGGCCTTGGAGGCAATGGCGGGGTGACGGATAGCCATCAGGCCTCGCTCCCTTCGGTGTCATCGGCCTTCGGGCCCGACACGAAGGACTCGAACGCGGCCTGGGTGAAGACCACGTCGTCCGAGACGAGAACGTCGTACGTGTTCAGCTGGCCCGGCTCCAGGATGTGGACCTGGGGCAGGTTGCGGGCGGACAGCCACGCGGCTTCGTCGGCGCGCTCGACGACCAGGAGCAGGTTCTTGCGCTCCGAGATCTTGCCGAGCAGGCTCTTCGCGGCCTTCGTGGACGGGTTGTCGCCCTCGATCACGCCGGAGACGACGTGGATGCGGTTGTTGCGGGCCCGGTCGGTGAGGGCGTGGCGCAGGGCCGCGGCCTTCATCTTCTTCGGGGTCCGCTGCGAGTAGTCACGCGGCACGGGACCGTGCACGACGCCACCACCGGCGAACTGCGGCGCGCGGGTCGAACCCTGACGGGCGCGACCGGTGCCCTTCTGGCGGTACGGCTTCTTGCCGCCACCACGGACCTCGCCACGGGTCTTGGTCTTGTGCGTGCCCTGACGGGCAGCGGCCAGCTGGGCGACGACGACCTGGTGGAGCAGCGGAACGCTGATCTTCTCTACGCCGAAGATCTCCGCGGGGAGCTCGACGGAACCGGCCTTGTCGCCAGCCGGCGAAAGGATGTCAACAGTGCTCATCGGTTACCTCAGGCCCCCTTGGCCGCGGTGCGGACCAGGACGAGGCCGCCGTTCGGACCGGGAACCGCGCCCTTGATGAGCAGCAGACCCTTCTCCGCGTCAACGGCGTGGACGGTCAGGTTCTGGGTGGTGACCCGCTCGTTGCCCATGCGACCCGCCATACGGAGGCCCTTGAACACACGGCCCGGGGTGGCGCAGCCACCGATGGAACCGGGAGAGCGGTGCTTGCGCTGGGTACCGTGTCCGGCGCCGAGGCCACGGAAGTTGTGGCGCTTCATGACACCGGCGAAGCCCTTGCCCTTGCTCTTGCCGGTCACGTCGACCTTCACGCCGGCCTCGAACACCTCGGCGGTGACTTCCTGGCCCAGCGTGTACTCGGAGGCGTCCGCGGTGCGGATCTCGACGAGGTGACGACGGGGGGTGACGTCGGCCTTCGCGAAGTGGCCCTTGAGGGGCTTGTTCACCTTGCGCGGGTCGATCTCGCCGAAGGCGAGCTGGACGGACTCGTAGCCGTCGGCGTCGTTGGTACGGACCTGGGTGACGACGTTGGGGCCCGCCTTGACGACGGTGACCGGGACGACGCGGTTGTTCGCGTCCCACACCTGCGTCATGCCGAGCTTCTCGCCCAGGATGCCCTTGATCTGCTTAGCCATCGTTCAGATCACCGGCCTCAGAGCTTGATCTCGATGTCGACACCGGCCGGGAGGTCGAGTCGCATCAGAGAGTCAACGGTCTTGGGGGTCGGGTCGAGGATGTCGATCAGGCGCTTGTGCGTGCGCATCTCGAAGTGCTCGCGCGAGTCCTTGTACTTGTGCGGCGACTTGATGACGCAGTACACGTTCTTCTCAGTGGGCAGCGGCACCGGGCCCGCGACCGACGCACCAGTGCGAGTCACCGTCTCGACGATCTTCTTCGCCGAAGAGTCGATGACCTCGTGGTCGTAGGCCTTGAGCCGGATGCGGATCTTCTGTCCCGCCATGGCTACTCAGTAGTCCTGTCTCTCATACGCTCTGGAACCCGGTGTTCCCTTGACCTCCTCCGACCCACGCGGTCGGGCGTGTCGCGCTCCCGCTGACACAGATGTCCCTTGTTCGAACATCCCTGCGTGGGAACACGGCCCTTCCGGAACCGCAAGCCGGGAGCTAGGAGGCCCACCGGGTGCCTGGTCGGTGCCGCGCTGACACTTCCCGGAAGATTCCCGTACGTCCGCCCCAGCGCTGCCTTTCGGCAGTTAGGGCGACGAGTACTGTGGGACTCGCTTCCGGTCCTCCCGGCGGGAGGCGCGCAGCATCAACACTCGACCGAGCAACCCCGTTAGTCTGCCATACGGGGCAGGGGCCTGGCCAATCGAGCCGGAGAGAATACCCCGAGCGTGACGTAGGTCAAACCCTGAGCCCCCGTGCGCGCGCCTCCCCAGCGGGTCAGATGACGCCCTGGGCCAGCATCGCGTCCGCCACCCGCTCGAAGCCGGCGATGTTCGCACCGGTCACGTAGTCGCCCGGGGCGCCGTAGCGCTCGGCCGTCTCGGCGCAGGTGGTGTGGATGTCGCTCATGATGCGGGCCAGCTCGCTCTCGACCTGGTCGGCCTTCCACGACGTGCGCGAGGCGTTCTGCGTCATCTCCAGCGCGCTGACCGCGACCCCGCCGGCGTTGGCCGCCTTGCCGGGTCCGAAGGCCACCCCGGCCCGCTGGAACAGCTGCACGGCCTCGGGCGTGGTGGGCATGTTCGCGCCCTCGGAGACCGCCTTCACGCCGTTGCGGATGAGGGCGTCGGCGTCGGCGGCGTTCAGCTCGTTCTGGGTGGCCGACGGCAGGGCGATGTCCGCCGGCACCTCCCAGACGCGCCCGTCCGGCACGAACCGCGCGGAGGCGCCCCGGCGTTCGGCGTACGTGCTCACCCGGCCCCGCTCGACCTCCTTGATCTGGCGCAGCAGTTCCAGGTCGATGCCCTTCTCGTCGACGACGTAGCCGCCGGAGTCGGAGCAGGTGACCGGGTTGGCGCCGAGGGCGGCCAGCTTCTGGATGGTGTGGACCGCCACGTTGCCGGAGCCGGAGACGACCGCGGTCTGCCCCTCCAGGTCCTCCCCGCGGGCGCGCAGCATGGCCTCGGTGAAGAGCACGTTGCCGTACCCGGTGGCCTCCGGGCGGATCAGCGAGCCGCCCCAGCCGGAGCTCTTGCCGGTGAGGACGCCGCCCTCCCAGCGGTTGGTGATGCGCCGGTACTGGCCGAACAGGTAGCCGATCTCCCGGGCGCCGACGCCGATGTCCCCCGCGGGGATGTCGGTGTACTCGCCGATGTGCCGGTACAGCTCGCTCATGAAGGACTGGCAGAAGCGCATGACCTCGGCGTCGCTGCGGCCCTGCGGGTCGAAGTCGCTGCCGCCCTTGCCGCCGCCGATGCCGAGCCCGGTGAGCGCGTTCTTGAAGATCTGCTCGAAGCCCAGGAACTTGATGATGCCGAGGTTCACCGAGGGGTGGAAGCGCAGACCGCCCTTGTACGGGCCGAGGGCGCTGTTGAACTCGACACGGAAGCCCCGGTTGACGTGGATCCGCCCCCGGTCGTCCTGCCACGGGACCCGGAACATGATCTGTCGTTCCGGCTCGACCAGCCGCTCCACGAGCCCCGGATCCGCGTACTCGGGCCGCGCGGCGAGCACGGGCGCGAGCGTCTCCAGGACCTCGCGGGCGGCCTGGTGGAACTCGGGCTCCGCGGGGTTGCGGCGCTCCACCTCGGCCCGCAGACGGTCGAGGGAAGCCTTGGGGTCGGGTCGCGTGGTCACGGGGCAGGTCCCTTTCTGACACGGCTTCACCGGTACGGCACCGGTGGGGGCGCTCGGCGCCGTTGCCGCGCGCGGGACGTCGGCCGGACCTGTTTCGTATACGGGAGGCCGGCCGACCGTCCCAGTGTTACTCCTCCGTTAACGCGATTCCAAGAAGCGGGCCCGAGAGTCCGATGTCCGGAATCCACGCACCGTCATACGGACGGCCGGACGGCCTCCTCGGCGACCCCCGTTCGGTCTCTGCCGCGAGGGCCGCGAGCAGCGTCCAGCCTCGGAAACCGGGCCCGGCGGGGCGCCGAAGAGGGGCGTGAGGTGGCCGAACAGCCAGGCGTGCCCGATCTGCGGCAGCGCGTCCGCCTCGCGCCAGACCTGCACGACGCCGTCGTAGCCGACCTGTGAGGGCGCGGTCGTGATCCCGAAGCTCGGCCGGGGTGTGGGGGCATCAGGTGCCGCCCGTCCCGGTCAGCGGCGGCGCAGGGACGCGTCGAGCAGGGCGGGCGGCGTGTCGAACTTCTCGTGCGGGGCCAGGTCCGTGCCGGGGGCGACGATCTCGTCGATCGCGTCGAGGACGTCGGCGGGGAGCACGGTGTCGGCGGCGGCGAGCTGGGATCCCAGATGGTCGAGCGTGCGGGGGCCGATGAGCGCGGCGGTCACGCCGGGGTGCGCGTTCACGAATCCCAGCGCCAGCTGGATCAGGGTCAGGCCGGCCTGGTCGGCGATCTCGGCCAGCCGCTCCACGGCCTCGCTACGGGCCTGGTTGGCGGGGACCGAGAGGTCGAACCGCTCGGGCAGCAACCGCGCCCGGCTCGTGGTCGCTTCGCGGCCCTTGCGGACCGCGCCGGACAGCCAGCCCGAGGCGAGCGGGCTCCACACCAGCACCCCGAGGCCGTACTCCTGGGTCACCGGAAGGACGTGCGACTCGATGCCGCGCTGGAGGATCGAGTAGCTGGGCTGCTCGGTGACGTACCGGCCCAGACGCAGCTCGCGGGCGGCCCACTGGGCCTGCACGATGCGGTACGCGGGGAAGGTGGAGGAGCCGAAGTAGCGGATCTTTCCCGCGCGTTGGAGGTCGGTGAGAGCCGACAGGGTCTCCTCGTCGCTGGTGGCCGGGTCCCAGCGGTGGATCTGGTACAGGTCGACGTGGTCCACCCCGAGGCGGCGCAGGCTGTCGTCCAGGGCGGTGTACAGCCAACGGCGGGAGCTGCCCCGGTGGTTGCGCTCCTCCCCCATCGGCATGGTGGCCTTGGTGGCCAGCACGATGTCGTCGCGGCGGCCCGCGATGGCCTTGCCGACCATCTCCTCGGACTCGCCCTCGCCGTAGAAGTCGGCGGTGTCGATGAGGTTGACGCCGGCCTCCAGGGCCGCGTCGACGATGGCGGTGACCTCGTCCTGCGTGGTGCGCCCGATGGTGCCGAAATTCATGGCGCCGAGCGCGAGCGTGCTGACCTGGACACCGGTCCGGCCGAGCGTGCGGTACTGCATGGGAGCCTCCTGCACTTAAAACGGAACAACGCTCCGGTACGCCTCCGACGATACGGAACACTGTTCCGTTTTCGCAAGCGCAGGCGTACCACGGCTCCCTCCCTGCCTGCGTGAGACCATGCGGAGAACCGGCGAGAGAGCGAGGAGCGACGCGGTGAGCGAGAGCGACCAGCGCGGCGGAAGCGCGGCCCCGTCCCGGCGGAAGGACGCCCGGCGCAACAAGGAGACGCTGCTCGAAGCGGCCGCCGCGGTCTTCGTCACCTCGGGCGTGGACGCTCCGGTGCGGGACATCGCCTCCCGGGCCGGCGTCGGCATGGGCACGCTCTACCGGCACTTCCCGACCCGCGCGGACCTGATCATCGCCGTCTACCGGCACCAGGTGGACGCCTGCGCCGAGGCCGGCCCCGCCCTGCTCGCCGACGCCGCGACCCCACACGCGGCCCTGCGCCGCTGGATCGACCTGTTCGTGGACTTCCTGGTCACCAAGCACGGCCTCGCCGCCGTGCTGCGCTCCGACCAGTCCGGCTTCGCCGCCCTGCACGACTACTTCCTGGACCGCCTGGTACCCGTCTGCGCCGACCTGCTGTCCGCGGCGGTGGCCGCCGGCGAGATCCGCGACGACATCGATGCCCTCACCCTGCTGCGCGGCGTCGGCAACCTGTGCATCGGCGCGGAGAGCGACCCCGACTACGACGCCCGCAGGCTGGCCGCCGTCCTGGTCGACGGGCTGCGCCGCACCCCCTGACGGAGGGCGTCCGGACCGGCGTGCGGGCATGCGAAAGGGCCCGCACGACCGAAGTCGTGCGGGCCCCTTCAGGTGCTCGCGCTGGAGCTACCAGGTCAGATCAGCAAGCTCACTTGTTGATCTTGGTGACCTGGCCGGCGCCGACCGTCCGGCCACCCTCACGGATGGCGAACTTCAGGCCCTCTTCCATGGCGACGGGCTGGATGAGCTCCACCTTCATCTCGGTGTTGTCACCCGGCATGACCATCTCGGTGCCCTCGGGGAGGGTCACCACGCCGGTCACGTCCGTCGTACGGAAGTAGAACTGCGGACGGTAGTTGTTGAAGAACGGCGTGTGGCGGCCACCCTCGTCCTTGGACAGGATGTAGGCCTGGGCCTCGAACTCGGTGTGCGGCGTGACCGAACCGGGCTTGATGATGACCTGGCCGCGCTCGACGTCCTCGCGCTTGATGCCGCGGAGCAGCAGACCGACGTTCTCACCGGCCTGGCCCTCGTCGAGCAGCTTGCGGAACATCTCGATGCCGGTGACCGTGGTGGTGGTCTTCTCCGGCTTGATGCCCACGATGTCGACGGTCTCGTTGACCTTGAGGACACCACGCTCGATACGGCCGGTGACGACCGTACCGCGACCGGTGATCGTGAAGACGTCCTCGATCGGCATCAGGAACGGCTTGTCGACGTCACGCTCGGGCTGCGGGATGTTCTCGTCGACGGCCTTCATCAGGTCGAGGACGGTCTGACCCCACTCCTTGTCGCCCTCAAGGGCCTTGAGCGCCGAGACCTTGACGACCGGAAGGTCGTCGCCCGGGAACTCGTACTCGGAGAGCAGCTCACGGACCTCGAGCTCGACGAGCTCCAGGATCTCCTCGTCGTCCACCATGTCGGCCTTGTTCAGGGCGACGACGATGTAGGGAACGCCGACCTGGCGGGCCAGGAGCACGTGCTCCTTGGTCTGCGGCATCGGGCCGTCGGTGGCGGCGACCACGAGGATGGCGCCGTCCATCTGCGCCGCACCCGTGATCATGTTCTTGATGTAGTCCGCGTGACCGGGGCAGTCGACGTGGGCGTAGTGACGCGTCTCGGTCTGGTACTCGACGTGCGCGATGGAGATGGTGATACCGCGCTGGCGCTCCTCGGGAGCCTTGTCGATCTGGTCGAACGCCGAGGCCTCGTTCAGGTCGGGGTACGCGTCGTGCAGCACCTTGGTAATGGCGGCCGTGAGGGTCGTCTTACCGTGGTCGATGTGACCGATGGTGCCGATGTTGACGTGGGGCTTAGTCCGCTCGAACTTCGCCTTCGCCACGGGGTCCTCCTGTGGAGTGGTTCTGAACGCCTTGCTTCATCGGCGCCAGGTGATCTTTGCTGGAAAGCCCGGGCCCCGGGGCATTCCGCCCGCTGTTGCGGTGGAACGCCCCCTGAGGCTCCGGTGTCAAGCCTAAAGCGTGTGAACGCGGTGCGTTACTCGCCCTTGGCCTTCGCGATGATCTCCTCGGCGACGTTCCGCGGAACCTCGGCGTAGGAGTCGAACTGCATGGAGTAGCTGGCCCGGCCGGACGTCTTGCTGCGCAGGTCGCCGACGTAACCGAACATCTCCGAGAGGGGCACGAGGCCCTTCACGACGCGAGCACCCGCCCGCTCCTCCATGGCCTGGATCTGGCCACGGCGGGAGTTGATGTCACCGATGACCTCGCCCATGTAGTCCTCGGGCGTGGTGACCTCGACGGCCATCATCGGCTCGAGCAGCACGGGGCTGGCCTTGCGCGCGGCCTCCTTGAAGGCCTGCGAGCCGGCGATCTTGAACGCGAGCTCGGAGGAGTCGACCTCGTGGTAGCCACCGTCGATCAGCGTGACCCGCACGCCGGTCATCTCGTAGCCCGCGAGGATGCCGAACTGCATGGCCTCCTGCGCACCGGCGTCGACCGAAGGGATGTACTCCTTCGGGATACGGCCACCGGTGACCTTGTTCACGAACTCGTACGAGGCGTCGCCGCCCTCGATCGGCTCGATCGCGATCTGCACCTTGGCGAACTGGCCGGTACCACCAGTCTGCTTCTTGTGCGTGTAGTCGACGCGCTCGACGGCCTTGCGGATCGTCTCGCGGTAGGCGACCTGCGGCTTGCCGACGTTGGCCTCGACCTTGAACTCACGGCGCATACGGTCGACCAGCACCTCGAGGTGCAGCTCGCCCATACCACCGATGATGGTCTGGCCCGTCTCCTCGTTCGTGTGAACCTGGAAGGACGGGTCCTCCTCGGCCAGACGCTGGATCGCGACGCCGAGCTTCTCCTGGTCGCCCTTCGACTTGGGCTCGATGGCGACCTGGATGACCGGCGCCGGGAAGTCCATGGACTCCAGGATCACCGGGTTCTTGTCGTCGGACAGCGTCTCACCGGTGGTGGTCTGCTTCAGACCCATGACGGCGACGATGTCGCCGGCGCCCACCGCGTCGATCTCCTCACGCTTGTTCGCGTGCATGCGGTAGATCTTGCCGATGCGCTCCTTCTTGCCCTTGACGGAGTTCAGCACCTGGGTGCCGGACTCCAGGCGACCGGAGTACACGCGGACGAAGGTGAGCTTGCCGAGGTGCGGGTCGCTCATGATCTTGAACGCCAGCGCCGACAGCGGCTCGTCCTCCGACGGCTTGCGCTTGATGATCTCCTCCGGGTCGTTGACGGCGTGGCCCTCGATGGCCTCGACGTCAAGCGGGGTGGGGAGATAGCGCACGACCGCGTCGAGCAGGGGCTGGACGCCCTTGTTCTTGAACGCGGTGCCGCAGAACACCGGGGTGACCGTGGTGTCGTTGGACTTGCCGGACGCGATGGTGATGCGACGGATCGCGGCGTACAGCTGCTCCTCGGTGGGCTCCTCGCCCTCGAGGTACAGCTCCATGATCTCTTCGTCGTTCTCCGCGACGGCCTCGATCAGCTTGCCGCGCCACTCCTCGGCGGCCTCGGTGTGCGTGGCCGGGATGTCGACGACGTCGTACATCTCGCCCTTGGCGGCCTCGGCGGACCACACGAGCGCCTTCATGCGGACCAGGTCCACGACGCCCTTGAAGTCGGCCTCGGCACCGATCGGAAGCTGCATGACCAGCGGCTGCGCACCAAGGCGGTCCGAGATCATGTCGACGCAGCGGTGGAACTCCGCGCCGGTCCGGTCGAGCTTGTTGACGAAGCAGATACGCGGAACGCCGTAGCGGTCCGCCTGACGCCACACCGTCTCGGACTGGGGCTCCACGCCGGCGACGCCGTCGAACACCGTCACGGCACCGTCGAGCACGCGCAGCGAGCGCTCCACCTCGACGGTGAAGTCGACGTGGCCCGGGGTGTCGATGATGTTGATGGTGTGGTCGACGTCGTCCAGCGGCCAGTGACAGGTGGTGGCAGCCGAGGTGATCGTGATGCCACGCTCCTGCTCCTGCTCCATCCAGTCCATGGTGGCAGCGCCGTCGTGGACCTCACCGATCTTGTAGGACACACCGGTGTAGAACAGGATCCGCTCGGTGGTGGTCGTCTTGCCCGCGTCGATGTGGGCCATGATCCCGATGTTGCGGACCCTGGCCAGGTCAAGTGAAGTGGTAGCCATAAGGCTTCAGTCTTCTCTCGGTCTCGATGTGGGTAGCGACTACCAGCGGTAGTGCGCGAAGGCCTTGTTGGACTCGGCCATCTTGTGGGTGTCCTCGCGCTTCTTCACAGCGGCACCGAGGCCGTTGGACGCGTCGAGAAGCTCGTTGAGCAGACGCTCGGTCATCGTCTTCTCGCGACGGGCGCGGGAGTAACCGACCAGCCAGCGCAGCGCGAGCGTGTTGGCACGACCGGGCTTGACCTCGATCGGAACCTGGTACGTCGCACCACCGACACGGCGGGACTTGACCTCGAGGGTCGGCTTGATGTTCTCCAGCGCGCGCTTCAGCGTGATGATCGGGTCGTTGCCCGTCTTCTCACGCAGACCCTCCATGGCACCGTAGACGATGCGCTCGGCGGTGGAGCGCTTGCCGTTCAGCAGCACCTTGTTGATGAGCGACGTCACCAGAGGAGAACCGTAGACCGGGTCGATGATGACCGGGCGCTTCGGGGCGGGGCCCTTACGAGGCATTCTTACTTCTCCTTCTTGGCGCCGTAGCGGGAACGGGCCTGCTTGCGGTTCTTGACACCCTGGGTGTCGAGGGAGCCACGGATGATCTTGTAGCGAACACCCGGCAGGTCCTTCACACGGCCGCCGCGCACGAGCACGATGGAGTGCTCCTGCAGGTTGTGTCCCTCACCCGGAATGTAAGCGGTGACCTCGATCCCGCTGGTCAGACGCACACGCGCGACCTTACGCAGGGCCGAGTTCGGCTTCTTCGGGGTGGTCGTGAACACACGCGTGCAGACGCCACGACGCTGAGGGGAACCCTCGAGTGCGGGCGTCTTGTTCTTCTCGACCTTGTCCTGCCGGCCCTTGCGGACCAGCTGCTGGATCGTAGGCACTACTTCTCCGGTTTCTGTGTGCCGAATGGTGAAGCTAACCTGGAACGCCACCGACCCACGCGGTCGGGTGTGTCGAATCCGGCGGACTCCCGCCGCGAGGCGAAAAGAGCACAGATTACGGTGGCCGCTCACAGCTCGCTGTGCGGTCTGAAGGCACGCACGAGAGCCAGGGCACACCCCAGGCACAAGGTCTGAGCGTACCTATCGCATTCGCTGCGGTCAAAACAAATGGGTCCTGCCCGCATCGCCATGCGGTCGATGTCAAGACCACGCGACGGGAACGATCTTCGTTCGGCCGGTCCGGCCACGTCACAGCCCTCTCGCCGCAGCGCCCGGTACCGTCACGCGGACACGGCCGCGGCCACGATCATCAGCGTCAGGAGCGCCACCCACGCCGCGTTCGACAGCCAGCCGAGGACGAGCCCCGTCAGGGCGAGCCCGTCACCGCTCTCCCCCGTGCGCCGTATCTCGGCGCGGGCCGAGTGCCCCAGCACGACGGCCGGTATGCCGGCCAGGCCGAAACTCATCAGGCAGAGCACCCCGCACACGGCCGAACCGACCGCCTTGCCGTTGGTCCGTGGCCGGTCGTACGGCAGGAAGGTCCGCGGCACCGGTGTGACGGGCGCCGGCAGCGGCAGGGGCCCCTGGGGCAGGTCGGCCACCAGCAGGGCCAGTTCCCCCACCGTACGGGCCGCGTAGGCCCGCGCGACCCGCTGCTCGAACTCGGGCTTCTCCAGGCGTCCCTCCCCGAACCCGGCCCTGAGCACGTCCACGGCGCGCTCGCGGTCGGCGTGCGAGGCGAGCATCGCGGGGGCGGCGGCCTGGGCCCAGGGCTGCGGCGCACCGCCCGCACCTTTCTGCCACGGCTGCGGCCCGGGCCCTTGCCAGGGCTGCCACGGTGGCCACGACGGCTGAGTCATGGGGCACCCTCCCCGTAACGGTCGGAGTCCCTCCATCATGCGCCGAACCGGCCTCACGGGCATCGGGTCGGTCCCTGGGACATCCCCGAGCCGTACCCGGACACGCCGAAGGGCGGCCACCCCGAGGGGTGGCCGCCCTTCACACGATCGCTCGCTTACTGGTTGTACGGACCGTAGTCGTAGTCCTCCAGCGGAACGGCCTGGCCGGAGCCGGTGCCGAACGGCGAGTAGTCGATGTCGTCGTAGCCGACGGCCGAGTACATCGCGGCCTTGGCCTCCTCGGTCGGCTCGACCCGGATGTTGCGGTAGCGGGACAGACCCGTACCGGCCGGGATGAGCTTACCGATGATGACGTTCTCCTTGAGGCCGATGAGCGAGTCGGACTTGGCGTTGATCGCCGCGTCCGTGAGGACTCGCGTCGTCTCCTGGAAGGACGCCGCCGACAGCCAGGACTCCGTGGCCAGCGAGGCCTTGGTGATACCCATGAGCTGCGGACGACCGGAGGCCGGCTGACCGCCCTCCTGGACCACACGACGGTTCTCCTGCTCGAACTTCGAGCGCTCGACCAGCTCGCCGGGCAGCAGCTCGGCGTCGCCGGACTCGATGATCGTCACACGGCGCAGCATCTGCCGGATGATGATCTCGATGTGCTTGTCGTGGATCGACACACCCTGCGAGTTGTAGACCTTCTGGACCTCGCCGACCAGGTGGACCTGGACGGCACGCTGACCCAGGATGCGCAGCACGTCGTGCGGGTTGATGGCACCCACGGTGAGCTTCTGGCCCACCTCGACGTGGTCGCCCTCGGTGACCAGGAGACGGGCACGCTTCGAGATCGGGTACGCCGTCTCGTCGCTGCCGTCGTCCGGGGTGACGATGATCTTCTTGGTCTTCTCGGTCTCCTCGATCCGCACGCGGCCGGTGGCCTCGGAGATCGGGGCGACACCCTTCGGGGTACGGGCCTCGAAGAGCTCGACGACACGCGGCAGACCCTGGGTGATGTCGTCACCGGCCACACCACCGGTGTGGAAGGTACGCATCGTCAGCTGGGTACCGGGCTCACCGATGGACTGGGCGGCGATGATGCCGACCGCCTCACCGATGTCGACCAGCTTGCCGGTGGCCAGCGAACGGCCGTAGCACATCGCGCAGGTGCCGACCTGGGACTCGCAGGTCAGGATCGAACGGGTCTTGACCTCCTCGACACCGTGGCGCACCAGCTGGTCGATGAGCACGTCGCCCAGGTCCACGTTGGCCGGCGCGATCACCTTGCCGTCGATGACGACGTCCTCGGCGAGCATGCGGGCGTAGACGCCGGTCTCGACGTCGTCCGCCTTGCGCAGCACACCGTCGGCGCCGCGGTTGGCGATCCGCAGCTTCAGACCGCGCTCGGTGCCGCAGTCCTCCTCGCGGATGATGACGTCCTGGGAGACGTCGACCAGACGACGGGTCAGGTAACCCGAGTCGGCGGTACGCAGAGCGGTGTCCGCCAGACCCTTACGGGCACCGTGCGTGGAGATGAAGTACTCCAGCACGGACAGACCCTCACGGAACGACGCCTTGATCGGACGCGGGATCGTCTCGTTCTTCGCGTTCGACACCAGACCACGCATACCGGCGATCTGACGCATCTGCATCATGTTGCCTCGTGCACCCGAGTTCACCATCATGAAGATCGGGTTGGTCTTCGGGAAGTTCGCGTTCATGGCCTCGGCGACCTCGTTGGTCGCCTTGGTCCAGATCGCGATGAGTTCCTGCGTGCGCTCGTCCTTGGTGATCAGACCGCGCTCGTACTGCTTCTGGACCTTCTCGTCCTGCGCCTCGTAGCCCTTGACGATCTCCTTCTTCGCCTCGGGAACGACGACGTCGGAGATGGCCACGGTGACACCGGAACGGGTCGCCCAGTAGAAGCCGGACGCCTTCAGGTTGTCGAGCGTCGCCGCCACGATGACCTTCGGGTAGCGCTCGGCGAGGTCGTTGACGATCTCGGAGAGCTGCTTCTTGCCGACCTCGTAGTCGACGAACGGGTAGTCCTCGGGCAGCAGCTCGTTGAAGAGCGCGCGGCCCAGGGTCGTCCGCAGACGGAACGAGTCACCCTGCTGCCACTCCGGCTCGCCCTCCTCCTGCGCCGGCGGGGTCCAGCCGCGCGGCGGGATGGTGCCGACCGGGAAGCGGACGTCGATCCTCGACTGGAGCGAGAGCTCGCCGGCGTCGAAGGCCATGATCGCCTCGGCCACGGAGGAGAAGGAGCGGTCCTCGCCCTTCACGTCCCGCATCTCGCCGTCCGTGGTGAGGAAGAACAGACCGAGGACCATGTCCTGGGTCGGCATCGTCACCGGGCGGCCGTCGGCGGGCTTGAGGATGTTGTTCGAGGACAGCATCAGGATGCGGGCCTCGGCCTGCGCCTCCGCGGACAGCGGCAGGTGCACGGCCATCTGGTCACCGTCGAAGTCCGCGTTGAACGCGGTGCAGACGAGCGGGTGGATCTGGATGGCCTTGCCCTCGACCAGCTGCGGCTCGAAGGCCTGGATGCCGAGGCGGTGCAGGGTGGGAGCACGGTTCAGCAGAACCGGGTGCTCGGCGATGACCTCTTCGAGGACGTCGTACACGACCGTACGGCCGCGCTCCACCATGCGCTTGGCGCTCTTGATGTTCTGCGCGTGGTTCAGGTCGACCAGGCGCTTCATCACGAACGGCTTGAACAGCTCCAGCGCCATCGCCTTCGGCAGACCGCACTGGTGCAGCTTCAGCTGCGGACCGACGACGATCACGGAACGCGCGGAGTAGTCCACGCGCTTGCCGAGCAGGTTCTGACGGAAGCGGCCCTGCTTGCCCTTCAGCATGTCGCTGAGGGACTTCAGCGGACGGTTGCCCGGACCGGTGACCGGCCGGCCACGACGGCCGTTGTCGAACAGCGCGTCGACGGCCTCCTGGAGCATGCGCTTCTCGTTGTTCACGATGATCTCGGGCGCGCCGAGGTCGAGAAGCCGCTTCAGGCGGTTGTTGCGGTTGATCACACGGCGGTACAGGTCGTTCAGGTCGGAGGTCGCGAAGCGGCCACCGTCCAGCTGCACCATCGGACGCAGGTCCGGCGGGATGACCGGCACGCAGTCGAGCACCATGCCCTTGGGGCTGTTGCTGGTCTGCAGGAACGCGGAGACGACCTTCAGGCGCTTGAGCGCACGGGTCTTCTTCTGGCCCTTGCCGGTGCGGATGATCTCGCGGAGCCTCTCGGCCTCCTCCTCGAGGTCGAAGGACTCCAGGCGCTTCTGCAGCGCCGCGGCACCCATCGAGCCGTCGAAGTACGTGCCGAAGCGGTCACGCAGCTCGCGGTAGAGCAGCTCGTCGCCCTCGAGGTCCTGGACCTTGAGGTTCTTGAACCGGGTCCACACCTCGTCCAGGCGGTCGATCTCGCGCTGCGCACGGTCGCGCAGCTGCTTCATCTCGCGCTCGGCACCCTCGCGCACCTTGCGGCGCACGTCGGCCTTGGCACCCTCGGCCTCGAGCTCGGCCAGGTCGGTCTCGAGCTTCTTGGCGCGGGCCTCCAGGTCGGCGTCCCGGCGGTTCTCGATCTGCTGGCGCTCGACCGAGACGTGCGCCTCCAGGGAGGGCAGGTCGCGGGTACGGCGCTCCTCGTCGACGTACGTGATCATGTACGCCGCGAAGTAGATGACCTTCTCGAGGTCCTTGGGCGCCAGGTCCAGCAGGTAGCCGAGGCGCGACGGGACACCCTTGAAGTACCAGATGTGCGTGACGGGAGCGGCCAGTTCGATGTGGCCCATCCGCTCACGGCGCACCTTGGCGCGCGTCACCTCGACGCCGCAGCGCTCACAGATGATGCCCTTGAAACGGACACGCTTGTACTTGCCGCAGTAGCACTCCCAGTCCCGGGTGGGGCCGAAGATCTTCTCGCAGAAGAGGCCGTCCTTTTCGGGCTTGAGCGTGCGGTAGTTGATGGTCTCGGGCTTCTTGACCTCGCCGTGGCTCCACTGACGGATGTCGTCAGCGGTAGCCAGACCGATCCGGAGCTCGTCGAAGAAGTTGACGTCGAGCACTATGCGTCAATCCCTCTCAGGGTTGTAAGTCATGGGGTCTGATACGGGGGTCCTGGGGCCGGAGGCCTTCATCGCGAAGGCCTCCGGACTCCCGTCAGACCTCTTCGACGCTGCTCGGCTCGCGCCGGGACAGGTCGATGCCAAGCTCCTCCGCAGCGCGGAAGACGTCCTCGTCGGTGTCGCGCATCTCGATGGACATGCCGTCCGAGGACAGCACCTCCACGTTGAGGCACAGGGACTGCATCTCCTTGATGAGCACCTTGAAGGACTCGGGGATGCCGGGCTCGGGGATGTTCTCGCCCTTGACGATGGCCTCGTAGACCTTCACGCGGCCGGTCACGTCGTCGGACTTGATGGTCAGCAGCTCCTGGAGGGCGTAGGCGGCGCCGTAAGCCTCCAGCGCCCACACCTCCATCTCACCGAAGCGCTGGCCACCGAACTGGGCCTTACCACCCAGCGGCTGCTGGGTGATCATCGAGTACGGACCGGTCGACCGGGCGTGCAGCTTGTCGTCGACCAGGTGGTGCAGCTTCAGGATGTACATGTAGCCGATGGAGATCGGCTCCGGGAACGGCTCACCGGAGCGGCCGTCGAACAGCCGGGCCTTGCCGGTCGGCTGCACCATCCGCTCGCCGTCGCGGTTCGGGATGGTGTGCTGCAGCAGACCCGCCAGCTCGTCCTCACGCGCACCGTCGAAGACCGGGGTCGCGACGTTGGTGCCGGGGGCGACCTGGTCGGCGCCGATGACCTGGAGGCGCTGCGCCCACTCCTCCCCGAGGCCGGAGACGTCCCAGCCGCGGCTGGCGAGCCAGCCGAGGTGGATCTCCAGGACCTGTCCCGGGTTCATTCGGGACGGGACACCCAGGGGGTTGAGGATGATGTCGACCGGGGTGCCGTCCTCCAGGAACGGCATGTCCTCGATCGGCAGGATCTTGGAGATGACGCCCTTGTTGCCGTGACGGCCGGCGAGCTTGTCACCGTCGGTGATCTTGCGCTTCTGCGCGACGTAGACGCGCACCAGCTGGTTCACACCGGGGGGAAGCTCGTCGCCCTCCTCGCGGTCGAAGACGCGGACGCCGATGACCTTGCCGATCTCGCCGTGCGGCACCTTCAGCGAGGTGTCACGGACCTCACGGGCCTTCTCACCGAAGATGGCGCGCAGCAGGCGCTCCTCCGGGGTCAGCTCGGTCTCACCCTTGGGCGTGACCTTGCCGACGAGGATGTCACCGGCGACGACCTCGGCACCGATACGGATGATGCCGCGCTCGTCGAGGTCGGCGAGGACCTCCTCGGAGACGTTCGGGATGTCCCGGGTGATCTCCTCGGGGCCGAGCTTGGTGTCACGGGCGTCGACCTCGTGCTCCTCGATGTGGATCGAGGAGAGGACGTCGTCCTGCACGAGGCGCTGCGACAGGATGATCGCGTCCTCGTAGTTGTGACCCTCCCACGGCATGAACGCCACGAGCAGGTTCTTGCCGAGGGCCATCTCACCGTTCTCGGTGGCCGGGCCGTCGGCCAGGACCTGGCCCTCGACGATCCGGTCGCCCTCGTGGACGATGACCTTCTGGTTGACCGAGGTGCCCTGGTTGGAGCGGGCGAACTTGGCCAGGCGGTACGTGATGTACGTGCCGTCGTCGTTGGCGGTGGTGATGTAGTCCGCGGAGACCTCCTGGACCACACCGGCCTTCTCGGCCTTGACGACGTCGCCGGCGTCGACGGCGGAGCGGTACTCCATGCCGGTGCCGACGAGCGGGGCCTCCGCCTTGATCAGCGGAACGGCCTGGCGCATCATGTTCGCGCCCATGAGGGCACGGTTGGCGTCGTCGTGCTCGAGGAACGGGATCATGGCGGTCGCGACCGACACCATCTGGCGCGGGGAGACGTCCATGTAGTCGACGTCCTCGCCGCCGACGTAGTCGACCTCGCCGCCACGGCGGCGGACGAGGACGCGGGCCTCCTCGAAGCGGAGGTCGTCCGTCAGCGGCGCGTTGGCCTGCGCGATGACGAAGCGGTCCTCCTCGTCGGCGGTCAGGTAGTCCACCTCGTCGGTGACCTGGCCGTCGATGACCTTGCGGTACGGGGTCTCGACGAAGCCGAACGCGTTGACGCGGCCGTACGAGGCGAGCGAACCGATCAGACCGATGTTCGGGCCTTCGGGCGTCTCGATCGGGCACATGCGGCCGTAGTGCGAGGGGTGCACGTCACGGACCTCGAAGCCGGCCCGCTCACGGGACAGACCACCCGGGCCGAGCGCGGACAGACGACGCTTGTGCGTCAGCCCGGACAGCGGGTTGTTCTGGTCCATGAACTGCGACAGCTGGCTGGTGCCGAAGAACTCCTTGATGGAGGCGACGACCGGCCGGATGTTGATCAGGGTCTGCGGCGTGATCGCCTCGACGTCCTGAGTGGTCATGCGCTCGCGCACGACGCGCTCCATACGCGCCAGACCCGTACGGACCTGGTTCTGGATGAGCTCGCCGACGCTGCGCAGACGACGGTTGCCGAAGTGGTCGATGTCGTCGGTCTCGACGACGATGCTCTGACCGCTGTCGCCGACCGTCTCGGTCTCGCCCGCGTGCAGCTTCACCAGGTACTTGATCGTCGAGATGATGTCCTCGACGGTCAGGATGCCCGCGTCCAGCGGAGCGTCCGCACCCAGCTTCTTGTTGACCTTGTAGCGGCCGACCTTGGCCAGGTCGTAGCGCTTGGGGTTGAAGTAGAGGTTCTCGAGCAGCGTCTGCGCGGCCTCACGCGTGGGGGGCTCGCCCGGACGCAGCTTGCGGTAGATGTCGAGCAGCGCGTCGTCCTGGCCCTGGGTGTGGTCCTTCTCCAGGGTGGCGCGCATCGACTCGTACTCGCCGAACTCCTCGAGGATCTGCTCGGTGGTCCAGCCGAGCGCCTTCAGAAGGACGGTGACGGACTGCTTGCGCTTGCGGTCGATGCGCACACCGACCATGTCGCGCTTGTCGATCTCCATCTCCAGCCAGGCACCCCGGGACGGGATGATCTTGGCGGAGAAGATGTCCTTGTCGGACGTCTTGTCGATGGAGGAGTCGAAGTAGACGCCGGGCGAGCGGACCAGCTGCGACACCACGACACGCTCGGTGCCGTTGATGACGAAGGTGCCCTTGTTGGTCATGAGCGGGAAGTCGCCCATGAAGACCGTCTGGGACTTGATCTCGCCGGTCTCGTTGTTGGTGAACTCGGCGGTGACGAAGAGCGGGGCCGCGTACGTGAAGTCGCGCTCCTTGCACTCGTCGATGCTGTTCTTCGGGGGCTCGAAACGGTGGTCGCGGAACGTCAGCGACATCGACCCGGAGAAGTCCTCGATCGGGGAGATCTCCTCGAAGATCTCCTCGAGGCCGGACTTGGTGGGGACGTCCTGACCCGACTCCAGAGCCGCCTCGACCCGACTCTGCCAGGCGGTGTTGCCGAGCAGCCAGTCGAAGCTCTCGGTCTGCAGCGCGAGCAGGTTCGGAACCTCGAGGGGCTCCTTGATCTTTGCAAAAGAGATGCGCAGCGGGGCGGTGCTGGCGCCGTTGTTCGTATTCGCGGTCGAGGCGTTGCGCGAGGCGGCCAAGAGGGGGTCCTTCCGAGGGCTCGGACTCACTACGCGCGTACCGGCCCCTCACTCTCATACCGGGACAGACGTCGTCCGATCCGGCTGTTCGGCCAGGTCAGAGATATCCGGTCGGCGATAGTGAGGCGAGGGCAGACCCCTGGTGACGGGCAGGGGACAGCTAACAGGCAGCGCAAAGGGTCAGTGTAGCCACTAGGCACACTGATGTCCAGTCCCGGTTTTCAGAGACCCTCATTGTTCTCAACGCCTGCGCCATACCTGCCTTCAACGCACGGTGATACTGCCCTCTTCGTCGCCGATCCATGCCTCGGATTCGGATCCTTGTGACGACGCGTCCTGAGAATTGCGCGCTGCGTGCGGTTCGTCAAGGCCCTCATACCCGAACCCCGGGCCGACCAGGGACACGACGAAGATCACCATACCCCCCGACGAACGCGGCGCAAGGCAACCGCGGCCGCGCCCCGGGAACACCGAAGAGCGACCACCCGAATGGATGATCGCTCCTCGGTACGTCCGCGTTACAGCCCTGTCGGGCCTGCGTTCGTGAAGGTCTTACTTGACCTCGACGGAGGCGCCGGCGCCCTCGAGGGACTCCTTGGCCTTGTCCGCGGCCTCCTTGTTGACCTTCTCCAGAACCGGCTTCGGCGCACCGTCGACCAGGTCCTTGGCCTCCTTCAGGCCGAGGGAGGTCAGCTCACGCACGACCTTGATGACCTGGATCTTCTTGTCGCCGGCGCCGGTGAGGACGACGTCGAACTCGTCCTTCTCCTCGGGGGCCTCGGCGGCGGCGGCCGGGCCGGCCGGGCCGGCAACGGCGACGGCCGCGGCGGCGGTGACGTCGAACTTCTCCTCGAACGCCTTCACGAACTCGGAGAGCTGGATCAGGGTCATGTTCTCGAACTCGGCGAGCAGTTCGTCCTGGGTGAGAGCCACGATGGCTTTCCTTCCACTAATTCGGCAGGTGCCGGATGTACATGTGCTGGCGGGCGTACGTTGGCCCGCTACGACCTCCGCCTCAGGCGGCGGCGGTCATCGTGCGAGCCGAATTACTCGGCACCGCCCTGCTCGTCCTGCTTGGCACGAAGCGCGTCCACGGTACGGACGAGCTTCGACGGGAGCGCCTGGAAGACCTGAGCAGCCTGTGTCTGCTTGCCCTTCAGAGCGCCCGCCAGCTTGGCGAGCAGAACCTCGCGGGACTCGAGGTCCGCAAGCTTCTTGATCTCGTCGGCGGACAGCGCCTTGCCGTCAAGGACACCGCCCTTGATGACGAGATTCGGGTTGTCCTTGGCGAAGTCGCGCAGACCCTTAGCCGACTCCACCGGGTCACCGGTGACGAAGGCGACAGCCGTCGGACCGTTGAACAGGTCGTCCAGCGTCGAGATCCCGGCCTCGTTGGCCGCAATCTTGGTCAGCGTGTTCTTCACCACGGCGTACTGGGCGTTCTCACCGAGCGAACGACGCAGCGTCTTGAGCTGCGCCACGGTGAGACCGCGGTACTCGGTCAGCACGGCAGCGTTGGAGTTGCGGAACTGCTCCGTCAACTCCGCCACTGCGGCAGCCTTGTCGGGCCTCGCCATAGAGTCTCGGCCTCCTTCCGGGTGATTCTGACCGCGCGGACCCGAAGGAGGACTGGGGAAAACGAAACGCCCCGGCGCAGGCGCACGGGGCGGACTCGACCGGCCTTGCGCACAGGCTGTGCGCACTCCGGGAGCTCTTCCACTGACACCTGCGCGGGTCGTCCGCTATTCAGCGGATCCTTCGGCCACCGCACCCTCATTCGAGCGCACGGCAACGACCAGCGGTCTTTGGCTTCTGTAGGAGAGTACGGGACGCCATCGCCGTCAGGCAAATCGCCCCTTACGGCATCAGCTCCGGGGCTCGCCCCCCAGCAGTTCCCCGAGGTCCGCGGTGTCTCCGGCCGGTGGCTTCCCGACCGTGACCCGCACGCCGTAGTCACGGTAGTAGGCGGTCTGGGTCAGCGCCTCCGTGGCCGAACGGCCCTTCTCGACCTTCTTGACCAGCAGGTCCTGGTCGTCGACCCAGATGTCGACGGTCTGCCCGTCCGCGCCCTCCCCCGGCACGGTGCCGGAGTAGTGCGTGGCCCGGATGCCGCGCACGGTCTCCTCGCCGACCCTGCGGACGTCCGAGGACGCGAGGAGCCGCTTCACCGAGGTGTGCGGCGCGGTGTCGCGCATCCGGTCGGCCAGGTCGGCCCCGGAGCCGCCCGCGAGGCGCTCCAGGTCGTCGTAGGCGTACCTGATCCAGTGCCTGCCGTCGGTCTTGCCGGCGAACACCTCGCCCATGCGGGCGTAGTACGCGTCGGGGAGGTAGCGGGCCTCCATCGACGTGGTGCCCAGGCGGCGCATCGTCTCGGCCGTGCTGCCGCCCGTGTACCGGATGCGCAGGGTGCCGGTGAGGGCGCCGCGCCAGGCGAGGGTGCCGTGCGCCGTCATGGAGAGCGAGGAGCCCATGGTGGTCGTGGACTCCACGTACGAGGACGCGGCGCGGTCGGTGGACCGCTCGGCCTGACGCAGGGCGGCCGTCACGGCCGGGGCGGGCGCGGTGCGCTCAGGACCCGCGGACCCTTCGGGAGCGGTACAGGCGGCCAGAGCCGTCAGCGCTGTCGGCAGCGCGGTCCACAGCGCCGGCCGGTGCGCCCTCGTGTTGCCCATGCAACCCCCCGTGCGGTTCCCGTGAAGGCACGTTAACCCAGGGCACTGACACAGCGGGCGGGGACGAGGAACGGGCCCCGCACCCGGGAAGGGTGCGGGGCCCGTCGTCGAGCCTGGTGAGCCGTCGGCTCAGACCGCGGCCGGGTCCTCCTCGACGAGGAGGTTGCGGGTGCGGTTGGAGTCCAGCGGAATGCCGGGGCCCATCGTGGTGCTGATGGCGGCCTTCTTGATGTACCGGCCCTTGGCGGCCGACGGCTTCAGACGGAGGATCTCCTCCAGCGCCGCGCCGTAGTTCTCCACCAGCTTGGTGTCGTCGAACGACGTCTTGCCGATGATGAAGTGCAGGTTCGAGTGCTTGTCGACGCGGAACTCGATCTTGCCGCCCTTGATGTCGTTGACAGCCTTGGTGACATCGGGGGTGACGGTGCCGGTCTTGGGGTTCGGCATGAGACCACGGGGACCGAGCACGCGGCCGAGGCGGCCGACCTTGCCCATGAGGTCCGGGGTGGCGACGACGGCGTCGAAGTCCAGGCGGCCCTTCGAGACCTCGTCGATCAGCTCGTCGGCGCCGACGATGTCGGCGCCCGCGGCACGCGCGGCCTCGGCACGGTCACCGGTCGCGAAGACCAGGACCCGGGCGGTCTTACCGGTGCCGTGCGGGAGGTTCACGGTGCCACGGACCATCTGGTCGGCCTTGCGCGGGTCGACACCCAGACGGAAGGCGACCTCGACGGTGCCGTCGAACTTGGTCGTGGACGTCTCCTTGGCGAGACGGACGGCCTCGAGCGGGGCGTAGAGCTTCTCCCGGTCGATCTTGGCGTCCGCAGCGCGGAGAGACTTGCTGCGCTTGCTCACTACTGCTCCTGTGTGTTCTTAGGAGTCGTGGTCCGGGCCGAGCGGGCCCTCCCACGTTCTGCTTGTCGTACGGGGGGTGGAGGTCAGCCCTCGACCGTGACGCCCATGGAACGCGCGGTACCGGCGATGATCTTCGACGCGGCGTCCAGGTCGTTGGCGTTGAGGTCGGGCAGCTTCGTCTGGGCGATCTCGCGGACCTGCGCCTCGGTGATCTTGGCGACCTTGGTCTTGTGCGGCTCGCCGGAGCCCTTCTCGATACCCGCGGCCTTGAGGATCATCTTGGCGGCCGGGGGCGTCTTGGTGATGAAGGTGAAGGAGCGGTCCTCGTAGACCGTGATCTCCACCGGGATGACCCAGCCACGCTGCGACTCGGTCGCGGCGTTGTAGGCCTTGCAGAACTCCATGATGTTGACGCCGTGCTGACCCAGCGCGGGGCCGACCGGCGGGGCCGGGTTCGCGGCACCGGCCTGGATCTGGAGCTTGATGAGCCCCGTGACCTTCTTCTTCTTGGGAGGCATTGCTCTCCGGTTCCTCTCTTCGGGTCCTACCTGCCCCCAGATGGCGTTCCTGGACGCAGGCATACCGCACAACGATAACGGGTATAGATGCGCGGCCTGAAACCGAGCAGGTCAGACAGGCTGCGGGACAGCCGATCTGACCTGTTCGGAAACTCTCGGGAAGACGCCGACTAGTTCTTCTGGATCTGGTCGAAGCTCAGCTCGACCGGCGTCTCGCGGCCGAAGATCTCGACGAGACCCTTGACCTTCTTGGAGTCGGCGTTGATCTCGTTGATCGTGGCCTGCAGCGTGGCGAACGGGCCGTCGGTGACGGTGACCGAGTCGCCGACCTCGAAGTCCAGCACCTGGACCTCGACCTTGCGCTGCGGCGCCGGCTTGCCCTCGGCCTCGGCGGCCTCGCGGGCGGCCTTCTCCTCGGCCTCCGGGGCGAGCATCTTGACGATCTCGTCCAGGGTCAGCGGGTACGGGTCGTAGGCGTTGCCCACGAAGCCGGTGACGCCCGGGGTGTTGCGGACGACGCCCCAGGACTCGTTCGTCAGGTCCATACGGACCAGGACGTAGCCCGGCAGCTTGTTCTGCTTGATCGTCTTGCGGTCGCCGTTCTTGATCTGGACGACCTCTTCCTGCGGCACCTCGGCCTGGAAGATGTAGTCCTCGACGTTCAGCGAGACGGCGCGCTGCTCCAGGTTGGTCTTCACGCGGTTCTCGTAGCCGGCGTAGGTGTGGATCACGTACCACTCGCCGGGCAGGGTGCGGAGCTCCTCGCGGAGGGCGGCGACGGGGTCGACGGGCTCGGCCGGCTCGGCCTCCTCCTCGGTCGCCTCGTCCGCGTCCTCGGCGTCCTCCGAAGCGTCCTCGGCGTCCTCCGAAGCGTCCTCGGAGTCATCCGAAGCGTCCTCGGTGTTCACCGCGGCTTCCTCGGCGGGCTCGCCCGCCTCGGCATCGGCAGCCTCGACCTCGTCCAGGTCCTCGTCCGCGCCCTCGACGATGTCGAGCTCGTCGTCCACGGACTGGTCCGGCTCGACGGCGTCGTTCAGGTTCTGGTCAGACACGGTGGCTGCTTCTTCCTGGATACATAGGGGTGGAACATGCGAAAGGGGCGCCGGTAACCCGCGGCGCCCTTCGCTCTTTGCTCAGCCGAAGACGTACTTGGCGGCGTGGTCGAGCCCATAGTCAATCACGGTCACGAGACCGATCATGATGACGACGAAGATGATCACCACTGTGGTGTACGTCGTCAGCTGATTGCGCGTCGGCCAGACGACCTTGCGGAGTTCCGCGACGATCTGGCGGTAGAACAGCGCGAGCCTCTTCAGCGGGCCCTTCTTGCCGCGCTTGCCGCCCTTGCGCGTTCTCTTCTCCGCCGCCTCGTCCTGGGCATCAGGCATGTCGATGGAGCCCACGGCGTCCGTCACTCGTCCTCACCTGATTCCGGGTCGTGGCCGTGCCGCGCCCGGTTTGAGCCGCACGGCGGTGCATTGCTGTACGTACATGCGCACACATCCTGGCGATGGTGTGTGTAGCAGGGCCGGAGGGACTTGAACCCCCAACCGCTGGTTTTGGAGACCAGTGCTCTACCAATTGAGCTACGACCCTTTGTGTGCCCCCCAACGTACCGCATCCGCGCGGGTGCTCGCTGTGCACCGTGCGGCGGCGGCTGCTGAAGGCCAACGAGGTGAGAGTGTACGTGGTCCCGAGCGCCCCGTCGAACAGAAAGTGGCCGATGGGGACCCGGCCGGCGGAGCTTCGCCGGCCGGGCGATCCTCCGCGGACGCAAGATCGCGCTGGCCGAGGGCGGGAACCGGACGGATGTTCAGGGGATGTTCAGTCCGTGAAACCCGTGTGCCGGGCGCGTTTCCTGTCTGAAACGATGGGGTCATGAGCGCTGCAACCCCTCCGACCGAGCGCCGGGTCTCCGCCCGAGTCGGCGCGATCTCCGAGTCCGCCACCCTCGCCGTGGACGCCAAGGCCAAGGCCCTCAAGGCCGCCGGGCGTCCGGTGATCGGCTTCGGCGCCGGTGAGCCCGACTTCCCGACCCCGGACTACATCGTCGAGGCCGCCATCGAGGCCTGCAAGAACCCGAAGTACCACCGCTACACCCCGGCCGGCGGTCTTCCCGAGCTGAAGGCCGCGATCGCCGCGAAGACGCTGCGCGACTCCGGCTACGAGCCGGACGTCTCGCAGATCCTCGTCACCAACGGCGGCAAGCAGGCCATCTACGAGGCCTTCGCCGCGATCCTCGACCCGGGCGACGAGGTCATCGTCCCGGCGCCGTACTGGACGACGTACCCGGAGTCGATCCGGCTCGCGGGCGGTGTGCCGGTGGATGTCGTCGCCGACGAGACGACCGGCTACCGCGTCTCCGTGGAGCAGCTGGAGGCGGCCCGCACCGAGAAGACGAAGGTCGTCCTCTTCGTGTCGCCGTCCAACCCGACCGGCGCCGTCTACACCGAGGCCGAGACTGAGGCGATCGGCCGCTGGGCCCTCGAGCACGGTCTGTGGGTCCTCACGGACGAGATCTACGAGCACCTGGTGTACGGAGAGGCCGCCGCGGTCTCCCTGCCGGGCCTGTTCCCCGAGCTGCGCGACAAGTGCATCGTGGTCAACGGTGTCGCCAAGACCTACGCCATGACGGGCTGGCGGGTCGGCTGGGTCATCGGCCCGAAGGACGTCGTCAAGGCCGCGACCAACCTCCAGTCGCACGCCACGTCCAACGTCTCGAACGTGGCGCAGGCCGCCGCCCTCGCCGCGGTCTCCGGCGACCTGGAGGCCGTCGCGAAGATGCGCGAGGCGTTCGACCGGCGGCGCCGGACGATCGTGCGGATGCTCAACGAGATCGACGGCGTGGTCTGCCCCGAGCCCGAGGGCGCCTTCTACGCCTACCCGTCGGTGAAGGCCCTGCTCGGCAAGGAGATCCGCGGCAAGCGCCCGCAGAGCAGCGTCGAGCTGGCGGAGCTGATCCTGGAGGAGGCCGAGGTCGCGGTCGTCCCGGGTGAGGCGTTCGGCACGCCGGGCTATGTGCGCCTGTCGTACGCGCTCGGCGACGAGGACCTCGTCGAGGGCGTGAGCCGTATCCAGAAGCTGCTGGCGGAGGCCCAGGACTGACGTCCCCCGTCCGCCCGAGGGCACCTCCGGATCCCGGAGGTGCCCTCATTTGTTTGTGCGAGCAAGACCACTAAAGGGGAAACCGCTACCGGGACCCCTCGGGCGTGCGGCAGGATCTGGGAATGGAGCGTGTACGTGATGTCTCTGAGCTGCCGAAAGCCCATCTGCACCTGCACTTCACCGGCTCGATGCGGCCGACGACCCTGCTGGAGCTGGCCGACAAGTACGGGGTCCACCTGCCCGAGGCCTTGACCGACGCGCTGACCAGAGGCGAGTCCCCCAAGCTGCGGGCGACGGACGAGCGGGGCTGGTTCCGCTTCCAGCGCCTGTACGACGCCGCCCGCTCGTGCCTGCGGCAGCCGGAGGACATCCAGCGCCTGGTCAAGGAGGCCGCCGAGGAGGACGTGCGGGACGGCTCCGGCTGGCTGGAGATCCAGGTCGATCCGACGTCGTACGCGCCCCGGCTGGGCGGGCTGATCCCGGCGCTGGAGATCATCCTGGACGCGGTCGGGACGGCGGCGCGGGACACGGGGCTCGGGATGCGCGTCCTGGTCGCCGCGAACCGCATGAAGCACCCGCTGGAGGCGCGCACCCTGGCCCGGCTCGCCGTGCGCTACGCCGACCAGGGTGTCGTCGGCTTCGGCCTGTCCAACGACGAGCGCCGGGGCATGGCCCGGGACTTCGACCGCGCCTTCCACATCGCGCGCGAGGGCGGCCTGCTGTCGGCGCCGCACGGCGGCGAGCTGACCGGGCCGGCCTCGGTCCGGGACTGCCTGGACGACCTGGACGCGCACCGGATCGGCCACGGGGTGCGCGCGGCGGAGGACCCGCGGCTGCTGAAGCGCCTCGCCGACCGGGGCGTGACCTGCGAGGTGTGCCCGGCGTCGAACGTCGCCCTCGGTGTGTACGAGAAGCCCGAGGACGTCCCGCTGCGCACCCTGTTCGAGGCGGGGGTGCCGATGGCCCTGGGCGCGGACGATCCCTTGCTCTTCGGCTCGCGGCTCGCGGCCCAGTACGAGATCGCGCGGCAGTACCACGGTTTCAGCGACGCGGAGCTGGCGGAGCTGGCCCGCCAGTCCGTGCGCGCCTCGGCCGCGCCCGGGGAGACGAAGAAGAAGCTGCTGGCGGACGTGGACGACTGGCTGGTCCGCCCGGCCGTCTGAAGTGGGCGTACGGCGGATACGGCTTGAAGCAGACCAGGACCTCGAAGGGGTGCCCGCCCCCGGGCGGCTGGACCAGCGGCAGCCCGGTCATCATCGCGAGGTGCCCTTCGGCTACGCGCTTCTGACGCGGCCCGAAGCCGGCCGCGTAGCCGAACGCGGCGGCGGACTCGGCGAACGCCTCCCGGCCACCGAACAGGAAGAGCGTGCGCGCGTGGGTGGTGTGCCGTAGGTCGTCGCGGTCCCGCCTCTCCTGCCAGGCGCGCGCGTCCCGCGCGGTGCGCGCCTCGTCGGTGCGGACGGTCAGCGGCGTGCCCTGGCGCAGCGTGCGGCGCAGTCCGGGCCACCGGCTGGGGCGCAGGCCGAGGGTGCGGTGGGCCAGGACGAGATCGATCCGCTCGCCCCGGCCCTCGTCGGGCGGGACTCCGTCGCGCAGGGGCACGTGGACGATCGTGTGCGGGGAGCGGGAGGCGAAGGAGAACAGGGCGGCCAGCCGGTTCAGTCCGTCGTGGTCGCCGAGCAGCAGGCCGATGGGGTCGGGGGCGGTCAGCGAGGTGTGACGCAGGGATGTCCTCGGCTGGACGACCCGGTGGACGACGGGTCCCGTGCGGGGCCGGAACTCGGTCAGCCTCAGCAGCATGTGCGATGCCTCATGGCGTCAGGGTCACGGACGGGCGGCGTCCCGCGCAACGGAGATTGCGTCCAGCAGGGTCCGGGCGAGCCGGGCGGCGAAGGCGTCCGCGGGCGGGCGGGCGTCCTCCGGGCCGGCGTCGTAGGCGAACGCGCGCTGGGCGCAGGCGCCGAGGAGCAGGGAGGCGGCCGCGAAGGTGTCGGCTCCGGTGCGGACGCGGCCCACGGCCTGCTCGGCGCGCAGATAGGCGTCGAGGGCCTCGATGGGCACGTGCGGGCCGGCGCCGATCTTGCGCAGCGCCTCGTCGTGCCGTCGCTTGAGCTGGGGCTCGGCGTACAGGGAGGCGGCGATCGGGAAGCTCTGCTCGTAGAAGAGGGCGGCCTGCTCGGCGATGCGGGTCAGGTTGTCCTCCAGGGAGCCGGTGCCGGGCTCCGCCGTGAGGGCGCCGAGCAACGGGGTCAGCCGGGGCAGCCGCTCGCCGAGGACCCGGACGAACAGTTCCTCCTTGCTCTCGAAGTACTTGTAGAGCGCGGCCTCGGAGCACCCGGCCGCCTTGGCGATCTCCTTGGTGGTGGCCCGGGCGAGACCGACGGTGAGCAGCAGGTCGTGGGCGGCGTCGAGGATGCGGACGCGGGCGGGCTTCGGCACGGATTCCACGAAACGGACCTTACTGGGGTTGACGCGTGGGTGAGTACTTACCCACTCTAGGGAAGGAGAGGTGAGTGAACACTTACCCACCAGTTGTTCGAGATCGGGGAGAGCCATGAAGCTCACGGTGTTCGGTGCCACCGGAGGCATCGGTCAGGAGATCGTCCGCCAGGCGCTCGCCGCCGGGCACGAGGTGACGGCGGTCGTACGGGATCCCGCGCGGCTGCCGGTGACGGGGGCGGGGCTGGAGGTGTTCCGCGCGGATCTGACCGACCCGGAGGCCGTGCGTCCCGCGGTGGCCGGCCGGGACGCCGTCCTGTCCGGCCTCGGCGCGCGCACCCGCAAGGACGCCGGGATCACCGCGCGTCTGACCCGTACGGTGCTGCGGGCCATGGAGGCCGAGGGCACGCGCCGGCTGCTGGTGGTGAGCGCGGCGCCGCTCGGGCCGGCCGCGCCGCAGGACGGCCCGCTGGACCGGACGACGCGCGCCGTGGTCTCCCGGGTCCTCAAGGGCGTCTACGACGACCTGCGGGAGATGGAGGCGGAACTCGCCCGCAGCTCCGTGGAGTGGACGTCGGTCCGCCCGCCCCGGCTCCAGGACAAGCCGCTCAGCGGCGCGTACCGCACGGTGATCGGCGGCACCCCGGCCCGGGGCCGCTTCATCGGCCGCGCCGACGTGGCGCACGCGATGCTGGCGATGGCCCAGGACGCGAGGACGGTGAAGCAGGGCGTGGGGGTGGCGTACTGACGCCCTTTCCCGTGGCGTACCGACGGGCTTTCCCGGCGGGAGGAGGTGGCCCCCCGTCCCGGCGGGAGTCCGTGGCCCTACAGGCTGACGCCGACCATCACCGGCTCGTTGACCAGCGTGATCCCGAACGCCTCGCGGACCCCGGCGACGACCTCGCGGGCCAGCGCCAGCAGGTCCTCGGTGGTCGCCTCGCCCCGGTTGGTGAGGGCGAGGGTGTGCTTGGTGGAGATACGGGCGGGGCCGCTGCCGTAGCCCTTGGTGAAGCCGGCCTTGTCGATGAGCCAGGCCGCGGAGGTCTTGGTGTGCCCCTCCCCCGCCGGGTACGCGGGTGGCTCCACACCCTCGCCGAGACGCTCGCCCACGCGCGCGCGGAACGCCGCGAACTGCTCGTCGGTCAGGATCGGGTTGGTGAAGAACGACCCGGCCGACCAGGTGTCATGGTCGTCGGCGTCGAGCACCATGCCCTTCCCGGCGCGCAGCTTCAGGACGGTCTCCCTCGCGGCGGCCAGCGGCACCCGGTCGCCGACCTCCACGCCCAGGGCGCGGGCCGTCTCGGCGTACCGGACCGGCGCGGAGAGCCCGTCCGCGTCCTCCAGCTCGAACCGGACGCGCAGGACGACATAGCGCTCGGGGTCGGACTTGAAGCGGCTGTGGCGGTACGAGAAGGCGCACTCCTCGTTCGTCAGCGTGATGGTCTCGCCGGCCCGGCGGTCGTAGGCGATCACCTCGGTGATGGTCGCGGAGACCTCCTGGCCGTACGCCCCGACGTTCTGGATCGGGGTGGCGCCCGCGCTGCCGGGGATGCCCGCGAGGCACTCGATGCCGGCGAGCCCGGCCTCGACGGTGCGGGCGACGGCGTCGGTCCACACCTCGCCCGCGGCCAGCTCCAGGGTGGTGCCGTCGAGCTCGACGCCCTTCGTGGCGATGACGAGTGCGGTGCCCTCGAAGCCCTTGTCACCGATGACCAGGTTCGACCCGCCGCCGATGACCAGCAGCGGGGTCCCCGCGGCGTCCGCCTCGCGCACGACGTCGATCACCTCGGCGTCGGTGGTGGCGCTGACCAGGCGGGCGGCCGGGCCGCCCAGCCGGAAGGTGGTGAGGGGGGCGAGGAGGGCGTCGTGGAGTACCTGCACGCGCCCAAGACTACGAGACGGCGCCGACGGCCCCGGCACCCCTGTGGATGCCGGGGCCGTGACGGGCTCCACGCGCGTGTGCCGGTCAGGTGAGCCGGCGACGCGCCTGCGCCCAGTCCAGCGGCAGCTCGTCGCCCGGCACCTCCCAATGGGCGAACTTCGCGTCCTGCGTCTGCCCGGACAGGCCCCGGGCGGTCGGAGCGTGCGGGCCGGAGCGGGCGAAGTCCTTCAGCGCGGCCGGTGACTCCCAGGCGGACAGGGTCCAGAAGGTCTTCTTGAACACCTCGGCCTTCAGGGTGGCACCGTACGCGCCGGGCGCCCGGCTCACCTGCCGCCACACGCCCGGCGTGCGGAGGAGGAAGCGGAACGCTCCCCACAGGGTGCGGGTCTCGAAGCGGGAGGCGAAGACGTGCACGTCGGTGCCGGGCGGAACGGGGTTCGGCGCGGTCCAGGGCAGGGTGGGCACAGCTGGTCCTCTCTTCTCGGCAGGCGCCGCGGGTGGGGCGAGGTCACCGGGAGGCCGGCTGGAGCTCGCGCTCCGGCAGGCTCCCGGTCTCGTCGGCGGCGGCCTCGACGACGTGCCGCCGGCCCGGGACGAGCAGGGCCGCGGCACCGGCGAGGGCCACCACGGCGGCACCGGTGACCAGGGCGGGCCGCAGCCCGTCGACGAAGGTCTGGCCGGTCTCGTAGCCGCCCTGGGCCGCGAAGATCGAGCCCATGATCGCGATGCCGAGCGCGCCGCCGACCTCGCGCAGGGCGTTGTTGGCGCCGGACGCGACGCCTTGCTCGGCGGGGCGGACGCTGGACATGACGAGGTGGGAGGCGGGTGCGAAGAACAGCGCCATACCGACACCGCTGATGATCAGGCCGGGCAGCTGGGCGGCGTAGGAGACGTCGACGGTGACCACGGACGCCATGTAGGCGAGACCGGCGGCCTGGAGGAACAGTCCCGTGGCGACCACGGGCCGGCCCCCGACGCGGTCGGCGAGGATGCCGGCGACCGGCGCGACCAGCATCGGCATGCCGGTCCAGGGGAGCATCCGCAGGCCCGCCTCGGTCGGCGAGTAGCCGAGCACGCCCTGCATGTACTGGCTGAGCAGGAAGATCGACCCGAACATCCCGAGGAACATCAGCAGGCTCGCGGCGTTGATCCCGGCGAAGGTGCGGGAGCGGAACAGCCGCATGGGCAGCATGGGGTTGCGGGCCCGGGTGCTGTAGAGCACGAACCCGATGAGCAGCGCGCCGCCCGCGAACAGGCCGGTCAGGACCAGGCGCCCGGTCCAGCCGTCGGACGGGCCGCGCACCAGCCCGTACACGATGCCGAAGAGTCCGCCGCTGGCCAGCAGGGTGCCGGGGAGGTCGAGCGGGGCGCCGGTGCCGTGCGACTCGGCGAGGCGCAGCCGGGCGAGCGGCAGCAGGGCCACGCCCAGCGGGACGTTCAGCCAGAAGATCCACTGCCAGGAGATGTGCTCGGTGAGGCTGCCCCCGATGAGCGGCCCGGACGCGACCGCGAGCCCGTTGACCGCGCCCCAGATGCCGAACGCCATCCCGCGCCGGGCCGCGGGCACCGCCGCCGTCAGCAGGGTGAGGGTGAGCGGCATCATGATGGCGGCGCCGACGCCCTGCACCGCGCGGGCGGCGATCAGCGAGTCGATGCCGGGTGCGAGCGCCGCGCCGGCGGACGCGCCGGTGAAGATCGTGATGCCGACGAGGAAGAGCCGGCGGCGGCCGAAGCGGTCACCGAGCGCCGCGCCGAACATCAGCAGGACGGCGAAGGTGAGCGTGTAGGCGCTGACCGTCCATTCCAGGTCGTGCAGTCCGCCGCCCAGGTCCGTCCGGATGGAGGGCAGTGCGGTGGTGACGACGAGGTTGTCGAGCGCCGCCATGAATCCGGCGACGCTCGTGATGACCAGGGCCCAGACGGTCCCGCGCGGGTTCGTCGCCCCCGCGGTGTGATCGGTCCGGTGTGACATGACTCCCCCAGGAGTGTGCGATTCCGCTTGGTAGTTATCGATCACTAACTTTTACGGTCACAAAAGAGCGCGGCGACGCCCGCCGCCCTCCCCTACGATCCGCTCTCGTTCCCGTCCCCCTCGGCGGGCGCCATGCCCGCCCAGACCCGGTGATCCGGCGGGAAACCCATGGCCACCAGGCAGTTGATGAGCATCCCGTACGCCATGAAGGTGGTCGTCTCCTGGACGTCCGCCCCCAGCGACAGGTGCACGGTGTCCCACAGGCGCATCCAGCCGGCCCGCACGGCCTCGCCGAACTCGTGGTCGCCCTCCTGCTCGGCGGCGGCCACGGCGAGGAACATCTGCATCTGCATCATCAGCCGCTCGGGCTGCTCGGAGACCATCCGGCGGTAGGCCTCACCCATGGCGTGCAGGGCCTCCTCGCCCTCCACCCCTTCGGCGGCCTCGGCGAAGACCCGGTGGATGTCCTCCACGCACTGCTCGGCCGCGGCCAGGAAGATCGCCCGCTTGCCCGGGAAGAGGCGGAAGAGATACGGCTGCGAGACACCGACCCGCTTGGCGATCGTCTCGGTGGACGTGCCGTGGTAGCCACCCCGCGCGAACTCGGCCATGGCCGCCCGCACGACGCTCTCGCGCCTCTCCTCCGCACTCATCCTGACCATGCTGAGAAGTTAGTACTCAATCACTAACCGAGTCAACCGCACTTCGGGGTGATCTGCGGGGGCAGGGGAAAGGGGCGCCCCACCAGGCAGGACGCCCCTCACACGCGTGTACGCGCGTTTCAAGCCAAGTGTGCGTCACGCCACGCGTGCGTCACGCCAGCTGGACGACCGCCCGGGACATGCCGAGCACCTTCAGCCCGGCGCTCATCACGGTCAGGTCCACGCGGACCTTGTTGTCGTCCAGCTTGGCCGCGACCTTGCCGCTGACCTCGATCGTGGCGCCCTTGTCGTCGTTCGGGACGACGACGGGCTTGGTGAAGCGGACGCCGTACTCGACGACCGCCGCCGGGTCGCCTGTCCAGTCGGTGACCACACGGATCGCCTCCGCCATGGTGAACATGCCGTGCGCGATGACGTCCGGGAGCCCGACCTCCTTGGCGAACTTCTCGTTCCAGTGGATCGGGTTGAAGTCGCCGGAGGCGCCCGCGTACTGCACCAGCGTGGCGCGGGTCACGGGAAAACTCTGGGCGGGCAGCTCGGTGCCGACCTCGACCTCGTCGTACGCGATCTTCGCCGTCATCGGTCTCAGCCCTGTCCTTCCTCGGCCCCGCGCGCCACGAGCTTCGTCCAAGCGGTCACGACGTGCTCGCCGGCCTCGTCGTGGACCTCGCCGCGGACATCCAGGATGTCGTTGCCCGCCATGGTCTTGATGGCCTCGATCGTCGAGGTCACGGAGAGCCGGTCACCGGCGCGCACCGGGCGCGTGTAGGCGAACTTCTGGTCCCCGTGCACCACCCGGCTGTAGTCCAGGCCCAGCTGCGGGTCGGCGACGACCTGCCCGGCGGCCGCGAAGGTGATGGCGAAGACGAAGGTCGGCGGGGCGATCACATCGGGGTGACCGAACTCCTTGGCGGCCTCCGGGTCCGTGTAGACCGGGTTGGCGTCCCCCACCGCCACCGCGAACTCACGGATCTTCTCCCGCCCCACCTCGTAGGGCTCGGTGGGCGAGTAGGTCCGCCCCACGAAGGACTGGTCGAGCGCCATGGCCCGGCACCTCCTGGTGTCTGCTGCGAATGTCCTGACGCAGCTTCGATTGTCCTGAATCCGGCGCCCGGTCGGCCGGAACCGACCGGTAACCGGGCCGGAAACGACGCGAGGCCGCCCCCATGATCGGGGACGGCCTCGCGTACGAGCCTGATTTATCGCGTTTCGCGGTGCGCGGTGTGCGCGTTGCAACGCGGGCAGTGCTTCTTCATCTCAAGACGGTCCGGGTTGTTACGCCGGTTCTTCTTGGTGATGTAGTTCCGCTCCTTGCACTCCACGCAGGCCAGCGTGATCTTCGGGCGGACGTCGGTGGCAGCCACGTGAGTGCTCCTAAGACGAACAGATGGACTGATTCAACGCAAGAAAGAGTAGCCGATCGAAGGACCGACCCCGCAATCGGCTACTGTCAGTAGCGGTGACCGGACTTGAACCGGTGACACAGCGATTATGAGCCGCTTGCTCTACCGACTGAGCTACACCGCTGTGATGCGATCAGTCCCCGTCTTGCGACGGGAACCCCTCACACCAGAGCCCCAAAACGGAATCGAACCGTTGACCTTCTCCTTACCATGGAGACGCTCTACCGACTGAGCTATTGGGGCGAGCGATGAAGACATTACACGGTCTGCCGCCGTTCGCCCAAATCCGTTTCCCGGCCCCCGTCCACAGCCGAACACCGGGCCGAACGCCCGCCTCCGGGACCGTGCCGCCGACCTGCCGGCGGCCCGACACGACGGGCCACACCGGTACGACTATTGCGCTCCTGCGCGCCAGGGCCGCACGGCCACCCTAGGCTCGACTCACTCTGCGTGATCTTGCATGCCCGGCGCAGTGCCCCGGCAGGGTCCCGCAGCGCCGATGCGCAGCCCGAGCCCTGGAGCGCGATGCCCGACAGCCACCCCCAGCCGCCCCCCTCGTCCTCCTCGCCGGGACCCGCCGACCCGGGCTCCCTCCTGCTGTGCGGCGCACACCTCACCGACGGCCGGACCGTCGACGTACGGCTGAGCGGCGGGCGCATCGAGGCGGTGGGGACGGCCGGGAGCCTGACCGGGGACGGCACACGCGCGTGCGGATCCCGAGTGGACCTGACCGGATACCTGCTCCTGCCGGCCCCGGCCGAACCGCACGCCCACGGCGACACCGCCCTCTCCGCCGACGACCGGGACGGGCCCGTGTCCTACGACGCCGAGGACGTCCAGCGCCGGGCCACCGAGGCGGCCCTGCTCCAGCTCGGCCACGGCACGACCGCGCTGCGGGCCCACGTGCACGTGGGCGACGTCCAGGAACTGAACGCGCTCGCCGCCGTCCTGCAGGCACGGCGTTCCTTGCGCGGGCTCACGGAGTTGACGACGGTCGCCATGCCCCGGCTGCTCACCGGTGTGGCGGGGGCGGACGGGCTGGCCATACTGCGGGACGCGCTGAAGATGGGCGCCTCGGTCGTCGGCGGCTGCCCCGACCTCGACCCCGATCCGACCGGGTACGTCGAGGCCGTCCTGGAGGTCGCATCCGAGCACGGCTGCCCCGTCGACCTGCACACCGACGCCGCCGACCCGGCGCGGCTGTCCCGTCTCGCCGCGATGGCGGGCGGCCTGCGCCCCGGAGTCACGCTGAGCCCCTGCGGCGCCCTGGGGCGCCTGCCCACGGACGTGGCCTCCCGCACCGCCGACCAGCTCGCCGCGGCCGGGGTCACCGTGGTGTGCCTGCCCCAGGGCGGCTGCGGGGGCGCGGAACGCCGCGGCACAGCGCCCGTACGGCTGCTGCGCGCCGCCGGGGTCCGGGTCGCCGCCGGAAGCGGCGCCCTGCAGGACGTCTCCAACCCGGTGGGCCGCGGCGACCCGTTCGAGGCCGCCTACCTGCTCGCCTCCCGCCACGGGCTGCGCCCCGAGGACGCGTACGACTGCGTGAGCGCGTCGGCACGCGCGGTGCTGGGCCTGCCGGAGGTCCGCGTGGAGGCGGGCTTCCCGGCCGAACTGCTGGCGGTACGCGGGGAACGCCTCGCGGCGGCGCTGTCCTTGGCCTACAGCCGGATCGTGGTGCACCGGGGCCGCGTGGTGGCCCGCACGAGCGCCGTACGGGAGTACTGCAACTCGGCCGCGGCGGCGGAACTGGGGCTGCCGCGGCAAGGACGGGGGGAGCCGTCGTGAGGGCGGGGCGTACGGCTGTTCGTCACGGGACTCGCCGACTGCTGGTTCGCCGGGACGTGTTCGCCGACATGGGTGACTGGCCGGCGTCGTGCGGCGGATGAGGTCGGCCGGGCGTACGGTCGAAGGCATGCGCATTGTCATCGCTGGTGGTCATGGTCAGATCGCGCTGCGGCTGGAGCAGTTGCTCTCCGCGCGTGGTGACGAGGTCGCGGGGATCATCCGCAAGGCCGAACAGAGCGACGATCTGCGGGAGGCCGGCGCCGAACCCGTGGTGCTGGACCTGGAGTCGGCGTCGGTCGAGGAGGTGGCCGAATCTCTTCAGGGCGCCGACGCGGCGGTGTTCGCGGCCGGGGCGGGCCCGGGCAGCGGGTCCGACCGCAAGGACACGGTGGACAAGGGCGCGGCGGTCCTCTTCTCGGACGCGGCGGTCCGGGCGGGCGTACGCCGCTTCCTGGTCGTCTCCTCGATGGGCGCCGACCCGGCGCACGAGGGCGACGAGCTCTTCGACGTCTACCTGCGCGCCAAGGGGGCCGCCGACGAGTACGTCCGCTCCCAGGAAGCCCTGGACTGGACGATCCTGCGGCCCGGAATGCTGACGAACGACGCCGGAACGGGCCTGGTCCGCCTGGAGGCCCGCACCGGCCGCGGCCCGATCCCCCGCGACGATGTGGCCGCCGTGCTGGCGGAGTTGCTCGACACTCCGGCGACCGCGGGCCTGACGCTCGAAGTGATCAGCGGCTCCATTCCCGTGTCGGTGGCGGTGAAGTCCGTGGCGGGTAACTGAGACACGTCCTGCGGTGCCGCTCAGAACAACGGCAACTGCCCGGGGAAGTCGGGCACGACGTACCCGTCCAAGGCGGGCTGAGCGGCGCCGAGTTGTGTCTGCCGCCGGGACCCCGGGCAGGACACGAGTCCCCCGTTCTCCCGCGCGCCGGGCGGATCGTGCCGGGCGAACCGGCCGGCGACGACGGCGATCTCTCGACGGCATTCGGGACAACGTCTGCGAGGCGTGGCCATGGGGCCAGTGTGCCCCGCCGGATCACCGGGAACGCGACAGCCCTCCGGGGCAACGGAGCCCAGAGGGGATCCTCATGGGAGCAGTTCCGTGCCCGCGCGTGTTGGGCGGTTGAGGGCGACCGCCGTGCGGAAGCGCCGCTTCACCGCGTCGTCCATGATGAGGCCGGCCATGTCCGAGACCATGCGGAGCGCCGTACGGGTGTGCCGTTCGGCGGTGGTGACGTCTCCGTGGCGCAGCAGGATCCGCTCGAGAAACGAGTGGGCCGCGATCTCGCTGCGGATCATCCCGCTGCGCTCCGTCTCCGCGCGGGTGTCGGTGGCGAGGCCGCGCGCCTGCTCCCGATGCCGTGGGGAGCCGTCGGCGGTGTTCAACAGGACTTCGGCGACGAGGTTCCGAACGATCGGGTCAAGGTCGGCCAGCCAGGTCCGCTCGGTCTCCGCCCAGGCGCGGGAGACGGCCTCCAGGGCTTCCGTACGGCGGACGGGCTGTACTGAGCACAGGTGAGCGAGGAGCGCGCGGTGCTGTAAGCGTGCCAGCCGCTGCTACCCCCTACCTCTCCCCGTTGTCAGCTGCATTCCAGCCAGCAGGCGGGGGCCGACGGTGCAGACCGGGATGATTGCCGGGCGGGCGCGGGTCATGACAGGCGGACACCAAAAGTAGCGGATATGTTACTAAAAGTATCTAGTTGCGTGGGTTGGTCGGCCCATGGAGCCGATGGCCTGGACAGAGACGGAGCACTGCATGACCAAGATTGCCATCGTCCTGGGGAGCACCCGGCCCGGCCGCAACGGGGAGGCAGTTGCCCGTTGGGTGCACGAGGCCGCCTCGAAGCGCGAGGATGCCCAGTTCGAGCTGGTCGACATCGGAGAGTTCAACCTGCCGCTGCTCGACGAGCCGGTGCCGCCCTCGATGGGCCAGTACAGCAAGGATCACACCCGGCGGTGGGCCGCGAAGATCGCCGAGTTCGACGGATACGTGTTCGTCACTCCGGAGTACAACCACGGCACCTCGGGGGCGCTGAAAAACGCCCTGGACTACCTGTACGTCGAATGGAACAACAAGGCTGCCGGGTTCGTCGGCTACGGCAGCGCCGGCGGAACTCGCGCAGTCGAGCAGCTGCGCCTGATCATGTCTGAACTGCAGATCGCGACCGTGCGTGCCCAGGTCTCGCTGTCGCTGTTCACCGACTTCGAGAACTTCTCCACCTTCAAGCCCTCCTCTCAGCATGATCAGCCGCTGGCCACGATGCTCGACCAGGTGATCTCGTGGAGCCAGGCCATGAGGTCCACCCGGAACCTGGAGAGCCTGGAGCAGTACCGGTCCTAGCTGCGCATCCGTCCGGGGGTGTATGCAGAGGTGGGGTGCCCTGGCCCGATCCGCCACCGACGGGTCGGGGCGCTCCCTGTCATCTGCGGGATGCCGGGACCAAGACTTCCAGGCAACCGCATGATCAAGTTCACTACGCGGGCCACGACCGTGCCAGAACGGGTGGGGAACAGCGGGGAGCGGCGGTACTGAGGTGAGCCGGGAACGAGAACGGCCCCTGACCAAACTTACTGGTCAGGGGCCGATTCCCGTGAGGGTGGCGGCGCCAGGATTCGAACCTGGGAAGGCTGAGCCGTCCCATTTACAGCCGGCTCACCAGCCCACCGCTCAACTGGCCGGATGGAGAAGTAGTCGCCGACCGGGGGACGCCTGGGGGATTGCTGCTCGTCCTGAAGCAACCCAGGCGGGGGCTGCCTTGGGTTGGTGTGGTCCCCACCTGCGCTGATGGTGCGTACGCGTCCGTGCTCGTCCGCCGGTGTACGTCAGTGTTGCCACGCAGCTGGAGACTCCCCGCCGCTCCTCCCGATCCGCGAGGCCCTCAGCCACCACGTCTCCCCGGGGGCGACCGACCTGCGCTGTACGAGATCCTGCGCCCCGGCTACCGCGTCGGTTACCGCCTGGCTGCGTCCGGCCCACGCCGAGGTCACCGGACCCCCCTCAGCCCGAGGGGACGGCGACCTCGGCGTGACGGCCGTACTGGGTCCTGCTCTCGCTGGTGGTGGACCGCGGCCATCACCGTCTGGTGAACCTCGAAAATGCTTCGAAGGCACATACAACCCTCGGGCCTCGACGTGAGTTTCTTGATCGCATATCGACCGCGGATGCCCTGACTCCGGCATCCCGCATGCCGCAGCCAGGAGAACCTGCATGCCCCAGCTCGATACCCCCATGCACAAGCACCACCTACGACTCGCCCTCGCGACGGCCACCGCGGCCGCGCTGACGGGCGGTCTGCTCTCGGTTGCGGCCACCCCGGCGGCGGCCGCAACCGGCCAGTACAGCGCCGACTTCAACGGCGACGGCTACAAGGACGCCGTCGCCCCGGCCCCCGAGGCCACCGTCGGCGGCAAGTGGCACGCGGGCGCCGTCGGCATCGTGTACGGCGGACCGGGCGGCGTCGGCCGTACCGCGTCCGTCAGCCAGAACAGTTCCGACGTCCCCGGATCCGCCGAGGAGGAGGACTGGTTCGGCGCCGCGGTGGCGGTCGGCGACTTGAACAAGGACGGCTACAGCGACCTGGTGGTCGGTTCCCCGTACGAGTCGGTCGGTGACGACGAGAGCGCCGGCGCGGTGGTGATCGTCTGGGGTTCGGCGAGCGGCCTGAAGGGGGCCACCACCGTGAAGGACCCGGCGCCGACCCGGCACGACGACTGGGGACAGGCCCTCGCAATCGGCGACTTCACCGGCGACGGAAGGCCCGACCTCGCGGTCGGCGCCACCGGCACCACCCAGTGGATCAACAAGGGCGCCTTCAGCAGGTCCGGTTCGACCGGCGCGAAGATCACGTACACGACGTCGTGGACCGGCGGCGCGGGCGTCCTGCGCCTCACCGCCGGCAAGGTGAACACCGACGCCAAGGCCGACCTGGTCATCGGCGGCCACACCAAGATCGGCTCGGAGCGCTACCTCGACCACAACCACCTGTACTACGGCACGGCTTCGGCTCCGACCAGGAAGAGCGAACTGCCGTACGGCACCAAGCTCGCCATCGCCGACCTGAACAAGGACGGCTACGGCGACATCGTCACCGGCTGGACGCAGACCGCGACCGGCGGCGACCTGGCGGCCACCGGCCGGGCCCGTATCTCGTACGTCTCGTCCTCCGGCGTCTCCTCCAGTGCCGGCCTGCCCTGGCCGGGCATCCCGTCCGCCGGCGACATCAACGGCGACGGCTACAAGGACCTGGCACTCGGCGACCCCGAGGACTCGACCGATGACGTCGCCAGCGGAGCCGTCCGCATCCTCTACGGCACCGCCCGGGGCCTCACGTCCGACGCCGTCACGCTCACACAGAACGCTGCCGGCGTCCCCGGCAGCGGCGAGCGCAACGACTTCTTCGGCGACGGCACGCTGCTCACCGACCTGAACAAGGACGGCAAGGCCGACCTGCTGGCCGGCTCGGACGGCGAGAACGACTTCAACGGCAACGTCACCGTCCTGAAGGGCTCGACCTCCGGTATCACGACCTCCGGCGCGACGACGTACGGCCCGAGCGCCTTCGGCATCTCCACCACCGACGACCCCAGCCTCGGCCGCGACCTGACCGGCTGACCCAAGGAGCCCCCATGCGCAGACCCACCCCCGCGGTCCTGAAGGCCGCACTCCTCGCCTCCGCCCTGACCCCGCTCGCCTTGAGCACGCCGGCCTCGGCGGCGGTCGCCAAGCACTACGACGACTTCAACGGCGACGGATACCGCGACGTGGCGTACGGCGGTTACGAACGGATCAACCACCCCGGCGGCGCCGTCACCGTCGTCTACGGCAAGGCCGGCGGCCTCGACACCTCGCACACCCAGGTCATCGACCAGGACACCTCCGGTATCCCGGGCGCGGGCGAGGAGGACGACATGTTCGGCGAGAGCATCACAAGTGCCGACCTCAACAAGGACGGGTACGCGGACCTGGTCGTCGGCAACTCGACGGAGCACGTGGGCAGCGCCCAGTACCGCGGCACGGTGACCGTGGTGTGGGGCTCCGCCTCCGGCCTGTCCGGTGGCACGACCATCAGCCCGAAGTCCGGCGCGAGCGGCTCCCGGGCCCACTTCGGCGGCGACCTCGCCGCCGGCGACTTCAACGGCGACGGTTCGCCCGACCTCACGGTCCTCGGCGGAGGGGACGCCTGGCTGTACCGAGGCCCGTTCACCAAGTCGGGCACCACCGGCAGCGTCTCGGAGATCGACAAGCCGGACGCGATCTGGAACTCGTACGGCCTCGCCGCCGGAAAGGTCAACGGCGACGGCAAGACCGACCTCGTGGTCCTCGGCGAGCAGGGATCCGACAGCGCCGTACAGCTGCGCGCCTGGTTCCTCAAGGGCACCTCCACCGGCCTGGCCTCCGGCACGTCCAAGACCCTCGACAGCGACTGGAACGGCGGCCTCGGCGCGAACGCCGCCATCGGGGACTTCGACAAGGACGGCTACGGCGACATCGCCCTCGCCCAGCCCGACCGCGACCACGGCAAGGGCGCGGTGACCGTCTGGCGCGGCACCTCGTCGGGCCCGAACGGCTCGACGACGTTCACGCAGGCCACCTCCGGCGTCTCCGGCTCCCCCGAGACCGACGACGACTTCGGCTACGACGTCTCGGCCGCCGACACCAACGGTGACGGCTACGCGGACCTGGCGGTCGGCGTCCCGCACGAGGACGTGAACGGCATGGAGGACCAGGGCGGCGTCCACGTCTTCCGGGGCGGATCCGGCGGCCTGAGCGGTTCGCGTTCCTCCTGGATCCCGCAGACGGTGCAGGGCGCGGCCGACTCGAACGTGGGCTTCGGCTACACCCTCCGCCTGCGCGACGTGACGGGTGACGGCAAAGCGGACCTGGGCATCGGGGCGGCGGAGTTGAGCGTCCTGCTCCGCGGCACGAGCACCGTCCCGACAGCCACCGGGCTGATGGAACTGCCCTCGATGGGCGGGGACTTCAGCGGCTGAGGTGACGTGCGAGGCGGAGGGCCCGGTGCGCTGACGCTGCTCATCACATCGGGCCCGCCGTGGCCGCCGGCCTTTCCGAGTGCCGTGAGGGGAGGGCGAGTTACCCGATCTGATCCGGCTGAAGGTCCCCGGCTGGCACACCTACGGGAGACCCTCCCCCGGTCAGGGTCCGCGTGGACCGACAGCGGAGAGGCCCACGACAAACGCAGGCTCAAGCATCGGCCCCGTAGGGCGGTCCGCACGGCCCCGATCCCCCCGACCTGGTTGCGCTGCTTCGCTGGCCCGTCATGGCCTACGGCGTCGCGCCCGGTGGCCGGCTGTTCCGTACTCAGCGTGGGGGACTCATCCAAGACACCGGGTACGGCGAAGTGTGGGCAGAGGCGCGAGCAGGCGCACTCACCCCCACTCAGCGCGCCTCACTGCTGGCCAAGCGCCCTTATGATCTTCGCCACGCCGCCGTCTCCACATGGCTCAGGTCCGGGGTCGAACCACAGGTAGTGGCCGCTCGCGCTGGCCACAGCGTGGCCGTTCTCTTCCGTGTCTGCGCCAAGTGTCTCGACGGCGCCGCCGCCAACGCCAACGCACGGATTGAGGCTGCTCTCAGGAATGGCAGGTAGCAGCCGGAAAGGTGCCCCACGTCTGCCCGCACCGGCTGGTCAGCACGTGAATCACAATGAGACACAGTGGGGCAAAGCACCCACATGCACGCTTGAGGTACGACGAAAGGGTCTGCGACCAGCATTGCTGCTGTTCACAGACCCTTTCGGTCGTGTGGCGGCGCCAGGATTCGAACCTGGGAAGGCTGAGCCGGCAGATTTACAGTCTGCTCCCTTTGGCCGCTCGGGCACACCGCCGGGGTCGCTGCCGTTCGAACCGCTCTTCGGCGGTGCGCCCTGGCAACGACGTAAACAATACCCGATGCCGAGGGGTGCTTCGCCACCCGATTGATCGCCACCCGGGGGACCCGGGGTGGCTAGGCTTGTCGGGATGCGGCCCGAGGTCCGCCCCGGGCTCGGCGGCCACCCCCACGCCCGCCGACGCACCCATTCGCACCCCGATACAAGGAGCCACAGGACATGGCCGACTCCAGTTTCGACATCGTCTCGAAGGTCGAGCGGCAGGAGGTCGACAACGCCCTCAACCAGACCGCCAAGGAGATCTCGCAGCGCTACGACTTCAAGGGCGTGGGTGCCTCGATCTCGTGGTCCGGGGAGAAGATCCTCCTGGAGGCGAACTCCGAGGACCGGGTGAAGGCTGTCCTCGACGTCTTCCAGTCCAAGCTGATCAAGCGCGGCATCTCGCTGAAGGCCCTGGACGCGGGCGAGCCGCAGCTCTCGGGCAAGGAGTACAAGATCTTCGCGTCGATCGAGGAGGGCATCTCCCAGGAGAACGCGAAGAAGGTGGCGAAGATCATTCGCGACGAGGGCCCTAAGGGCGTGAAGGCGCAGGTCCAGGGTGACGAGCTGCGCGTCAGCTCCAAGAGCCGGGACGACCTCCAGACCGTGATCGCTCTGCTGAAGGGCAAGGACTTCGACTTCGCGCTGCAGTTCGTGAACTACCGGTGACCGTGAAGTCCCGGTGACCGGCTGAGCCGACGGAGTCAGAGGCTGGCTCGCCGGCCGGTCGGCTCCGGGGCAGGAAGGGTGAGCTCCCGTGTGGGGCTCACCCTTCTCGCGTTCCGGCCCCGGATACGGCGGCGTGGTGCCCGTGTCCGCGACCGCGCGGTCAGTCGCGTGAGTGGCCGAAGAAGATCCGGTAGGCGATCAGCAGTACCAGGGAACCGCCGATCGCCGACGCCCAGGTGGCGCCGTCGTAGAAGTCCTTGCTGATCGGGTGGTCCAGCCAGCGGGCCGAGATCCAGCCGCCGATGAACGCGCCCGCGATGCCGATGAGCGTGGTGCCGATGAAGCCGCCGGGGTCCCGGCCCGGCAGCAGGAACTTGGCGATGGCTCCGGCCAGCAGCCCCAGGAAGATCCAGCTGATGATCGTCATACCTCTGAACCTGCCCCTCCGCGCCATGCCTGCACATCTGCAGGAACTGTGATCTCCGGCGCGCTCGTCCTCGCACTGTTGCTGCTCCGTTGGTGAACAGGACGTATCGTCGGCGCCCGCCGGTTGCGGCGGTCATTAGGGTCGGGCCATGACTCGGTCCACCCCCGCCTCCCCTGCGCTGCTGCGTTCGCTCGGGGTCGGGGACGCCGTCGTCATCGGGCTCGGCTCGATGATCGGGGCCGGGATCTTCGCGGCACTCGCCCCGGCCGCCCGCGCGGCCGGCTCCGGCCTCCTGGCCGGGCTCGCGGTCGCCGCCGTCGTCGCGTACTGCAACGCCATGTCGTCGGCACGGCTGGCCGCCCGTTACCCGGCCTCGGGTGGAACGTACGTGTACGGGCGCGAGCGGCTCGGGGAGTTCTGGGGATACCTCGCAGGCTGGGCCTTCGTGGTCGGCAAGACGGCCTCCTGTGCGGCGATGGCGTTGACGGTCGGGGCGTACGTCTGGCCCGCTCAGGCGCACGCGATGGCGGTCGCGGCCGTGGTGGCGCTGACCGCGGTGAACTACGGCGGCGTGCAGAAGTCCGCCTGGCTGACGCGGGCGATCGTGTCGGTCGTTCTGGCTGTCCTCGCTTGTGTGGTGGTCGTGTGCCTGGGCTCCGGCCGCTCGGACGCCGGGCACCTGGGAGCCGGGGCCACGGGTGGCGTCAGCGGTGTCCTCCAGGCCGCCGGTCTGCTGTTCTTCGCGTTCGCCGGGTACGCGCGGATCGCGACCCTGGGTGAGGAGGTGCGGGACCCGGCCCGCACCATTCCCCGGGCGATCCCGCTCGCCCTGGGCGTGACCCTGGTGGTCTACGCGCTTGTCTCGGTGGCCGTCCTCTCCGTGCTCGGAGCCGGGGGGCTGGGGGATGCCGGTGCGCCGCTGACCGACGCCGTGCGAGCAGCCGGGGTGCCGGCGCTGGCCCCCGTCGTGCGGGTAGGAGCCGCCGTCGCGGCGCTGGGGTCGCTGCTCGCGCTGGTCCTGGGGGTCTCCCGTACGACGCTGGCCATGACCCGCGACCGGCATCTGCCCGGCGTGCTGGCCGCCGTCCATCCGCGCTTCCAGGTGCCGCACCGGGCGGAGCTGGCCGTCGGTGCGGTCGTCGCGGTCCTCGCCGCAACGGTGGACGTGAGGGGTGCGATCGGCTTCTCCTCCTTCGGTGTGCTCGCCTACTACGCGGTGGCCAACGCCTCGGCCTGGACGCTCGACTCGGCCCGTCGTTCACGCGTCGTGCCGGCGGTGGGGCTGGTCGGGTGTGCGGTGCTCGCCTTCTCCCTCCCGGTGGTCTCGGTCGTCGTGGGTTCGGGTGTGCTGGCGGTGGGGGTCGCCGTGTTCGGGGTGCGGTGGTGGGTGGGGCGGCGGTCGCCCCGGGCGTAGGGCGGCGGCTGGGCTCGCCTCAGGTGGTGGAGTGCGTGCAACCCGTGCGCAGGGGGAGGTCTGCCCACGGGGTCAGGTCCGTGTCGTCGTTCGCCTCCTCGTACCAGCCGGTGCCGTCGAGCCAGGCGCGCAGCCAGTCGGCGAGGCTCGGCGCGTCCACGTACCAGGCGTGGGCGGCGGCGTCGCCGTTCGGCTCGAAGAGGAGGACGGGAGCCTCGGGGCTGCGGCAGTCCACGCAGGCGTACATCGCGCAGCCCCAGTGGGATATCGGCAGGACCCCTTCGGGCCAGGGCCAGTCCGGGTTCGTGCGGGCGGCTTCCCGGTTGGCGAGGTACTGCGGGACGGCGGCGGGCTCACCGGCGGGAGGGTGGTCGAGCAGCGGCAACAGGCCGTACTCCGGGCCGAATCCACCGTCGCCTATGCGGAGATAGAGGTCGGCGAGGAGCGGGGGCAGGCTGAAGCCGAGGGCCGCCTCGGCGCGGGCCACGACAGCCGCGTCCACCGGCTCGGGGAGTGCCGGCCAGCCCCACGGACGGGTGTCGCGGGCCTCGTCCGCCACCCTCGTCAGCAACTGCTCGTTCTCTGTCATGCGTTCATGATGCAAGCCGCCACTGACAACGGGCCGGGGCTGTGGACAACCGGCGGACTGTGGACAGTCGGAGCCCGGACTGTGCGCAGTCGGGCTGCCGCCCCCGACTACCAGGTCGTCGCGAACGGCTTGTCCGTCGGCACGATCTCGCGTCCGAGCGGGAACAGCGACACCGGGATCAGCTTGAAGTTGGCGATGCCGAACGGGATGCCGATGATCGTCAGGCACAGCGCGAGGCCCGTGACGATGTGGCCGATGGCCAGCCACCAGCCGGCGAGGACCAGCCACAGGACGTTGCCGATGCAGGAGGGGGCTCCCGCGTCACGGCGCTCGACCGTGGTGTACCCGAAGGGCCACAGTGCGTAGACGCCGATGCGGAAGGCCGCGATGCCGAACGGGATGCCGATGATGGTGATGCACAGGACGAGGCCCGCCACCATGTAGGCAAGGAACAGCCAGAAGCCGCTCAGGACGAGCCAGATGACGTTCAGGATGGTCTTCACTGGTGGCCTGCCATCTTCTCGAGTCGGGCGATGCGCTCCGCCATCGGCGGGTGGGTGGAGAACATCTTCGCGAATCCCTGGCCGGGTCGGAACGGGTTCGCGATCATCATGTGGCTGGCGGTCTCGATACGGGGCTCGGGCGGCAGCGGCAGTTGCTTGGTGCCCATCTCCAGCTTGCGCAGGGCGCTGGCCAGAGCGAGCGGGTCTCCGGTGAGCTGGGCTCCGGACGCGTCCGCCTCGTACTCCCTGGACCGGCTGATGGCCAGCTGGATGATGGAGGCGGCCAGGGGCCCCAGGATCATGATCAGCAGCAGGCCGAGGATGCTGGGGCCGTCGTCGTCGTCCGAGCGGCCGATGGGGATCAGCCAGGCGAAGTTGACCAGGAACATGATCACCGAGGCGAGTGCACCGGCGACCGACGAGATCAGGATGTCGCGGTTGTACACATGGCTCAACTCGTGGCCGATGACACCGCGCAGCTCGCGCTCGTCGAGGAGGCGCAGGATGCCCTCGGTGCAGCACACCGCGGCGTTGCGTGGGTTCCGGCCGGTCGCGAACGCGTTCGGCGCCTCCGTCGGGGAGATGTAGAGACGGGGCATCGGCTGGCGGGCCTGGGTGGAGAGCTCGCGGACCATGCGGTACAGCACGGGTGCCTCGAACTCGCTGACCGGGCGGGCCCGCATCGCGCGCAGGGCGAGCTTGTCGCTGTTCCAGTACGCGTAGGCATTCGTCCCGAGGGCGACCAGGACCGCGACGACGAGCCCCATCCGGCCGAAGAAACTGCCGATGACGATGATGAGTGCGGACAGTCCCCCGAGGAGGACTGCGGTCCTGAGCCCGTTGTGCCGGCGGTGCACGGTACGCCCTCCAAATGGTGCGGCAGGGGAACCTTCACTGGTCGTCTGCGACGCCACCGGTGCCGTGGTGTCACGTCCAGTGGACCCTTCTGTACTGGTCAACGCCAGGCGAAGGTCACGGGTTCCCTGGTCGGTCGGCACCACCCCTGGGCTGTCCGGGTGAGGCCCCGGCGTACGCGGGCACGCGCGCGTGCCGGGGCCGCGGGGTCAGAAGAGCCCGGTGTCGGCGAAGCGCAGGACCAGCTGGGGCGCCCCGGACAGGGCGACGGCGATGACGCCGGTGAGGGCGATCGCTGCCGTCACCGGCGCGGCCGGGAGGTGCCGGACCTGTTCGCCCTCGGGAGCCCGGAACAGCAGGGCCGTCCACTGGAGGTAGTAGAACAGGGCGATCACGACGTTGACCGCCATCACCACGGCCAGCCAGCCCAGACCCGCGTCGACGGCGGCGGAGAAGACGGTGACCTTGGCGAACAGTCCGATGATCCCCGGCGGCAGCCCCGCGAGGCACAGCAGGAAGAAGGCCAGGACCAGGGCCGAGACGGGGTTGCGGGCGTACAGGCCGCGGTAGTCGCTGATCCGGTTCAGGGTCTTCGTACGGCCCACCAGTGCGGCCACCGCGAAGGCGCCCAGGTTCACGGCGCCGTACATGAGCGCGTAGGCCACGGTGGAGCCGATGGACCGCTCGGCGTCGCCGGAGTACGCGGCGGCGGCGATCGGTACGAGGAGGTAGCCGGCCTGGCCGACGGAGGACCAGGCGAGCAGGCGTACCGCGCTGTACGCGCGCGTGGCCTGCTGCCGCAGCGCACCGACGTTGCCGACGGTCATGGTGAGCGCGGCGAGTGCGGCGAGCGCCGGGCCCCAGACGTCGGCGTACGACGGCAGCGCGACGACGGTGACGAGGATCAGGCCGGTGAAGCCGACCGCCTTGCCGACGACCGACAGATAGGCGGCGACCGGCAGGGGCGCACCGATGTAGGTGTCCGGCACCCAGAAGTGGAAGGGCACGGCGGCCGTCTTGAAGGCGAAGCCGACCAGGGTGAGGACCACACCGGTCTGGGTGAGCGTCTGGAGCTGGCCGTCGACGTCCTGGATGCGTTCGGCGAGCCGGGTGAGGTGCAGGGTGCCCGTCGCGGCGTACACGAAGCTGATGCCCATGAGGCTGACCGCGGTGGCGGTGACCGACGACAGGAAGAACTTCAGGGCCGCCTCGGAGGACCTGCGCTCGCCCTGGCGGAGGCCGACCAGGGCGAACGCGGGCAGCGAGGCGACCTCGAGTGCGACGACGAGGGTCGCCAGGTCACGGGCGGCGGGCAGCAGCGCGGCTCCGGCGGCGGAGGACAGCAGCAGGAACCAGTACTCCCCTTCGGCCAGTTCCTTCCTGGCGTCCTTCAGGGCGGTGACCGAGAGGAGGGCCGCGAGAAGGGCGCCTCCCAGGACGAGGAACTGGATGACGAGGGTGAAGCGGTCGGCGGTGTAGCTGCACACGTCCGGGGCGCCGGTGAGGCAGAAGGTGGAGCGGTCGCCGTCCAGGAGCGGCAGCAGCAGGAGCGCGGAGGCCGTGAGTCCGGCCACGGACGCCCAGCCGAGCAGGGCTTTCCTGCCCTCGGGGACGAACAGGTCGGCGACGAGGACCGCGAGTGCCACGGCGGCCACGACGGTGGGCGGCGCGATGGCGAGCCAGTCGACGGACTGGACCAGCGACTCGGCGAGGGGCTGGGCCGGGGAGCTCATCGGGTGCCTCCTGCGAGGAGCTGCTGCACGGCCGGGTCGGTGAGGCCGAGGAGTGTCTTCGGCCAGAGGCCGGCGACGACGGTGAGGGCGACCAGCGGGGTCCAGGCCGCGAACTCGTAACTGTGGACGTCGGCGAGTCGCGGGCCGTCCTGCGGGACGGCGCCCATGCACACCCGGCGCACGACGACGAGCAGGTAGGCGGCCGTGAGGAGGGTGCCGAAGGCGCCGATCGCCATGAAGGTGAGGAAGGCCGGGCGGCTGAGGCCGGGCGCGGGGTCGAACGCCCCGAACAGTGCGAGCATCTCGCCCCAGAACCCGGCGAGCCCCGGCAGTCCCAGCGAGGCGACCGCCGCGAAGGCGAGCAGTCCGCCCAGGCGTGGGGCCTTGCCGTACAGCGCCGCGCCGGTCTCCTCGGCGAGGGCGTCGAGGTCGGTCGTGCCGGTCCGGTCCTTCAGCGCGCCGACCAGGAAGAACAGCAGGCCGGTGATGAGACCGTGGGCGATGTTGGCGAACAGGGCGCCGTTCACGCCGGTCGGGGTCATGGTGGCGATGCCGAGCAGGACGAAGCCCATGTGGCCGACCGACGAGTAGGCGATGAGGCGCTTGAGGTCGCCCTTCGCGCCCTGCTTGGCCAGGGCCAGGCAGGCCAACGATCCGTAGATGATGCCGACGACGGCGAAGGCGGCGAGGTAGGGCGCGAAGTCGGCGAAGCCGTCCGGGGCGATCGGCAGCAGGATGCGCACGAACCCGTAGGTGCCCATCTTCAGCAGGACGCCGGCCAGCAGGACCGAACCGACGGTCGGCGCCGCGGTGTGGGCGTCGGGCAGCCAGCTGTGCAGGGGCCACATCGGCGTCTTGACGGCCAGCCCGAGACCGATCGCCAGAACAGCGACGACCTGCACGGACGCGGTCAGTGACCGGCCGTTGTCAGTGGCGAGTGCCACCATGTCGAACGTGCCCGCCTTGAGGCCGATCAGGAGCAGGCCGAGCAGCATCACGACGGAGCCGAGCAGCGTGTAAAGGATGAACTTCCAGGCGGCCGCGGCCCGGCCCTCGCCGCCCCAGCGGGCGATGAGGAAGTACATCGGGATGAGGACCGTCTCGAAAGCGAGGAAGAAGAGCAGCAGGTCGAGGACGGCGAAGGTGGCGAGGGTGCCGCCTTCCAGCAGGAGCAGCAGGGCGACGAACGCCTTCGGGGTGGGGCCGGAAGGCGTCTTGAAGTACGAGTAGAGCGCGCAGAGGAAGGTCAGCATCGCGGTCAGGACCAGAAGGGGGAGGGAGATGCCGTCGACGCCGAGGTGGATGCGCACGTCGAGTGCCGGGATCCAGCTGATGTCCGTATTGGCCTGCATCTTCGACGGCTGGTCGTGGTCGAAGCCGAACGCGAGGACGATCGCGGCGACGAGTACCACGCCGGTCACGGTCACGCCGTGCCGGAGCACCGCCCGCTCGGGTGACTTCCCCTTCAGCCCGGGCGGAGCGGGCAGGAGGGCGGCGGCCGCGCCGAGGAGCGGCCCGACGACGACGAACGCCAGAAGGAACTGCATCACGGACTCGCTGATATCGATCACGCCTGCTCACGCTCCCGTGGCGACGAGGACGGCGGCGACCGCGAGGACGACGGTGCCGGCGAGCAGCGCGCTCACATAGGTCTGCACATTGCCGGTCTGGGCGCGCCGCACGGCGATGCCGAGCCAGCGCGGAACGGCGCCGGCGCCGCGTACGTAGGTGTCGACGACCTCGCGGTCGAGGAAGCGGACGAGGGCGGCGGCGCCCTGGACCGGGCGGACGAAGAGCGTCCGGTACACCGCGTCGAGGTGGAAGCCGACGGCCGCGTGGCGGTGCAGCGGACCGAGCAACAGCCTGCCGGGGTCCGCCGGGTCGGGTGCGTAGGCCACTCCCCCGTACACGGGCGTGTGACTGGCGATGGCCTCCGCCTCGACCTGTCCGGCGTCGCCCTCGGGGTGGGCGGCGACCGCGCCCAGCGGGACTCCGACCGCCAGCGAGGTCGTGTGCCGCCAGGCCGCGTAGGTCACGATGCCGCCGATGAGGGCGACACCGGTGCCGAGGACGGACGTGGTGAGAGTGGGGGTGAGGTCGTTGCCGTCGAACCAGTCGGGGAGCACGCGGTAGGCGAAGCCTCCGACGGCCAGGGAGGGCACGGCCAGCACCCACAGCACCACGGTCATCGTCAGTGGCTGCCTGCCGTGGTCGGGGGCCTCGACGCCCCGGCCGCGGAAGGCGAGCAGCCACAGGCGGGTCGCGTACGCGGCCGTGAGCAGAGCGGTGCCCACCCCGGCGATCAGGACGGTCCAGCCGGCGGCACCTGGGGCGTGCTCGGTGTGGCCGGTGGCGACGTGCTCGGCCGCGCCGAGGACGGACTCCTTGGAGAAGAAGCCGCTGAACGGCGGGATCGCGGCGAGCGCGAGGAGCGCCACGGTCATCGTCCAGAAGGCGTCCGGGACGCGGTCGCGCAGATGACCCATGCGGGACATGGCGGCCAGCGAGTTGGTGCCGGCGGCGTGGATGATCACGCCGGCCGCGAGGAAGAGCAGCGCCTTGAAGGCGCCGTGCGAGAGGAGGTGGAAGACGGCGGCCCCACGGTCGGCGACGGCCAGGGCGCCCGTCATGTAACCGAGCTGGCCGATCGTCGAGTAGGCGAGGACCCGCTTGATGTCGTCCTGGGCGAGGGCGGCGAGCCCGGAGCCGACCATCGTGACGGCGGCCATCACGGCGAGTACGACCATCGCGGCCTGTGAGGCCTCGAAGACCGGGAGGAGACGGGCGACGAAGTAGACACCGGCGGCGACCATCGTCGCGGCGTGGATCAGCGCGGAGACGGGCGTCGGACCGGCCATCGCGTCGGGCAGCCAGGTGTGCAGCGGGAACTGCGCCGACTTGCCCGCCACCCCCGTGAGGAGGAGCAGCGCGATGACGGTCGGGTGGTCGAGACCGCCGCCGGCGACGGTGCCGAGGATCTTCGTGATGCGGAAGGACCCGGCGTCGGTGGCGAGCGCGAACAGGCCGATGAGGAAGGGGACGTCACCGAGCTTGGTCACCAGGAAGGCCTTGATGGAGGCGGCTCGGGCCTCCGGGGTCTCCCAGTAGTGGCCGACCAGGAAGTACGAGCAGATGCCCATGATCTCCCAGCCGACCAGCAGCACCATCAGATCGCCGGAGTAGACGACGAGCAGCATGGCGGAGGTGAACAGGGAGACGAGCGCGGCGTAGGACGGGTAGCGCGGGTCCTCGCGGAGGTAGCCCGTGGAGTACACCTGCACGCAGGTCGCGACGACGGTCACGAGTACGGCGACCAGCGCGGCGAAGCCGTCGATGTACAGGGCGAGTTCGATCGGCACCGAGCCGGTGGGCGTGAGCTCGGTGGCCGCGGTGATCGCCTGTTCGCCCCCCTGGCGCACCGCGACGACGGCGGCGAGCACCAGCGACGCGAGGGTGGGCAGGACGGCGAGGGGCCGGACGAGGCCGGGGGTCGTGCGCCCCAGGAGCAGACCGGCCGCGGCACCGAGGAAGGGAAGGAGGGGGACGAGTACGGCGAGGGTGGTCGTGGTCACGCGGTGGCCTCAGCCTTCTCGGCCTGCCCGGCGGAGGGGCTGTCGTGATCGGGGTCGTGGCCTTCGGCGGTGTCGCGGAGCCGGTCGATGTCCGAGGTGCCGCGGTTGCGGTGGACGGCGAGCACGATCGCCAGGCCGATGCCGATCTCGGCGGCCGCGATGGTGATCGTGAAGAGGGTCAGTGCCTGACCGGAGTGCAGGGTGTCCTCGGCGGCCCGGCTGAGCCAGACGTCGAAGGCGACCAGGTTGAGGTTGACGGCGTTGAGCATCAGCTCGACCGACATCAGGACCAGGATCGCGTTGCGGCGGGCGAGGACGCCGTAGAGGCCGGTGCAGAACAGCAGGACGGACAGCACGGCGGGGTAGGCGAGATGCATCAGCGGGCGCCTTCCTGCTCGGCCGGCGTGCTTCCCTCGGGCGCTCCCGGCTCGGTTCCCCCGGAAGCCCCATTTCGCCCGATCGAGTGATTACGGGAATCCGGGACGCATGGGGAACTCCCGGTCGCGGCTCGGGAGTTCACAGGAGGAGAGCCCGGCTCGGCCTTCGCTTTGCGGGACAGGACGATCGCGCCGACCAGCGCGGCGAGGAGGAGGACGGACAGGCCCTCGAAGGGGAGGACCCAGTTCTGGAAGAGGCTTTCGCCGGTGGCCTGGGTGGAGCCGGCGGCGGGGCCGTCCAGGTCGATCCAGGTGGTGCGGAAGGCGTCGACGACCACCCAGACGAGCGTGACCGCGGCGACGGCGGCCACGGCGAGGGCGGCCCAGCGGTTCCCGGAGTCGGCGTTCGGGGAGCGGCCGATGGGAGCCCGGGTCAGCATCAGACCGAACAGAAGGAGGACGACGACGGATCCGACATAGATGAGGACCTGCACCCAGGCGATGAACTCGGCCGTCAGCAGGAGGTACTCGACGGCGAGTCCGCCGAGCGCCATCACGAGCCACAGGGCGGCGTGCACCAGCTGTCGGCTGGTGACGGTGACGAGGGCGGCGCCGAAGGTGACCAGGCCGACGAGAAGGAACGTGATCTCGACACCCGTCGGCGAGAGAAAGCCGTTCGAGTCGTGCGACGGGGCCGCGTGAGCGGTCAGGGCGTGGGCGGTGACGGCGGCTGCGGCGAGGCTCAAGACTGTCCCTCCTGCGCGTCCGTCCGCGATTCCGCCTGTGCTGCCGCCAGTTTCTCGGCGGCCTTGCGGGCGGCGGCGATCTCCTTGGGCTCCTCGGCACCGGGGTCCAGGGCGGGTGGGGCGGGGACGGTCCACATCCACTCGCGCAGCTTGTCGCGCTCGTGGGTGAGGTCACGGATGTCGGTCTCCGCGTACTCGAACTCCGGGGACCAGAAGAGGGCGTCGAAAGGACAGACCTCGATGCAGATACCGCAGTACATGCACAGGGAGAAGTCGATGGCGAAGCGGTCCAGGACGTTGCGGCTGCGTTCACGGCCGCCCGGTGCCGCCGGCGGGACCGTCTCCTTGTGGGAGTCGATGTAGATGCACCAGTCCGGGCACTCACGGGCGCACAGCATGCAGACCGTGCAGTTCTCCTCGAACAGCCCGATCACTCCGCGGCTGCGGGGCGGCAGGGCCGGCTGGGTTTCCGGGTACTGCGCGGTGACGGACTTCCTCGTCATCGTGCGGAGGGTGACGGCCAGGCCCTTGGCCAGGCCACTGCCGGGGACGGGGGCCATGGTTACTGGATCACCACCTTGACGATGCCGGTGAGGGCGATCTGGGCGAGCGAGAGGGGGACGAGCAGGGTCCAGGAGAGCTTCTGCAGCTGGTCCTCGCGCAGTCGGGGGTAGGTGACGCGCAGCCAGATCACGATGAACGCGAGGACGGCTGCCTTCAGCAGGGTCCAGACCCAGCCGAGACCGTCTGCGCCCCAGGGGCCGTGCCAGCCGCCCAGGAACAGGACGGTGGTCAGCCCGCACAGGACGACGATCCCGGCGTACTCGGCGAGGAGGAAGAGAGCGAAGCGCAGACCGGTGTACTCGGTGTAGGCACCGAAGATGATCTCCGAGTCGGCGACCGGCATGTCGAAGGGCGGGCGCTGGAGTTCGGCGAGGCCGGCGACGAAGAAGACGATCGCGCCGACGATCTGCCAGGGCAGCCACCACCACTCGAAGGCGTCGAGGATGCCGACGAGGGAGACCGTGCCGGCCGCCATCGCGACGGAGGCGGCGGTCAGCAGCATCGGAAGTTCGTAGGCGAGGAGCTGGGCGGCGGTCCGCAGACCGCCGAGAAGGGAGAACTTGTTGGCGGAGGCCCAACCGGCCATGAGCGAGCCGAGGACGCCCACGCCCATGACCGCCAGGACGAAGAAGATGCCCGCGTCGACGACCTCGCCGACCGCGCCTTCGCCCGGGCCGATGGGGATGGCCAGCAGGACGAGCAGGTACGGGAGGAGGGCCACGGCAGGGGCGAGCTGGAAGATGCGGCGGTCGGCGCCGGCCGGGACCACGTCCTCCTTCTGCGCGAACTTCACGCCGTCGGCGACGAGCTGGGCCCAGCCATGGAAGCCCCCGGCGTACATGGGGCCGAGGCGGCCCTGCATATGAGCCATCACCTTGTGCTCGGTCTGGCCGACGAGCAGGGGGAAGGTGAGGAAGACGACGAAGACGAGCAGGAGTCGCAGGGTGACGTCGAGAGCGTCGTTCACCGCGGGCCTCCTGTGGGGTCGGTGCCTTCGTCGGGTCGGATGCCGGGGGCGTCGTCCGGCTCACCGTCGGTGCGGGTGCCGTCCTGGGCGTGCTGCTCCACCTGGACGGGCTGGTCTTCCCGGTCGCGCCGGTCTCCCCGGTCGCGCTGGTCTTCCTGGTCGCGTCGGTCTTCCTGGTCGCGTCGGTCTTCCCGGCCTTCCCGATCGGCCTGAGGCTCGGACTGTGGCCCGGTGGTCTTCTCCGGGGACGGTTCCTCGAAGGCCGGGCGGGCGTGATGCCAGGGGGCGTCCGGGCTGCGCGGAGCCCGGGGGGTTGCCGTGTTGCGGGCAGCCGCGTCCGGGGTGGCAGCCGTATCCGAGGCGGTGGTGTCGTCCGGGGCAGCCGGTCCGTCCTCCGGTGCCGGGGTCGCGGGGGCCTGCGCTTCGGGTGCGGGGCGCCGGCTCGCCGAGCCTTCGGAGGCGCTGCGGGAGCGCCGGGGGGTAGCCGGGGTGCGCTGGGACGCCGAGCCCTCGCTCGCGCTGCGCGACCGGCGGGCCGGGGGCGCGGCGGTGCCGGGCTCGGCCGTGGTCTCGGCCTCCGTCACCGGGGTGGTTTGGCTGGCGGAGGCCGTGGTCTCGGCCTCCTTCACCGGGGCGGTCTGGCTGGCAGAGGCCGTGGTCTCGGCCTCCTTCACCGGGGCGGTCTGGCTGGCGGAGCCCTGTGCAGTACGGGTGCGGCGGGGCCGGGTGCCGGGGGCGGGAGTCTCCTCCGTCGCCGCGCCCGCCTGGCTCGCGGAGCCCTCGGCGGCGGACCGGGCGCGGCGTACGGGGCGTTCTCCGGCGGTGCGTCCCGCGGCCCGGGTTGGGCGGGCGGGGGCAGGGGGGAGCTGGCCCTTCAGCGGGCCCCACTCGTTGGGGTCGGGCACGCCGGGCGGGAGCATCTGGCGGCGCTTGGGGCCGCCGTGCTCGGACTCGCCGGGTTCCTTGGCGCCCGGCCATGCCTTGGCGACGCGGGCGGCCAGGACGAAGTCCTTGCGGAGGGGGTGTCCTTCGAAGTTCTCCGGGAGGAGGAGGTGGTCGAGGCCGGGGTGGTCGGTGAACTCCACGCCGAACATCTCGTGGGTCTCGCGTTCGTGCCAGGCGGCTCCCGCGTAGACGCCGACGGCGGAGGGCAGGGCGGGCGACTCGTGCGGAACGGTGGTGCGGACGAGGAGACGGCGTACCGGCGCGAGGGCGGCGACGTGTGCGGCGACCCGGAAGCCGGTGCCGGGTTCGTCGACCGCGCTGAGCCAGTCGAAGTAGGTGCAGCCCAGGGCGTCGCGGGCGGTCTCCAGGGCGGTGATCCAGGCCGCCGGGGGCACGTCGACCGTGAGGACGTCGTAGGACTCCTCGGCCGTGGCCTCCGGGCCGAACAGCTCCTCGACCGGGGCGGGCAGCCAACCGACCGTCGTCATCGCCCGGCCTCCCCGGCCTCGGTGCCGGCGCCGCCGTCGGTCGCCCGGGTGCCCGGGGTCTCCGGCCCCCGTACCAAGCCGCTCTGGAGGGCGGCCGTGGACGGGCGGTGCGTCGCGTAGCGGTCGCGCAGCGACTCCTGGGCGATCTTCTCCTGGAGCTTGAGGATGCCCTGGAGAAGCGCCTCGGGGCGGGGCGGGCAGCCGGGGACGTAGACGTCGACCGGGATGATCTGGTCGACGCCCTTGGTGACGGAGTAGGAGTCCCAGTAGGGGCCGCCGCAGTTCGAGCAGGCGCCGAAGGAGATGACGTACTTCGGCTCGGGCATCTGTTCGTAGAGGCGTTTCACGGCCGGTGCCATCTTGTCGGTCACCGTGCCCGAGACGACCATCAGGTCGGCCTGCCGGGGGCCGGGGGCGAACGGGATCACGCCGAGCCGGATGAAGTCGTGGCGGGCCATCGACGCGGCGATGAACTCGATGGCGCAGCAGGCGAGGCCGAAGTTGAAGACCCAGAGCGAGTAGCGGCGGCCCCAGTTGAGGATCACCTTCATCGGTTCCGGGGCGAGGCGGGCGAGCGCGCCCAGCCGCTTCGGCTCCGGCAGCAGTACCGGCTGCTCGTTGGTGTCTGGCGTCACGTCCATGCCAGGACGCCCTTCTTGTATGCGTAGAGCAGGCCCACGGCCAGGAACCCCAGGAAGACGAACATCTCGACGAGCGTGGTCGCGCCGTAGCCCGGGGCCGCGAAGACCGTCGCCCAGGGGAAGAGGAAGATCGAGTCGATCGCGAAGATCACGTAGAGGAAGGCGTACACGTAGTAGCGGACTTGGGTGTGGGCCCAGCCCTCGCCGACGGGGTCGACGCCGCACTCGTACGTGAGGAGTTTCTCGGGCGTGGGGACCACGGGACGCAGCAGGCGGCCCGCGCCGAAGGCGACGGCGACGAACAGCACGCCGACGACGGCCAGCAGTCCGACGACCGAGTAGGACTGGAAGTAGTCCGCCGAGACGACGACGTCATACGCATCCGCCGCGACGACGACGGTCTGTTCCGACACGTCCGTCCCTCGCTCCCTGACCTCGTGACCGATGTCCCAGGACCGGGCTGTCCGACCCGTCCGGGCCGGTGTCCTGCGACTGTGATCTCGTGAACAGTGCCGTGAACCCCGCTGCCGACGCTGTTCGACGATCTGTACGCACGGGAGTCTAGGCCCTGCTAAAGACACCGTAAGCAGCCCGTCACGCCTCGGGCTCGCCCAGGGAGGCGTGGACCGTGCCCGGCGGCTCGCCGCCACGCTCCTCCCAGGCCCGTCCTCCCGCCCGGAGGTGGGGTTTTCCCCCGGGTACGGGGGCGGTCCACTCCATGGCGCGACGGCGGCGGGCGCGGCACGCTGACCCGTATGACCGAACGCCCCAGCTCCTCCCGGAGCGCCTCCGTGCCCTCCGGGAACGCGCAGCCGCCGCTGCCGCGCGCCCGTTTCGCCTATGACCGGCACACCTGGAAGGAGATCGCCCACCTTCTGGCGAACTTCCCGCTGTCGCTGCTGGGCTTCGTCTATGTGATGACGGTGCTGTTCACCGGCGCCGTCCTGACGTTGACGGTGATCGGGTTCCCGCTGCTCGCGGCCGGGCTGATGGGCGCGCGGCAGCTGGGCAAGCTGGAGCGGGCACGCGCGCGTGCGCTGCTCGGGGTGCGGGTGGACGAGCCGAGCCGGCTGCCGTTGCGCGGTGGGCGGGACGGCTTCTTCCCGCAGTTGTGGCTGGCGTTGAAGGACCCGGTGGGCTGGCGGACGGTCCTGTACGACTTCATCCGGCTGCCCTGGGGCATCGTCACCTTCGTCGTCACGCTGACGTCGTTGTTCGTGCTGTGGCCGGTCCTGCCGTTCATCGCGCGGGGTCTGTCGAATGCGGACCGGGCGATGGTGCGTGGCCTGCTGTCGCCCTCCGACGAGCTGGAGCGCCGTATCGCCGAACTGGAGTCGGACCGCGGGGTCGTCGTCGACACGGCGGCCGCCGATCTGCGCCGCATCGAACGGGACCTGCACGACGGGGCGCAGGCCCGCCTGGTCAACCTGGCCATGGGGCTGGGCCTGGCCAAGGAGAAGCTGCTGGAGGACCCCGACGCGGCGGCGGAGATGGTCGCGGAGGCGCACGGCGAGGTGAAGCTCGCCCTTCAGGAGCTGCGCGATCTGGCGCGCGGCATCCACCCGGCCGTCCTGACCGACCGGGGCCTGGACGCCGCCCTGTCCTCGGTCGCCTCGCGGTGCACCGTGCCGGTGAAGGTGACCGTGGACCTGCCGGCCAGACCTGCCGAGGCCATCGAGGGCATCGCCTACTTCACCGTCTCCGAGCTGCTGCAGAACGTCAGCAAGCACAGCGCGGCGGCGTCGGCGTCGGTGGACGTGTGGCGCCGGGACGACCGGCTGCTCATCCAGGTGCGGGACGACGGGCGTGGAGGGGCGCGCCTGGACGGCGGCACGGGTATGCGCGGGCTCGCCGACCGGCTGGGTGCCGTGGACGGGCTGTTCGTCGTCGACTCGCCGGCCGGTGGCCCGACCACGGTGACGGCCGAGCTGCCGTGGCGGCCGCGTGCCACCGCCCAGGGGTAGGGGAAACCCCCCGTTCAAGACGCCGACGGTCTCCATGGTCCGCGGACCGGCGGTCGAGGAGGGTGGAGATACGACGGCACGGCCCCGGACGGGGCTGACGGGACGAGGAGAACGGACGACGCCGATGGCGACGGAGTACGGACAGGGCTACGGGCACGGGCTCGGCTACCCCGAGCGCGGGCTTTCCGAGCACGGTGAGCGGCGGCACCGGGTGCCGGCCGTGCTGCGTGCGCCGTTCGCGGCACGCAGCTGGCGGGAGTTCGGATATGTCCTGCTGGGGCTGCCGATCAGCATCATGCTGTTCGTGTACGCGGTCACGATGGTGTCGCTGGGAGCGGGCCTGCTGGTGACGTTCCTGGGCGTGCCGGTGCTGGCGGCGGCCCTCGCCGGCTGCCGGGGCTTCGGCGCCTTGGAGCGGACCCGCGCGCGGGCGCTGCTCCACCTGGACGTGGGCGACCCGGAGCCGTTGCGGACCCGCCAGGGCGGCTTCATGGGCTGGATCGGCGCGGTGCTCAAGAGCGGCACGTCCTGGCGGTCGGCGCTGTACGCGGTGCTGCACTTCCCGTGGGCGGTGTTCTCCTTCACCGTCGCGCTGAGCCTGTGGACGTACGGATGGGCGCTGCTGACGTATCCGCTGTGGTTCTGGGTCTTCCCGGTCTGGGCGGGGCAGGACGGTCTGCAGCTGTTCGGCGACGAGACGCACAGCATCTATCTCGACAACCCGTTCGAGATCACGGTCACCGCGCTGGTCGGGCTGGTCTTCACGCTGGCGACGCCGTGGATCGTCCGGGCGCTGACGACGGTCGACCGGGTGATGGTGCACGGCCTGCTCGGGCCGTCGCGGCTGGCCACGCGCGTGGTGGAGCTGGAATCGGACCGCGGGACCGTCGTGGACACGGCGGCCGCCGACCTGCGCCGTATCGAGCGCGACCTGCACGACGGGGCGCAGGCCCGCCTGGTGGCCCTGGCGATGGACCTGGGGCTGGCGAAGGAGAAGCTGGCGGAGGACCCGGAGGCCGCGGCGCGCATGGTCGACGAGGCGCACGGCGAGGTGAAGACGGCCCTGCAGGAGCTGCGCGATCTGGCGCGCGGCATCCACCCGGCCGTCCTGACCGACCGCGGGCTGGACGCGGCCCTGTCGGCGGTCGCCTCACGCTGCGCGGTGCCGGTGGAGGTCCAGGTCGACCTGGAGGAGCGTCCGGTGCCCGCGATCGAGGGCATCGCCTACTTCACGGTCTCGGAGCTGTTGCAGAACATCAGCAAGCATGCGCGGGCCACTTGGGCGTCGGTGGACGTGTGGTGTGTGGAGAACCGGCTGATGCTGCAGGTCGTGGACGACGGGGCCGGCGGCGCCGACGTGGCGGCCGGCTCGGGCCTTGCGGGGCTCGCGGAGCGGCTCGACGCGGTCGACGGGATCCTCGTGGTCGACTCGCCGAAGGGCGGGCCGACCCGCGTGACGGCGGAGCTGCCGTGGCGCACCGTCTGAGACGGTCCGCTCCGGGCGGGGAGATGAGCGAGGGATCCGGCTCCGGGTGGTTCGGGGCCGGATCCGCCGTGTGACGAGTACGAAGCACCGAGCACCCTCCGCCGGGCGTCCCGTACGGGCGACCGGCATCCGCGTGCGCCTCCCCCGGCCGCACGCGGCCCCGAACCGCGTCCGGCAGGTTGTCCACAGGCCCCCTACGAGCGAGCCTCAAGCGGGATACTGAGATCGCGAGGACGTCAGGGCCGGGGGGATGCCCGGCCGAATCCCAGGGCTCGGGGGGCCGAGGATCGTGGAGGACAGGGTGCGGGTGGTCATCGCCGAGGATTCGGTGCTGCTGAGGGAGGGACTGACGCGGCTGCTGACCGACCGCGGGCACGACGTGGTGGCGGGGGTCGGGGACGGTGCGGCGCTGATCAAGACCATCACGGAGCTGGACGCCCAGGGCGAGCTGCCGGACGTGGTGGTCGCGGACGTCCGGATGCCGCCGACGCACACGGACGAAGGGGTACGGGCGGCCGTGCAGCTGCGCAAGGCGCACCCCGTTCTCGGGGTACTCGTTCTCTCGCAGTACGTGGAGGAGCGGTACGCCACGGAGCTGCTGGCCGGGTCCAGCCGCGGGGTCGGCTATCTGCTCAAGGACCGCGTGGCGGAGGTCAGGGAATTCGTGGACGCCGTGGTGCGGGTGGCCCAGGGGGGTACGGCCCTCGACCCGGAGGTCGTCGCCCAGTTGCTGGGCCGCAGCCGCAAGCAGGACGTGCTCGCCGGGCTCACCCCGCGGGAGCGGGAGGTACTCGGGCTGATGGCGGAGGGCCGGACCAACTCGGCGATCGCCCGGCAGCTGGTCGTGAGCGACGGAGCCGTCGAGAAGCACGTCAGCAACATCTTCCTCAAGCTCGGGCTGTCCCCGAGCGACGGGGACCACCGGCGGGTCCTCGCGGTCCTCACCTATCTGAACTCCTGACCGAACTCGTGACGCGACCGGGGACCGGCGGGGCAATCGGCCCCGAGGGATTCGGCAACCGAACAAAGAACTCAAAGCGTCTTCAAGTCCAGCGCCGGGGGGCGTGTGAATCATGGGGAGCAAAGGCGGGGCACGTTTTCATCATCAAGTCCGTCATGCGAATGGCCCCGGGAGAGCGACCTTTGCGGACGTAGGGTTGATCCTGGGAAGGCTTGCGGGAAGGCCATGCCCAGACAGCCGCCTCGAGGGAGGTCCAGTTCAGTGACCAGCCAGGTCAGTAGCCCAGCGGAGCAGGCCGACGAAGCCGTCGTGGCAGAGCAGCGCAAACCGGCGGGAACGACGAAGGACGTACGCCGGCTGGATCGGGTGATCATCCGTTTCGCCGGGGACTCGGGCGACGGCATGCAGCTCACCGGCGACCGGTTCACCTCGGAGACGGCGTCCTTCGGCAACGACCTGTCGACGCTGCCGAACTTCCCGGCGGAGATCCGTGCCCCCGCCGGCACCCTGCCGGGCGTGTCGTCCTTCCAGCTCCACTTCGCCGACCACGACATCCTGACCCCGGGCGACGCGCCGAACGTGCTGGTCGCGATGAATCCGGCGGCCCTCAAGGCGAATATCGACGATCTTCCGCGGGGCGCGGAGATCATTGTCAACACGGACGAGTTCACCAAACGGGCGATGCAGAAGGTCGGCTATGACTCCTCGCCCCTGGAGGACGGTTCCCTCGACGGTTACAGCCTTCACCCGGTGCCGCTGACGACCCTGACCGTGGAGGCGCTGAAGGAATTCGATCTCAGCCGTAAAGAGGCCGAGCGCAGCAAGAACATGTTCGCGCTGGGCCTGCTGAGCTGGATGTACCACCGGCCGACCGAGGGCACGGAAAAGTTCCTGAAGTCGAAGTTCGCCAAGAAGCCCGATATCGCCGCCGCCAATATCGCCGCCTACCGCGCCGGGTGGAACTTCGGCGAGACGACGGAGGACTTCGCCGTCTCCTACGAGATCGCCCCGGCGACGAAGGCGTTCCCCGTCGGCACCTACCGGAACATCTCCGGGAACCTCGCCCTGTCCTACGGCCTGATCGCCGCGTCGCGGCAGGCCGACCTGCCGCTGTACCTGGGGTCGTACCCGATCACCCCGGCCTCGGACATCCTGCACGAGCTGAGCCGGCACAAGAACTTCGGTGTGCGCACCTTCCAGGCCGAGGACGAGATCGCCGGTATCGGCGCGGCGCTCGGCGCGGCCTTCGGCGGTTCGCTCGCCGTGACGACGACGTCCGGGCCGGGTGTGGCCCTGAAGTCGGAGACGGTCGGGCTCGCCGTGTCGCTGGAGCTGCCGCTGCTGGTCATCGACATCCAGCGTGGCGGCCCCTCGACGGGTCTGCCGACCAAGACCGAGCAGGCGGACCTGCTGCAGGCGATGTACGGGCGCAACGGCGAGGCGCCGGTCCCGGTGGTCGCCCCCTGCACCCCGGCGGACTGCTTCGACGCGGCCCTGGAGGCGGCCCGTATCGCCCTGACGTACCGCACGCCCGTGATGCTGCTGTCGGACGGTTACCTGGCCAACGGCTCCGAGCCCTGGCGCATCCCGGAGCTGGACGAGCTGCCGGACCTGACGGTGCAGTTCGCCCAGGGTCCGAACCACACCCTGGACGACGGCAGCGAGGTCTTCTGGCCCTACAAGCGTGACCCGCAGACGCTCGCCCGCCCGTGGGCCGTCCCGGGCACGCCGGGGCTGGAGCACCGCGTCGGCGGCATCGAGAAGGAGGACGGCACGGGCAACATCTCGTACGCGCCCGCCAACCACGACTTCATGGTCCGCACGCGCCAGGCCAAGATCGACGGCATCGAGGTTCCGGACCTCGAGGTCGACGACCCGCACGAGGCGAGCACCCTGGTGCTCGGGTGGGGGTCGACGTACGGCCCGATCACCGCCGCGGTCCGCCGGCTGCGCACCGCGGGCGAGGCGATCGCGCAGGCCCATCTGCGCCATCTGAACCCGTTCCCCCGCAACCTGGGCGCGGTACTCGCACGCTACGAGAAGGTGGTGGTCCCCGAGATGAATCTTGGCCAGCTCGCCACGCTGGTCCGCGCGAAGTACCTGGTGGACGCCCGCTCGTACAACCAGGTCAACGGCATGCCGTTCAAGGCGGAACAGCTCGCCAAGGCTCTCAAGGAGGCCATCGATGCCTGAGACGTCCCCGGAAGGCACGGGCACGATCGAGGCGCTCTCGCTCATCCCCAAGGCCACGGCCCGCCAGTCCATGAAGGACTTCAAGTCCGACCAGGAGGTGCGCTGGTGCCCCGGCTGCGGTGACTACGCGATCCTCGCCGCGGTGCAGGGCTTCATGCCGGAGCTGGGCCTGGCCAAGGAGAACATCGTCTTCGTCTCGGGCATCGGCTGCTCCTCGCGCTTCCCCTACTACATGAACACGTACGGGATGCACTCCATCCACGGGCGCGCGCCCGCGATCGCGACAGGGCTCGCGACCTCGCGCCGCGACCTGTCGGTATGGGTGGTCACGGGCGACGGTGACGCGCTGTCGATCGGCGGCAACCACCTGATCCACGCCCTGCGGCGCAACGTCAACCTCAAGATCCTGCTCTTCAACAACCGGATCTACGGCCTGACGAAGGGGCAGTACTCCCCGACCTCCGAGATCGGCAAGATCACCAAGTCGACGCCGATGGGATCGCTGGACGCGCCCTTCAACCCGGTGTCGCTCGCCCTCGGCGCCGAGGCGTCGTTCGTGGCGCGCACGGTGGACTCCGACCGCAAGCACCTCACGCAGGTGCTGCGGGAGGCGGCCGCCCACCAGGGAACGGCCCTCATCGAGATCTACCAGAACTGCAACATCTTCAACGACGGCGCCTTCGAGGTGCTGAAGGACAAGCAGCAGGCGGAGGAGGCGGTGATCCGGCTGGAGCACGGCCAGCCGATCCGCTTCGGGACGGACGGTTCGCGCGGTGTCGTGCGGGACGCCGCCACGGGTGACCTGAAGGTCGTCGCGGTGACCCCGGAAAACGAGTCGCGGATCCTGGTCCACGACGCCCACTCGGCGTCGCCGACCACGGCGTTCGCGCTGTCCCGGCTGGCCGACCCGGACACCCTGCACCACACGCCGATCGGTGTGTTCCGCTCGGTGGACCGGCCGGTGTACGACACCCTCATGTCCGAGCAGCTCGACACCGCGATCGAGCAGAACGGCAAGGGTGACCTGGCCGCGCTGATGGCGGGCGGGGACACCTGGACGGTCGTGGGCTGACCAGCCCGCATCCGAGGCAGATGCCGAGGGCGGCCGGGAGCGCGAACGCGTTCCCGGCCGCCCTCGGCATCGTCCGGCACGCACGCGCGTGGCGTACGTGCCGCGCCGTCCGGAGCCCTCAGTCCTGCCCGGCGGCCGCCTCGCTCCTGCCGCTGTCGTAGGCGGCGCGAGCCCGCTCCACGTCGTCCATCCGGCGCTCGGTCCACAGGGCGAGGGCGCGCACCTGCTCGGCGGCCTCGCGGCCGAGGTCGGTCAGGGAGTAGTCGACCCTCGGCGGGATCACCGGTTTGGCGTCGCGGTGGACGAGGCCGTCGCGTTCCAGGGTCTGGAGCGTCTGGGTGAGCATCTTCTCGCTGACGCGCCCGATCGTCCGGCGCAGTTCGCCGAAGCGGTACGGACGGTCGAGCAGTTCCATCAGGACGAGGACGCCCCAGCGGCTGGTGACGTGCTCCAGCACCAGGCGGTACGGGCACATCTCCTCGCGGTCCGTGTACTTGCCGGGAGCCGTACGGGACCCGCGGGGTGTGCTCGGTACAATCGACACAGTACTTACTGCCATGCCCGTACCTTACTTCAAAGTGGGTACTTTCCAAGAGTTAGCGCCACTCCTAGGGTTGGTGGCACCACACCCCACAAGGAGTTCTGATCATGAGCATCGTCGTCACCGGAGCCACCGGGCACCTGGGCCGCCACGTCGTGGAGCAGCTGCTGGAGAAGGTGCCGGCCGACCAGGTCACCGCCGTCGCCCGCACCCCCGAGAAGGTGGCCGACCTCGCCGAACGCGGCGTCCGGGTCGCCGTCGCCGACTACAACGCACCGGAGACCTTCGACGGGCTGTTCGCCGCCGGCGACAAGGTGCTGCTCATCTCGGGCAGCGAGGTCGGCAACGACCGGGTCGGCCAGCACCGGACGGTCATCGAGGCCGCGAAGGCCGCCGGCGTCGCCCTCCTCGCCTACACCAGCGCCCCCGGCACCCTGACCGCCGCCCTCGCCGACGACCACCGGGCCACCGAGGAGGTGCTGCTCGCGTCGGGCGTGCCGTACGTGCTGCTGCGCAACGGCTGGTACCACGAGAACTACACCGAGAACCTCGCTCCGGTCCTGGAGCACAACGCCGTCACGCACGCCGCCGGTGACGGCCGCATCTCCTCCGCCGCCCGCGCCGACTACGCGGCCGCCGCCGTCGCCGTGCTGACCGGTGAGGGACACGAGAACACCACGTACGAGCTGGGCGGCGACGTCGCCTGGAGCATGGGCGAGTACGCGGCGGAGCTGAGCCGGCAGACCGGCCGGGAGATCGCCGACAACCCCGTCTCCGCCGAGGTCCTGACCGGCATCCTGACCGGCGCCGGGGTCCCCGCGCCGTTCGCCGCGGTCCTGGCGGGCGTGGACAGCTCGGTCGCCAAGGGCGAGCTCGTCGTCGACAGCGGTGACCTCTCCCGTCTGGCGGGCCGTCCGACCACGCCGCTCGCCGACGCGATCGCCGACGCGCTCAAGAACTGAGCCCCCGGGCGGCCTCGCCCGCCCCGGAGGCACGGCTCGTCCGGCCCGACCCCCGGCTGTCATGACCGTATTGCGATACGGACATGACAGCCGGGGGTCTTCGGCGTTACCTTCGAGCAGGTCGCGGCAGGGGCTGCGGCCAGGGTGAGAGCGTGAGGGAGGGACCGTGGCCGGGAAGTCCAGGGGCGAGCGGCACATAGGGCTGCTGAACGGATTCGCGGCCTACGGCATGTGGGGGCTGGTCCCCCTCTTCTGGCCGCTGCTCAAGCCGGCCGGAGCCCTCGAGATCCTCGCCCACCGGATGGCGTGGTCCCTGGTGTTCGTCGCGGTCGCCCTCGTCTTCGTGCGGCGCTGGGCCTGGGCGGGCGAGTTGCTGCGGCAGCCCCGGCGGCTCGCTCTGGTCGCGGTGGCCGCCGCGGTGATCACGGTCAATTGGGGCGTCTACATCTGGTCCGTGAACTCGGGCCATGTGGTCGAGGCGTCGCTCGGGTACTTCATCAACCCGCTCGTCACCATCGCCATGGGTGTGCTGCTCCTGAAGGAACGGCTGCGGCCGGTGCAGTGGGCGGCGGTCGGGATCGGCTTCGCCGCGGTCGTCGTCCTCACGGTCGGCTACGGCCGGCCGCCGTGGATCTCCCTCACCCTCGCCTTCTCCTTCGCCACCTACGGGCTCGTGAAGAAGAAGGTCAATCTCGGCGGGGTGGAGTCGCTGGCCGCCGAGACGGCCATCCAGTTCCTGCCCGCCGTGGCCTACCTGGTGTGGCTCTCGGCGCAGGGCCAGGCGACGTTCGCGACGGAGGGCACCGGGCACATGGCCCTGCTCGCGGCCACGGGCGTCGTCACCGCCCTGCCGCTCGTCTGCTTCGGCGCGGCGGCGATCCGCGTGCCGCTGTCGACGCTGGGCCTGCTGCAGTACCTGGCGCCGGTCTTCCAGTTCCTGCTCGGCATCCTGTACTTCCACGAGGCCATGCCGGTCGAGCGGTGGGCCGGGTTCTCGCTGGTGTGGCTGGCGCTCACGCTGCTCACGGCGGACGCGTGGCGCGCCGCGCGGCGGGCCAGGGTGGCCGCCGCGATCGCCCGCGCGCCGCGGACGGCGGAGAAGCCGGCCTCGGCGGCCGTGGACGTCTGACGGTCCACCCGGCTTACCGTCTCCACCCGCGCGCAAACGTCTGCTTTACGCCGAGCGGTCCTATCCGTTGCGTCCGGCACGGCCACGCCCTAGAAGTGGTCGCATGACTCAGGAACCCGGGAGCGGGCCCGCCCCGCTGCACTGGAAACTCGTCGTCGACTGCGCCGACCCGCAGGCCCAGGCCGACTTCTGGGCGGCCGCGCTGCACTACGAGGTCGAGGACAACAACGCGCTCATCGAACGGCTGCTGCACCTGGGCGCGCTGCCCAGCGAGGCCACCGTCGAGTTCCACGGCCGGCTCGCGTTCCGCGACCTGGTGGCCGTACGGCATCCGGACGACCCGTACGACGAGGACAGCGGGACCGGTCTGGGGCGCCGGCTGCTGTTCCAGCGGGTGCCGGAGGCGAAGACCGTGAAGAACCGGCTGCACCTGGACGTCCACGCGGCGGACGGACAGCGCGAGGCCGAGGTGGAACGGTTGGAGAAGCTGGGGGCGAGCGTCCTGCGGTGGGTGAGGGAACCGGGCGGCGAGTGGGCGACGATGACGGACCCGGAGGGCAACGAGTTCTGCGTGCAGTGACTCCCGGACCGGTGGGCTTCCTGTCCGAACGGCGCTCTTGACGGAAAGTCAGATTCCGCCTGACCATCCAGGCACCCCATTCACCCGGATCCCCTGTGGCCATCCCACAGGATCCCCCTGGACTTCGGGAGCCCCCCACATGAAGCTCTCCGTCTCCGGGCGCACGACGGCGGCCGGTGCCGTCGCGGTCGCCCTCCTGCTCACCGGCGGATCCGTAGCGGGCGCGACGCCGGGGGCCGAGGCCCTCGCCGCCGCGCCCGACATCCCGGTGGCCAACGTGAAGGCACACCTCGCCCAGTTCCAGTCCATCGCCACCGCCAACGGCGGCAACCGCGCCCACGGCCGCCCCGGCTACAAAGCGTCCCTCGACTACGTGAAGGCCAAGCTGGACGCCGCCGGCTACACGACGACCGTCCAGCAGTTCACGTCGTCCGGCCGCACCGGCTACAACCTGATCGCCGACTGGCCCGGCGGCGACACCGATCAGGTCCTGATGGCCGGCTCGCATCTCGACGGCGTGACCTCAGGACCCGGCATCAACGACAACGGCTCCGGCTCCGCGGCGGTCCTGGAGACCGCGCTCGCGGTGTCCCGGGCCGCCTACCGGCCCGCCAAGCACCTGCGGTTCGCCTGGTGGGGCGCGGAGGAGCTGGGACTCGTCGGCTCCCGCTCCTACGTCAACAACCTGTCCAGCGCCAACCGCGCGAAGATCAGCGGCTATCTGAACTTCGACATGATCGGCTCCCCGAACGCCGGCTACTTCGTCTACGACGACGACCCGGCGATCGAGAAGACGTTCAAGGACTACTTCGCCGGTCTCGGCGTCCCGACGGAGATCGAGACCGAGGGCGACGGCCGCTCCGACCACGCGCCGTTCAAGAGCGCGGGCGTGCCGGTGGGCGGGCTGTTCACCGGGGCCAGCCGCACGAAGACCGCCGCGCAGGCCGCCAAGTGGGGCGGCACGTCGGGGCAGTCCTTCGACCGCTGCTACCACTCGTCCTGCGACACGACGTCCAACATCAACGACACCGCCCTCGACCGCAACAGCGACGCCCTCGCCCACGCGGTGTGGGAGCTGTCCGACTAGGGCGTGTTTCGAAAGTAGCGTCGTCCGCCCGAAGGGCGGGGTCCGCGGCGTCTGGTGCGGTGCATCGCAAGGCGGAGGGTCGTCCGCGTACTGGGCGTACGCGGACGATCCCGACAACGCGGCGAGGCGCCGTGCCAGGCGTCGCGGACCAGACGGGACTTTCGCAACACGCCCTAGGCGCCGGTAGCTCCCCCGGGCCGGGCGGCCCGGGCCGCCCGTGCGGCCAGCCGGTCCATACGGGCCCGGGCCGACTCCAGTTCCTCGGCCTCCTCGGCGGCCGGACCGCCCTCGGCCGCGAGAGCGCTCCACAGGCCGAGGAGGTCTCGGCCCAGGTCCTGCCCCAGGGCCGGGTCCCGGACGGCCCGCCAGGCGGTGGCCGCGCCCTGGAGGCCGCTGTACGCCGCCTCCGCGTCCCCGGCCCGGCGGTACGCCCACGCCACGTCGAGGGACAGGCCGAAGGCGCGCTCCGGCTCTCCCGCCAAGTAGGCGATGTAGGAGGCGAGTTCGCGCATCCGGAGCACTTCGGCGTGGTCGAAGCCCAGCAGGGCCGAGGCCTCGGCCACGGTCCGCCGCACGAGTTCGCCCGCCTCACCGGTCCGTCCCGCGCCCACGGCGTCGTACACCCGTGCCATCGGTTCGGCGAAGGGCGAGGCGTCGGCGGTGGCACCGGGCTGAGCGCCGTCGCCCAGCACGGTCTCGGCGACGGCGTCGAAGCCACGGGGCGGAGCGGGCTGCGGGTCGAGGTCAGGGGCGGAGACCGGGAGCGGGTCGAGGTCAGGGGCGGAGACCGGGAGCGGGTCCGCGTGCGGTACGGCGGGGGCGGTCGGAAGCGGCTGCGGCTCCGGGACGGCGGGCGCGGTCGGAAGCGGCCGCGGCTCCACGGCCATGGCATCCGGGGCCGGCGTAGTCGGGGCAGGCGTGTCCATGGCCGGCGTGTCCGGGGCCGGTGCCTCCATGGACGGCGGCGGTCCGAACTCTCCCAGCGGAGGCGCCACCGTGCCGGGGGCCGCGTCGTCCGTCCGGCCGGACAGCGTACGCAACCGGAACGTGGGCGTCGCGTCCTCCTCGGGCGCCCGCGACAGACGGAGGACCTGGGTGGCCCGATCCTCCTCGGGCCGCGCGGCCTCCGGCTCCCGCGCGGGCTCGGCGGGCGGCACGGGCGCCTCCGCCGTGCGCGGGGGTTCGGTGCGCAGCGGCTCGGCCGTGTAGCGGCTCGAACCGTCCTGCTCCACCCGCAGCGGCACGACGTAGCCGATGCGCTCGTCGTGGACCGTCGCGTACACCGGGTGCCCGGCGGCCACGGCGATCCGCTGGAGGTGGGTCAGCACCGCCCGCTGGATCTCCTCGCCGGGCGCCGCGGTGACGGGCACCCCGCCGATCGACGCGCAGGTGCCCGCGCCGGGCCCGGCGGCGGGGACGCGCACGTCGATCGGCGCCGGCGGCATCGGCCCCCCGGCGGACGCGGCGCGTTTCTGTTCCCGCTTCATCGCGCGGCTGAGACGAGACATCGCTTCCTCACTCGCATGCGCCGGGTAGGCGGTCGTTCAGATCGGACACGTCGTTAACGTCGAAGACGTCGTACACGTACTGTCGAGTCTCTCCGGCCGCGGGCGGCGCGGGCGTCACCGTGACGTCACAGACTCGTTCCAGGAGCTTGTGCCACGTCACGGCCTTCTCATGCCTCACCCCGGGACCGTGGCGTGACGAGGGAGGAGGGCGGGCATGCGCACCGACATGCGCGAACAGCGGGGGCCGTCCGGCCAGGGCCCGGACATCTGGCTCCGCGGACCGGTCCCCCTCCCTGACGACCCGCCTCCCCCGCCCGCCTCCGGCGCCCCCCGGCGCTTCTCGTGGGTCGGTCTGCACGGCGGAGCCGGCGTCACGACCCTCGCGACGGCGTACGGCGGCCGGGACTGCGGGCGTGACTGGCCCGGACCGGACGACCCGCGCTCCGTGCTGCTCGTCGCGCGCACCCACGCGTCCGGCCTGGCCGCCGTGCCCGGCGCCCTCGAGCTCTTCCGGCGTGGGACGGCGCCGCGGGGGCTGGACCTCGAGGGCGTCGTCCTGGTCGCGGACGCGCCGGGCCGGCTGCCGCGTCCGCTCGCCGAGCGGGTCCGGGTGATCGAGTCGGTGATCGACGTGTACCAGGTGCCGTGGGTGGCGGACTGGCGTCTGGGCGATCCGGGCGGGCAGCGGGGAGAGCCGCCGAGCCCGCCCGGGCAGCCGGAGGCGCTGGCGCGGCTGACGGGGTACGGGCGCTGACCCATGCCCCCTCCGTCGACCCCCGCCGCCGGGGGATCCGGTTCCGGTCCGGTCTCGGCATGCTCCGCCGTGACGATCGCCTCGGCCGTCCGTGCGGGCGCCGTGCGCGCGGTGGACGTGATCGCGGACGCCCTCGACCGGATCGAGCGCGCCGACCCCGCCGTGTCCGCCTTCGCCGAGGTGTGGGACGAGCGGGCGCGGGCGTGGGCGCGCGATGTGGACGCCCGGATCGACGCGGGCGAACGGCCGCCGCTGGCCGGGGTGCCGATCGGCGTGAAGGGCCGCCGCGGGCTGCGTACGGCGGCCCCGCTGCTCGCGGCGGGATGCGTGCCGGTGGGCGCGACGTCCGTGCCGGGGCCGGGGACCCCGTGGCAGACCTGGGGAGAGGGCCGGTACGGGCCTACGGTCAACCCCTGGCGGCCCGACCGTACGCCAGGCGGCTCGTCGGCCGGTTCGGCGGCGGCGGTCGGGGCCGGGCTGGTGCCGCTCGCCACGGGGAACGACGGCGCCGGTTCGGTGCGCATTCCGGCGGCCTGGTGCGGGGTCGTCGGCCTGAAGGCGACCAACGGGCGCTTCCCCACCCGGGATTCCACGGGACTCATGGCGCCGGGCGTGCTCACGCGCCGCGTGGCGGACGCGGTGGCCTACTGGGCCGTGGTGTCCGGCGACGCGCCCTCCCGCCCCTACGGCCCGCCCGTCCCGGCCGCCCTCTGGTCCCCCGACCTGGGCTTCGCCTCCCCCGACCCGGAGGTCGTGGCGGTGGCACACGCGGCCGCCGTACGACTCCACGAAGCCGGTGTGGTGCGGCTGCTCTTGGACGCGGGGGACGTGTTCCGGCTCGACGACCCGGCCCCGGCGTGGCTCGCCCTGCGCGGGTCCGGGGCCGGCCCCTCCCCCGAGGCCGCCCGGCGCCTGCGGGCGGGCAACGACCGCCGGCTCGCCGCTCTCTTCCGCCGGACGCACCTGCTCCTGACACCGACGGCCCCCACACCGCCGCACGGTCACCAGGGTCCCGGCGAGCGGTACTCGACCGCGCTCACCTGGGCGTTCAACCTGAGCGGGCATCCGGCGATCAGCATTCCGGCCGGATTCGGGCCGGACGGCTGCCCCGTGGGGCTCCAACTGGTGGCGGCACACGGGCAGGAGACGGCGCTGCTCGCGGTGGCGGAGGCGGCCGAGGCCACGCTCGGCCCCTGGACGCCAGCTACTTGCGTACGCATATAATGCAACTGCACTTAATGCAGACGCTATTAATCGCCGTGCGCTCCGTTCCGCGCGTGTTCACTGGGGGACCCATGACCCGCCGCTTCCTGTTCGTCCTCGGCAGCAGCCGCCCCGACGGCAACACCGAACTGCTGGCCCGCCGGGCCGCCGAGCAACTGCCCGAGGGTGTGGAACAGCAGTGGATCGACCTCGCGGCACATCCATTGCCCGACTTCGAGGACCTGCGCCACGACAGCGACCACGTGCGGCCGACGGAGGGGAACGCGGCCGTACTGCTCGACGCCACCCTCGCGGCCACGGACGTCGTGATCGTCTCGCCGCTGTACTGGTACTCGGTGTCCGCGCACGTCAAGCGCTACCTCGACCACTGGTCGGGCTGGCTGCGCACGCCCTGCGTCGACTTCAAGGACACCCTGGCCGGGCGCACGCTCTGGGGCGTGACCGCGCTCGCCCACGAGGAGCAGGTGGTCGCCGACCCGCTGATCGGCACCCTCAACAACTCGGCCGCCTACATGGGGATGCGCTTCGGCGGGGTGCTGCTCGGCAACGGCAGCAAGCCCGGGGACGTGCTGCGGGACGCCGGGGCCCTGAGCCGGGCCAAGACGTTCTTCGCCCAGGACGCGCCGCTCGCCCGCTTCGCGTACCGGACGGACTGAGCGCCACTCGGTGATGCCCTGTGACGGCGGCCCGGCCCCGAGGCCGGGCCGCTCGCCTCACTTGGCCGAGTCGGCCGCCTTCACGAGCGTGGCCTTGTCGACGGCGCCGACGTAGACCTTGCCGTCGTCGGTGACGAGGGCGTTGATCAGGCGCGTCGAGAACACCGTGCCCGAACCGAACTTCCCGGTGGCCTTGTCGCCCAGGGAGTCGAGGAAGCCGCCCAGGTCGCCACCGGCCTCGGCGCCCGAGGGAACGCCCGCGCCGCCGGTGTCGAAGACCGCCACCGTGTTCCAGCCCTCGCCGATGATCTGGGGACCGTCCTCGGGGCCCTTCGAACCCTTCGAACCCGCGGAGTCCTTGGAGCCGAACTTCTTCTCGAACTCCTTGCGGACGTCGTCCTCGGACCTGCCCTCGCCGTGCCGCGGGGCGGCCTTGTCCACGTCGCCCTCCTCGGTGACCTTCGCACCCTTGGGCGGGGTGAAGTCGAAGGTGGAGGCGGCGGGCTTGGCGAAGCTGACCTGGGTGAAGCCGGCGTCGACCACGGCGGCGCCACCGCTGGACGGGGTCAGCGTGAACTTCAGCGGCAGCCCGGTCTTCGCGTCCACGGCCACCGTGATCGCGCCGACCGTGGTGCCCGACTGCTTCGGCTTGATGAGCAGCCGGTAGGCGTCCCGGCCGGCGACGTGCGCGGTGCCGTCGACGGTGACCGACGTCGTGTCGTCGACCGCCTTCAGCGCCTCCTCGGTGAGCTCCTTGGGAGTGGCGGGAACCTCGTCGAGCTTCCCGTGGCCCTTGGCCTTCTCCCGCCCGGCCTCGTCGACGGTGGCGTGGAAGACCTCGTCCGACTCGCTGTCGTAGCCCCAGACGTCCTTGCCGTCGTGGATGAGGCTGTACTCGGAGGCGTTGTCCAGCAGGGACAGCTTCTGCCGGTCGTCGCCGTCGACGGCGACCCGCAGCGTGTGCGTGCCGGAGGCCAGCTCGGTCAGCTTCGCCGAGGGGTCGGCGGACGAGCCGCCGCCCGAGCCCGATCCGGTGAGGCCCGAGGTGAGACCCGACTCCAGCCCGCCGAGGTCCGGCAGCCCCAGATCCGTGGTGATCTTGAACGTGCCGGACAGCTGCTGCACGTCCGACTTGGCGATCTTTTCGACCAGTTGCTGCGCGGTGAGGTCCGGCAGGTCCGGGTCCCCGGCGTCGGCGAGCGCCGGGACCAGCCCGATCGTCGCCGCCGCGATCCCCACCACCGTGACCGGGACGACGTACCGAGCGGCCTTGCGCCGGCCCGCGCGCAGGTCGTCGCCCTCCCCTGCGGTCGTACTGTCGTCGACTTCGTACGGTGCCATGTGTGCCCTACCTCCGTCGTCGGCGGCGGCCGTCCGTTCGTCTGTCGCCCGCGAGTCTCACGACCCGGCAAGGTCCACCCCTGAGCCGCCATTCTCACCCGAATCGGTGAGGAGTGGTGTTTCCGTGATGTCCATCTGACCAGATGGGGCAGGGAGTTTCGTCAACCTGCGGAGCCAACTCCGTGTACACCTGCGGTATGACGCCGCAGGGGTGGACCTCCCCCGACCCGTAGGGGTCGGGGGGTGAGGCGGGGAGAGGAACGGTGGCCGCGGGGCAGTCCCGCGGCAGGGACGCCGGGCTTCAGCCGGCCCGGTGCACGACGGCGTCGCACAGCTCCATCAGGGCGGCCTTCGCGTCGTTCTCCGGCAGGGGCGCCAGCGCGGCGCGCGCGTCCTCCGCGTAGCGGACCGTGTCCCGCCGGGCGTGCTCCAGCGCCGGGTGCTCACGCAGGGCGGCCAGCGCCTCGGCGAGCCGGGCGTCGTCGCTCAGGTCGGAGTCCAGCAGCTCGCACAGGGCGATGTCCTCGGGCAGCCCCAGACGCTCCGCGCGCTCCCGCAGCCGCAGCACCGGCAGGGTCGGGATGCCCTCGCGCAGATCGGTGCCGGGCGTCTTCCCGGACTCGTGGGAGTCGCTCGCGATGTCCAGGACGTCGTCCGCGAGCTGGAAGGCGACGCCGAGCCGCTCCCCGTACTGGGTGAGCACGTCGACCATGGTCTCGTCGGCGCCCGACATCATCGCCCCGAAGCGGCAGGAGACCGCCACCAGCGACCCGGTCTTGCCGCTCAGCACGTCGAGGTAGTGCTCCACGGGGTCCCGGCCGTCCTGCGGCCCGGCCGTCTCCAGGATCTGGCCCGTGACCAGCCGCTCGAACGCCTCCGCCTGCACCCGCACCGCCTCGGGCCCGAGGTCGGCCAGGATGTGCGAGGCGCGCGCGAAGAGGAAGTCGCCGGTGAGGACCGCGACGGAGTTCCCCCAGCGGGTGTTCGCGCTGTCGACACCGCGCCGGACCTCGGCCTCGTCCATCACGTCGTCGTGGTACAGCGTCGCCAGATGGGTCAGCTCCACCACCACGGCCGACGGCACGATCCCCGGGGCATACGGGTCCCCGAAGCGCGCGGCGAGCATCACCAGCAGCGGCCGGAAGCGCTTCCCGCCCGCCCGCACCAGGTGCTGGGCGGCTCCGGTGATGAAGGGGACCTCACTCTTGGTGGCTTCGAGCAGTCCCTCCTCGACAGCCGCCAATCCGGCCTGGACATCGGCTTCCAGAGCCTGGTCCCGCACGCTCAGCCCGAACGGCCCGACGACGGTCACGAGGGGTCTCCTGTCTGCTGGTGTCTTTCGGCTGGTTACACGGTTTGTCGATAGGTCGCTGCCATCACTCAAGTCAGCGTATCCGGTCACGTTTCGATCACCGATGCCGCCCACCCGTCCACCACGGGCGACATCGGTTCACGGTCGGTATGTTTTTTGATCACCCGATAAGGACGGACATTCATCGTTTTATCGGCGCGTCACTGTGTGTAGCCGCCCACTCCCCCATCCTTTCCCGAACCGAAACTGCGTTCGACTCTTCGAGGGATGCACCGCGGGCCCGCGCGACACCCCCGCCCCCGTCTACCCCGACCCGCCCTCCGGACGCCTCCACGCCTCCTCAACGACCGACACGAAGGGCGAGGTTCCTGCGCGCCGGCACCCCGGGCGCGTCGCCACCCTTTCGCACCTTTTGCTCCACACCCACAAAACGGACTCTCCGGACTCAAGGGGCAGATGGGCGCGTTGACGGTGAGCTTTCCACGTGTAGGCAATAACAGGGTAGTTGGAATCATTGCCCGATTTGCCGCTGTTGTGATCGCCGTGAGTTGGGTCACGCGGCCCCAGATCGGCCCCTCCGCCGCCGGAGCCCGTCGACCCCTTGCCACAAAAGCGAGTTGAGAATTGGCAACCGCAAAGGATCAAGCGCCTCATACGCCTCAGACCATGGTCAACTAGCACGTCAGGTGCTTGCGGCACTTGTTCCACACATGTGCTGTCGCATACGTTCCCGCTCTGTCGGGCGGACGCCGAATCCTGCCGCCGCCCGAGTCATCCACCTACACAACGCACTCGCACGGCAGGAGCGGGGGACCCAGGTAAGTCGCCGTACCGCACGCCTCGATGGCGCGCCGGGACGGCTAGGGGTGAAGTCACGTCGTCCTACGGCGGCGTGGCCGGGCATCTCCCGCCCGAACCCGACAGCTCACCTCGCAGGCGCCGGAGAGGAAACAGCGCCATGTCCCGAGGCCAGCACCGCCGCACCCGTACCAGCCCGTTCGCCCGGCGCGTCATCGCCGCCGGAGCCGGTACCGCCGCTCTCGCGCTCCCCCTGCTGGGCGCGACCACCGCGAGCGCCGCCGAGCCCGCCAAGGCCCCCACCGTGGCCACGGTCGGCTCCGTCAGCTACACCACCAAGAAGGGCGACACCCTGTACGGGATCGCCGACCGCTACGACGCCCAGGGCGGCTGGCGGCAGCTCTACAAGGACAACCGCAAGGCCATCGGCGACGACCCCCGGCTGATCCACCCGGGTGTCGACCTGAAGGTCCGGAGCACGAAGAAGGCCGAGCCGTCGAAGGCGAGCACGGCGTCCGCCCCCGTCAAGGAGTCCGCCGTCGCCCAGGCCACCCAGGCCTCCGCGAAGACGTACGCCGACAACCTCGACGGCTGGATCCGCGAGGCGCTCGACATCATGGCGCAGAAGGGGATCCCCGGTTCCTACGAGGGCATCCACCGCAACATCATGCGTGAGTCGTCGGGCAACCCGGCCGCCATCAACAACTGGGACTCCAACGCGATCGCGGGCACCCCGTCCAAGGGTCTCCTCCAGGTCATCGACCCCACCTTCGCGACGTACCACGTGCCGGGCACCGCGTACGACCCGTTCGACCCGGTCGCGAACATCACGGCCGCCTGCAACTACGCGGCCGCTCGCTACGGCTCGATCGACAACGTGAACGGCCCCTACTGAGCCGTGCCGGCTCTCCCCCTCCAGTAGGGGAACTTGCGGCAGGGATCCTCTAGTAGGGGAACTCGGCCAGGCTGCGGGCGAACAGTCTCTCGAGGACGACGGCGATGCCGTCGTCCTCGTTGGACAAGGTGATCTCGTCCGCGACCGACTTGAGTTCGGGATGCGCGTTGGCCATCGCCACCCCGTGGGCGGCCCAGTCGAACATGGGGATGTCGTTGGGCATGTCCCCGAAGGCGATGGTCTCGTGCGGACCCAGGCCGAGATGCTCGGCGGCGAGCGCGAGGCCCGTCGCCTTCGTGATGCCGCATGGCTGGAGTTCGACGGTGCCCGGCCCCGACATGGTGACCGTCGCCAGCGAGCCCACCACCGCGCGGGCCGTCACCGCCAACTCGTCGTCCGACAGCGTCGGATGGCGCAGCAGCACCTTGCTGATCGGCTCGCACCACAGGTCGTCGCGATGCCGCACCCGCACCGCCGGCAGCGTGGGGTGGGGCATCAGATAACCCGGCTCGATGAGCGTGAGCCCCTCGACTCCGTCCTGGTCGACGGCCGCGTACACCTGCCCCACCTCGGCCTCGATCTTGCCGAGGGCGGTCTCCGCCAGGTCCCGTTCCAGGGTGATGGACCACAGCAGCCGGTCCTGGCCGGCGTCGTACAGCTGCGCGCCCTGTCCGCACACCGCCAGTCCCCTGCTGCCCATGACCTCCAGGAGGGGCCGCACCCTGGGTGCCGGCCGTCCCGTGACCACGAGGTGCTGGGCGCCGGCCACCGCCGCCTGCGCGAGCGCCACGAGGGACCGGTCGGAGAGTGTGTCGTCACCTCGGAGGAGGGTCCCGTCCAGGTCAGTGGCGATGAGTGAATATGCGATCGGTGCGGCCATGATCAGAGAATACGGACAGGAAGCCCCATCGACTCGACCTGAACCGGACGGCTGCTCTGTTCACATGAGTTGACACCCGTTCCGGTCCCAGTTGTGTCCGAGCGCGCACAACTCGCGCCCGTTTATGGCGGTTTCGCCCCTGCGGGGTCTTCGAGGGCGCTACGGCCGCCGAGTTGGGGCCGCTCGCCCGGTGAGGGGGACGGCCGACCGCGGCAAGCTGGGGGGAAGCCGATCGCCTGCCCGCGGGATTCACCCTGCCCAAGACCGCCACCTCACCCGTAACGTGGGCCCGACCACATGGCTTACGGAGCGTATGAGAGTGAGGCAGTACCCCATGCCCCCCTTCGATCTCCCCGAGGGCGACCCCTTCGGCGCGCACAACCTTCCGTACGGCGTCTTCTCCCTCCCGGGCCCGGACTCCGCGCGCCGGGTGGGCGTCCGGCTCGGCGACCACGTCCTCGACGCGGGGAGGGCGGCCCGGGCGCTCGACTCGCCGTACGCCCCGCTGCTCGCCCAGGAGTCGCTCAACCCACTGCTCGCCGCGGGCCGCACCACCTGGTCGGACGTCCGGCGGGCGCTGACCGCCTGGGTGACCGTCCCGGCGCACCAGGAGGCCATCGCGGACCTGTTCCACCCGCTCTCCTCCGTGACGCTGCACCTTCCGTTCGACGTCGCGGACTACGTCGACTTCTACGCCTCCGAGAACCACGCCCGGAACGTCGGCCAGATCTTCCGCCCGGATGCCGAGGACTCCCTCACCCCCAACTGGAAGCACCTGCCGATCGGCTACCACGGCCGCTCCGGCACGGTGGTGGTCTCCGGCACGGACGTCGTACGGCCCTCGGGCCAGCGCAAGGCCCCCACCGACCCGGCCCCCGTCTTCGGCCCGTCCGTCCGCCTGGACATCGAGGCCGAGGTCGGCTTCGTCGTGGGCAAGCCGTCCGCGATGGGCGCGCCGGTCCCGCTGAGCGACTTCCGTGAGCACGTCTTCGGCCTGTGCCTGCTCAACGACTGGTCGGCGCGTGACATCCAGGCCTGGGAGTACGTCCCCCTCGGCCCGTTCCTCGGCAAGTCCTTCGCCACGTCGGTGTCGGCCTGGATCACCCCGCTGGACGCCCTGGAGGAGGCCACGACGGCGCCGCCCGAGCGCACGCACCCGCTGCTGCCGTACCTCGACGACTCCGGCGACGAGACCGAACCCGGCGGCTACGACCTGCGCATCTCCGTGGCGATCAACGGCCACGTGGTCTCCGAGCCCCCGTTCTCCACCATGTACTGGACGGCCGCCCAGCAGCTCGCCCACATGACGGTGAACGGCGCCTCCCTGCGCACCGGCGACCTGTACGGCTCCGGCACGGTCAGCGGCCCCACCGAGCGTGAGCGCGGTTCCCTCCTGGAGCTGACCTGGAACGGCCGCGATCCGCTGGAACTCCCCGACGGCAAGCGGACGTTCCTCGAGGACGGCGACGTCGTCACTCTGACCGCGTGGGCCCCTGGCCCGGGCGATGTGCGGGTGGGCCTGGGCGAGGTCACCGGACGGATCGTGGCCGGCTGAGGCGCGGCCGCCGGGTGGGCGGAGCCTGCCCGTGGATCCGTCGGCTCTTTCCCGCTGACTGCCGCGGGCCGCACCGTCATACTGGCTGGCGGTGGGAAGCGCATCCCTCGGGGTGCCCGCGGCCCGCCGCCTCGCACCGTCGCCCACGCACTGTCCCCTGACCAGGATCCGGAGCCCCTGGCATGACCGTCTGCCTGCTCCTGCTGAGCATCGTCGGCCTGACGGCCGCCGTTCCCGTTCCGCGCGTCCTGACCCGGGCCGCCTGGCCGGAACGGGACCCCGTGGTCGCGCTGTGGGTGTGGCAGTGCCTCGTCGCCACCGTCCTGCTGTGCTGCGTGACGGCGCTCGCCCTGGGCACCGCCGCCGTCTTCGGCACCGCCCGCGCGCAGCTGTTCGCCCCGGCGCCGGCGTCCGTGACGGAGGCGTACGACCTCTCCGCGGCCCCGGCCTGGGCCGCGCTCCTCACCCTCCTGCTGGCCTGCGGGGCGGCCTGGACGACCGCGATGCTCGGGCGGGAACTGGTCGAGGCGCGCAGGCGGCGCGGCCGTGCGCGGGCCCAGCTGCGTGAGCGCGCCCCCGATCTGCCGGCCGGGCTCGGCTCCACGCGCGGCCCGCTGCTGGTGCTGGAGGACGAGTACCCGGACGCCTGGTGGATGCCGGGCAGTCCGCCGCAGCTGATCGTCACGACCGGTGCCCTGCACCGCCTCACCGACCACCAGCTCGACGCCGTCCTCACCCATGAGCGGGGTCATGCCCGCGCCCACCACGACTGGCTGCTGCACCTGTCCACCGCGCTCGCCACCGGTTTCCCCCGTGTCCCGTTGTTCGCCCACTTCTGCGACCAGACCCACCGCCTGGTCGAGCTCGCCGCCGACGACACGGCCTCCCGCCGCTGCGGCCATCTGACGACGGCCCTGGCCCTGATCGAGCTCAACCAGCACCGGGGCGTGCTGTCCTGCGCCTCCACCCACCGGCTGCTGGGCGAGCGCGTCGACCGCCTCCTCCAGCCGCCCCCGCGTCTGGGCCGCCGCGACCGCGCCCTCACCACGACCCTGGCGACCCTGGTACCGCTCGTCCCCCTGCTGATCACCTTCGCGCCGGGGCTTCTCTCGCTGTCCTAGGGAGAGGCGTCTCCCTCCGGCATCGGCGCGCGCAGGTCGGCGCCAGATGCGCTGGCACCCCTCACCTCACCGCGCGCCCAGGCAGAGGGCGCACCGCCCTCACTGCCAGCCGTCGGGCTCCGGCTCCTCCAGCGGCCAGTCGTCGGGGTCGTCCGGGACGGACTGCGGGGCGGACTGTGGGGCGGACTCGGGTGCCGGTGCGGTCAGGCCGGCCAGTACCTCGACCACCCCTTCTCCGTACGTCATCCGCTTCTTCTCGCCGACGCCGCTGATCCCGCCCAGCTCGGCCACCGAGGTGGGCCACACCGTGGCGATCTCCCGGAGCGTGGCGTCGTGGAAGATGACGTAGGCCGGGACGCCCTGCTCCCGGGCCTGCTCGGCACGCCAGGCGCGCAGGGCCTCGAAGGCCGGGACCAGTTCCTGCGGCAGCTCGGCGACCGCGGCCTTGGCCTTGCGCTCGCCGCGGCCGGATCCGGACGCCGACCGCGCGGTCGCCGGTCGCTTCGGCTCCTTGCGCAGCGGCACCTCCCGCTCCCGCCGCAGCACCGAGCCGCTGTCCTCGGTCAGCACCAGCGTGCCGTACTCCCCCTCGACGGCGAGCAGGCCCTGGGCCAGCAGCTGCCGGATGACGCCGCGCCACTCGCCCTCGGTCAGCTCCTCCCCGATGCCGAACACGGAGAGCTGGTCGTGGTCGAACTGGATCACCTTGGCGGTGCGCCGCCCCAGCAGGATGTCGACGATCTGCAGCGCGCCGAACTTCTGCCCCCGCTCGCGCTGCAGGCGGACGACCGTCGACAGCACCTTCTGCGCGGCCACGGTGCCCTCCCAGGTCTCGGGCGGTGTCAGGCAGCTGTCGCAGTTGCCGCAGGCGCCGGCCTCGGGGTCCTGGCCGAAGTAGGCGAGCAGCTGGGCACGCCGGCACTGGACCGTCTCGCACAGCGCCAGCATCGCGTCCAGGTGCGCGGCCGCGCGGCGCCGGAACGCCTCGTCCCCTTCGCCCAGATGGATCAGCTTGCGCTGCTGGATGACATCGTTGAGGCCGTAGGCCATCCAGGCCGTCGAGGGCAGGCCGTCACGCCCGGCCCGGCCGGTCTCCTGGTAGTAGCCCTCGACGGACTTGGGCAGGTCGAGGTGGGCGACGAACCGGACGTCCGGCTTGTCGATGCCCATGCCGAAGGCGATGGTCGCCACCACGACCAGGCCCTCCTCGCGCAGGAACCGGGACTGGTGCGCCGCGCGGGTGCCCGCGTCGAGGCCCGCGTGGTAGGGGATCGCCTCGATGCCGTTGCGGGTGAGGAACTCGGCGGTCGCGTCGACGGACTTCCGGGACAGGCAGTACACGATGCCCGCGTCGCCCGCGTGCTCCTCGCGCAGGAAGCTCAGCAGCTGCTTCTTCGGGTCGGCCTTCGGCACGATCCGGTACTGGATGTTGGGCCGGTCGAAGCTGGCCACGAAATGCCGGGCGTCCGGCATGTCCAGCCGCTGGGTGATCTCCTGGTGCGTGGCGCGGGTGGCCGTCGCCGTCAGCGCGATCCGCGGCACGTCAGGCCAGCGCTCGCCCAGCAGGGACAGGGAGAGGTAGTCGGGGCGGAAGTCGTGACCCCACTGGGACACGCAGTGCGCCTCGTCGATGGCGAACACCGAGATCTTGCCGCGGGACAGCAGCTCGAGCGTCGCGTCGAGCCGCAGGCGCTCGGGGGCGAGGTAGAGCAGGTCGAGCTCGCCGGCGACGTACTGCGCCTCCATCACGCGGCGCTCGTCGAAGTCCTGCGTGGAGTTGATGAACCCGGCGCGCACGCCGAGCGCCCGCAGGGCGTCCACCTGGTCCTGCATGAGGGCGATCAACGGGGAGACGACCACACCCGTGCCCGGTCTGACCAGGGAGGGGATCTGGTAGCAGAGCGACTTGCCGCCGCCGGTCGGCATGAGCACGACCGCGTCGCCGCCCGCCACGACATGCTCGATGACGGCTTCCTGCTCGCCCCGGAAGGCCTCGTATCCGAAGACCCGGTGCAGCGCGGCCAGCGCCTCGCTGTCGCCTGTCCGGTCCGCCTCGGTCACCGCTGGCATCTCCTTGATCCCGCCCGTCGCACCCATCGTCGTGTCCCCCGCCCGTCGTCCCTCGACCACTGCCTCCACGATAGGGGTCCGCACCGACAGCCCCCGGAGTTGTCCACAGGCTCACCCTCTCGGTACGGGAACGGCCCGGCCTCCCTCAGGGGAAGCCGGGCCGTCCGCGCGGGGTCGGTCAGCGCACGAAGACGCCCGCCTGGCCGGCGAGGTCCAGGAAGTACTGGGGCGCCACGCCCAGCACCAGGGTCACCGCCACGCCGACGCCGATCGCCGTCATCGTCAGCGGGGACGGCACCGCCACCGTCGGTCCCCCGGGCCTCGGCTCGCTGAAGAACATCAGCACGATGACCCGGATGTAGAAGAACGCGGCGATCGCGGACGAGATCACACCGACCACGACCAGCGGGGCCGCCCCGCCCTCGGCCGCCGCCTTGAACACGGCGAACTTCCCGGCGAAGCCGGAGGTCAGCGGAATGCCCGCGAAGGCCAGCAGGAACACCGCGAAGACCGCCGCGACCAGCGGCGAGCGGCGGCCCAGACCGGCCCACTTCGACAGGTGCGTCGCCTCGCCGCCGGCGTCGCGCACCAGCGTCACCACCGCGAACGCGCCGATCGTCACGAACGAGTACGCGGCCAGGTAGAAGAGGACGGACGACACCCCGTCCGGCGTGGTCGCGATGACACCGGCCAGGATGAACCCGGCGTGCGCGATCGACGAGTACGCCAGCAGCCGCTTGATGTCGGTCTGGGTGATCGCGATGATCGCGCCGCCCAGCATGGTGACGATCGCCACGCTCCACATGACCGGCCGCCAGTCCCAGCGCAGACCGGGCAGCACGACGTACAGGATGCGCAGCAGCGCGCCGAACGCGGCCACCTTCGTCGCCGCGGCCATGAACCCGGTCACCGGCGTCGGGGCGCCCTGGTAGACGTCCGGCGTCCACATGTGGAACGGGACCGCGCCCACCTTGAACAGCAGACCCATGACGATCAGCGCCGAGCCGATGAGCAGCAGCGCGTCGTTGCCCATGGTGTCCGCCAGGACCGGGCTGACGTCGGTGGCGGTGCCGTCGACGACCCGCGCGATCGTGCCGTAGGACACGGAGCCCGCGTAGCCGTACAGCAGGGCGATGCCGAACAGGGTGAACGCGGACGCGAAGGCTCCCAGCAGGAAGTACTTGACTGCGGCCTCCTGCGACATGAGCCGCTTGCGGCGGGCCAGCGCGCACATCAGGTACAGCGGGAGGGAGAAGACCTCCAGCGCGATGAACAGCGTCAGCAGGTCGTTGGCCGACGGGAAGATCAGCATGCCCGCGACGGCGAACATCAGCAGGGGGAACACCTCGGTGGTGGTGAACCCCGCCTTCACGGCGGCCTTCTCGCTTTCGCCGCCCGGCACGGACGCGGCCTGCGCGGCGAAGGAGTCGACCCGGTTGCCGTGCGCCGCCGGGTCGAGCCGGCGCTCGGCGAAGGTGAACAGGCCGACGAGGGCCGTCAGCAGGATCGTGCCCTGCAGGAACAGGGCCGGTCCGTCGACGGCGATCGCGCCCATCGCGGCGATGCCCGACTTGGTCGTGGCGTACCCGCCGGCGGCCAGCGCCACGACCGCGGCGAAGGAGGCGACGAGCGCCACGACGGCGGTGAACACCTGCGCGTAGTAGCGGGACCTGCGCGGGACGACGGCTTCGATCAGCACCCCGAGGAGCGCCGCGCCGACGACGATCAGGGTGGGCGAGAGCTGTCCGTACTCGATCTTCGGCGTGTCGATCTTCGAGATCGGATCGGCCGCGGTTGTCCACAGGCTGTGGACGGCTGATGCGCTCACTTGGCCGCCTCCACCTCGGGCTGGGGGTCCTTCTTCTGTACGTCGGACAAGGTCTGCTTGACCGCCGGGTTCACGATGTCGGTGACGGGCTTCGGGTAGACGCCCAGGAAGACCAGCAGGACGACCAGCGGGGCGACGACCGCGATCTCCCGTACCCGGAGGTCCGGCATCGCGGAGACCTCCGGCTTCACCGGGCCCGTCATCGTCCGCTGGTACAGGACGAGGGTGTAGAGCGCGGCGAGCACGATGCCGAAGGTGGCGATGATGCCGATCGCCGGATAGCGCGTGAACGTGCCGACGAGGACCAGGAACTCGCTGACGAACGGCGCGAGACCCGGCAGCGACAGGGTCGCGAGGCCACCGATCAGGAAGGTGCCGGCGAGCACCGGGGCGACCTTCTGCACACCGCCGTAGTCGGCGATGAGCCGCGAGCCGCGCCGCGAGATCAGGAATCCGGCGACCAGCAACAGCACGGCTGTCGAGATGCCGTGGTTCACCATGTAGAGCGTCGCCCCGGACTGGCCCTGGCTGGTCATCGCGAAGATGCCCATGATGATGAAGCCGAAGTGCGAGATCGACGCGTAGGCGATCAGGCGCTTGATGTCCCGCTGGCCGACCGCGAGCAGCGCCCCGTAGATGATGCTGATCAGGGCCAGAACCAGGATGGCGGGCGTGGCCCACTTGCTGGCCTCCGGGAAGAGCTGGAGGCAGAAGCGGAGCATCGCGAAGGTGCCGACCTTGTCGACGACCGCCGTGATGAGGACGGCGACCGGGGCGGTGGCCTCCTGCATCGCGTTCGGCAGCCAGGTGTGCAGCGGCCACAGCGGCGCCTTCACCGCGAAGGCGAAGAAGAAGCCGAGGAACAGCCAGCGTTCGGTGTTCGTCGCCATGTCCAGCGAGCCGTTGGCGCGGGCCTCGGCGATCTCCTGGAGGCTGAAGTTCCCCGCGACGACGTACAGGCCGATCACCGCGGCCAGCATGATCAGTCCGCCGACCAGGTTGTAGAGGAGGAACTTCACCGCCGCGTACGACCGCTGCGTCGACGCCACCTTCTCGCCGTGCTCGTGGGCACGGTCCCCGAAGCCGCCGATGAGGAAGTACATCGGGATGAGCATGGCCTCGAAGAAGATGTAGAAGAGGAAGACGTCGGTGGCCTCGAAGGAGAGGATCACCATCGCCTCGACGGCCAGGATCAGGGCGAAGAAGCCCTGTGTCGGCCGCCACCTCCGGCTTCCCGTCTCCAGCGGGTCGGCGTCGTGCCAGCCCGCGAGGACGATGAACGGGATCAGCAGCGCCGTCAGCGCGACGAGCGCCACCCCGATGCCGTCCACGCCGAGTTCGTAGCGGACCCCGAAGTCGGAGATCCAGGAGTGCGATTCGGTGAGCTGGTAGCGGTCGCCGTCCGGGTCGAACCGGACCAGGACGGCGATCGCGAGGGCGAGTGTGCCGAGGGAGAAGAACAGCGCCAGCCATTTGGCGGCGGTGCGCCGGGCGGCCGGCACGGCGGCCGTGGCGATCGCCCCGATCGCCGGGAGCGCCGCCGTGGCTGTCAGCAGAGGAAAGGACATCGGTATCAGACCGCCCTCATCAGCAGGGTCGCGGCGACGAGGATCGCCGCACCGCCGAACATCGAGACCGCGTACGACCGCGCGAAGCCGTTCTGGAACCTGCGCATCCGTCCGGACAGACCGCCGACCGAGGCCGCCGTGCCGTTGACGACACCGTCGACCAGGGTGTGGTCGACGTAGACCAGGGAGCGGGTGAGGTGCTCGCCGCCGCGGACCAGGACGACGTGGTTGAAGTCGTCCTGGTACAGGTCGCGCCGGGCGGCCCGGGTGAGCAGCGACCCGCGCGGGGCGACCGCCGGGACCGGGCGCCTGCCGTACTGGGCCCAGGCGAGGGCGACGCCGATGACCATGCACGCGACGGTCGCGCCGGTGACGGTGCCCGCGCTGATCGGCGGATTGCCGTGCGCGTGCCCGGTGATGGGCTCGAGCCAGTGCACGAAGCCGCTCTGCCAGTTGAACACGAAGCCGGCCGCCACCGACCCGATGGCCAGCACGATCATGGGGATCGTCATGACCTTGGGCGACTCGTGCGGGTGCGGCTCCGCGTGCTCTGAGGGTGCCCCCGGGCCCTCGACGCTCTGGGGGCGGGTCTCGGCGGCGGGCTCCGCGCCGGGCTCGGCCGGGGAGGCGGTCCTGGTGTGCCGCCAGCGCTCCTCGCCGAAGAACGTCATCAGCATCACGCGGGTCATGTAGTACGCGGTGATGGCCGCGCCGAGCAGGGCGCAGCCGCCGAGGATCCAGCCCTCGGTGCCGCCCTTGGCGAACGCCGCCTCGATGATCTTGTCCTTGGAGAAGAAGCCGGACAGGCCCGGGAAGCCGATGATGGCGAGGTAGCCGAGGCCGAAGGTGATGAAGGTGACCGGCATGTACGTGCGCAGACCGCCGTACTTGCGCATGTCGACCTCGTCGTTCATGCCGTGCATGACCGAACCGGCGCCGAGGAACAGCCCGGCCTTGAAGAAGCCGTGCGTCACCAGGTGCATGATCGCGAAGACGTAGCCGATGGGGCCGAGGCCCGCGGCCAGGACCATGTAGCCGATCTGCGACATGGTCGAGCCGGCCAGCGCCTTCTTGATGTCGTCCTTGGCGCAACCGACGATCGCACCGAACAGGAGTGTGACGGCGCCGACGATCGTGACGACCAGCTGTGCGTCGGGCGCCGCGTCGAAGATGGCGCCGGAGCGGACGATCAGGTAGACGCCCGCGGTCACCATCGTCGCGGCGTGGATGAGGGCCGAGACCGGGGTCGGGCCCTCCATCGCGTCCCCGAGCCAGGACTGCAGCGGCACCTGGGCGGACTTGCCGCACGCGGCGAGCAGCAGCATCAGGCCGATCGCGGTGAGCTTGCCCTCGCTCGCGTCCCCGGCGAGACCGGGCTCGCCCTCGCCGCCGAGCAGCGGCCCGAAGGCGAAGGTGCCGAACCAGAAGAACATCAGCATGATCGCGATGGACAGGCCCATGTCGCCGACGCGGTTGACCAGGAAGGCCTTCTTCGCGGCGGTGGCGGCGCTGGGCTTGTGCTGCCAGAAGCCGATCAGCAGGTACGAGGCGAGACCGACGCCTTCCCAGCCGACGTACAGCAGCAGGTAGTTGTCGGCGAGGACGAGCAGCAGCATCGCCGCGAGGAACAGGTTCAGGTAGCCGAAGAAGCGGCGGCGGCGCTCGTCGTGCTCCATGTACCCGATCGAGTACACGTGGATCAGCGACCCGACGCCGGTGATCAGCAGGACGAACGTCATGGACAACTGGTCGAGGCGGAAGGCGACGTCCGCCTGGAAGCCCTCGACCTGGATCCAGCTGAACAGATGGCTCGTCAGGGTCCGCTCCTCGGCGCCCTTGCCGAGCAGGTCGGCGAAGAGGACCACGCCGAAGGCGAAGGAGACGAACGACAGGAGCGTGCCGATCCAGTGGCCGACGGCGTCGAGCCGCCGGCCACCGCACAGCAGTACGGCCGCTCCGAGCAGGGGCGCCGCGATCAGCAGCGCAATCAGGTTCTCCACGATTTCTTCCGACCCCTCAGAGCTTCATCAGGCTGGCGTCGTCGACCGAGGCCGAGTGGCGGGAACGGAACAGCGACACGATGATCGCGAGCCCGACGACGACCTCCGCGGCGGCCACGACCATCGTGAAGAAGGCGATGATCTGGCCGTCCAGATTGCCGTGCATCCGGGAGAACGCCACCAGCGTGAGGTTGCAGGCGTTGAGCATCAGCTCGACGCACATGAAGAGGACGATCGCGTTGCGCCTGATCAGCACGCCGGTGGCGCCGATCGTGAACAACAGGGCCGCGAGGTAGACGTAGTTGACCGGGTTCACTTGGACGCCTCCTCCGGACGCTTGAAGGTGGACGGCTCGATCGGCGTCCGCTCCAGGCGCTCCGCCGCGCGCTGCTCCAGGGCCCGCAGGTCGTTGAGCGCCTCGGTGGACACGTCACGGATCTGGCCGCGCTCGCGCAGCGTCTTGCTGACGGTGAGGTCGGACGGGGTGCCGTCGGGCAGCAGACCGGCGATGTCCACGGCGTTGTGCCGGGCGTAGACGCCGGGCGCCGGGAGCGGCGGGACGTGCTTGCCCTCGCGCACGCGCTCCTCGGACAGCTCCCGCTGGGTCTTGGCGCGCTCGGTGCGCTCGCGGTGCGTGAGGACCATGGCGCCGATCGCGGCGGTGATCAGCAGGGCGCCGGTGATCTCGAACGCGAAGACGTACCTCGTGAAGATGAGGGTGGCCAGGCCCTCCACGTTGCCGTTCGCGTTGGCCTGCGCGAGGCCGTCGAACTGCCGCAGCGACGCGTTCCCGATGCCGGCGAACAGCAGGATGCCGAAGCCGAGGCCGCACAGAAGGGCCAGCCAGCGCTGGCCCTTGATGGTCTCCTTCAGGGAGTCCGCGGCCGTCACGCCGACCAGCATCACCACGAAGAGGAACAGCATCATGATCGCGCCGGTGTAGACGACGATCTGCACGACGCCCAGGAAGTACGCGCCGTTGGCCAGGTAGAACACCGCAAGGACGATCATGGTGCCGGCGAGGCAGAGCGCGCTGTGCACGGCCCTCTTGAGGAAGACGGTGCCCAGGGCGCCGAGCACGGCGACGGTGCCGAGGATCCAGAACTGCACGGCCTCGCCGGTGGAGGTGGAGTAGGCGGCGGCGATCTGAGCGCTCATCGGCCGACCGCCTTCCCCGAGGCCGGCTCGTCCTCGCCGAAGGTCGAGGCGCCTTCCTGCGGGGCCTCGCCCTTGGAGACCGCGACCTGCCGGGTCGTGCCCGGCGCGGCCTCCGTCACCAGCCCCCGGTAGTAGTCCTGCTCGTCGGTGCCGGGGTAGATGGCGTGGGGCGAGTCGACCATGCCCTCCTCCAGACCGGCGAGCAACTGCTCCTTGGTGTAGATGAGGTTGGCGCGGCTGGAGTCCGCCAGCTCGAACTCGTTGGTCATCGTGAGCGCGCGCGTGGGGCACGCCTCGATGCACAGGCCGCACAGGATGCAGCGGGCGTAGTTGATCTGGTAGACGCGGCCGTACCGCTCGCCCGGCGAGTAGCGCTCCTCGTCGGTGTTGTCGGCGCCCTCCACGTAGATGGCGTCGGCGGGACAGGCCCAGGCGCACAGCTCGCAGCCGACGCACTTCTCCAGGCCGTCCGGATGGCGGTTGAGCTGGTGCCGTCCGTGGAAGCGCGGAGCGGTGGTCTTCTGCTGCTCCGGGTACTGCTCGGTCAGCCGCTTCTTGAACATGGCCTTGAAGGTCACGGCGAAGCCGGCCACGGGGTTCTGGAAGCTGGGCTTCGTCTGCCCGGCCTCCTTGGGCTCCTCAGCCATCGGACGCCTCCTTTCCATCCAGAGATCCGTCACTGTGAGTATCGGACCCGCCACTGACAATCAGCTCCCGCTCCCGGCTCGGCCGGCGCCGCGGGACCGGCGGCAGCTCCTGTCCGGGCAGCGGCGGTACGGGGAAGCCACCGGCCATCGGGTCGAACCCGGCGGGCTCCTCGGCGGGTTGCGCCGCGCCCTTCGCCCGCTCGCGGAACAGGTCCGCGATGACGGAGAGCAACAGCAGCGCGATGACTCCGCCGCCGACGTACAGGGCGATGTCCGCGAAGTCGTAGTTCTCGTTGCGCAGCGTCCGCACGGTCGCGACCAGCATCAGCCAGACGACGGAGACCGGGATGAGGACCTTCCAGCCGAGCTTCATCAGCTGGTCGTAGCGCACGCGCGGGAGCGTGCCGCGCAGCCAGATGAAGAAGAACAGCAGCAGCTGCACCTTGATGACGAACCAGAGCAGCGGCCACCAGCCGTGGTTCGCGCCCTCCCAGAAGGAGCTGATCGGGTAAGGCGCCCGCCAGCCGCCCAGGAAGAGCGTCACGGACACCGCCGAGACCGTCACCATGTTCACGTACTCGGCGAGCATGAACATCGCGAACTTGATGGACGAGTACTCGGTGTTGAAACCGCCGACCAGGTCGCCCTCGGACTCCGGCATGTCGAAGGGGGCGCGGTTGGTCTCGCCGACCATCGTCACGATGTAGATCAGGAACGACACCGGCAGCAGGACGATGTACCAGCGGTCGTGCTGCGCCTCGACGATCGCCGAGGTGGACATCGACCCGGAGTAGAGGAACACCGAGGCGAACGCGGCGCCCATCGCGATCTCGTAGGAGATCATCTGCGCGCACGAGCGCAGACCGCCGAGCAGCGGGTACGTCGATCCGGAGCTCCAGCCCGCGAGCACGATGCCGTAGATGCCGACCGAGGCGACCGCGAGGATGTAGAGCATCGCGATCGGCAGGTCGGTGAGCTGCATCGTGGTGCGCTGGCCGAAGATCGAGATCTCGTTGCCGGCCGGGCCGAAGGGGATCACCGCGATCGCCATGAAGGCCGGGATGGCCGCGACGATCGGCGCGAGGACGTACACCACCTTGTCGGCGCGCTTGACGATGACGTCTTCCTTGAGCATCAGCTTGATGCCGTCGGCGAGGGACTGGAGCATGCCCCAGGGGCCGTGCCGGTTGGGGCCGATGCGCAACTGCATCCACGCGACGACCTTGCGCTCCCAGACGATCGAGAACAGCACGGTCACCATCAGGAAGGCGAAGCAGAACACCGCCTTGACGACGACCAGCCACCAGGGGTCGCGGCCGAACATCGAGAGGTCTTCAGCGGCGAGGAAAGGGCTCATGCCTCCACCTCCTCGGGGGCCTCGGACGCGAGGGTCGCCGGGCCGATACGGACGAGTGAGCCGGGCAGCACCCCGGCGTCGGAGGCGACGCCCGCGCCGGCGGAGTTCAGCGGCAGCCACACCACCCGGTCGGGCATCTCCGTGATCTGGAGCGGCAGTTCGACGACCCCGGCGGGCCCGGTGACGGCGAGCACGTCGCCGTCCTTCACGCCCGCCTCGGCGGCCGTGGCGGCCGACACGCGCGCGTGGGCGGCGTGCCGGGTACCGGCGAGCGCCTCGTCGCCCTGCTGGAGCAGGCCCTGGTCGAGCAGCAGCCGGTGCCCGGCGAGGACGGCCTCACCGGCCGCCGGACGCGGCAGCTGGGCGGCGATCTCCAGCGGCTGGGCGGCCCGCGGACCGTCCCAGGAGCCGAGCCGGTCGATCTCCGCGCGCGTGGTGCGCAGGTCGGGCAGCCCCAGGTGCACGTCCATCGCGTCGGCCAGCATCTGCAGGACCCGCGCGTCGGCCGGGGCCGGCCGGCGGGTCGACTGGTCGGGCTTCAGCGCGGCCTCGAAGAAGCGCACCCGGCCCTCCCAATTGAGGAAGGTGCCGGCCTTCTCGGCGACGGCGGCCACCGGCAGCACCACGTCGGCGAGCTCCGTCACCTCGCTGGGCCGCAACTCGAGCGAGACCACGAAGCCGGCCTCGGCGAGCGCCTCGCGCGCGCGTGCCGGGTCGGGCAGGTCGGCGACCTCGACGCCCGCGACCAGCAGGGCCTGGAGCTCGCCGCGCGCGGCGGCCTCCACGATCTGCCCGGTGTCACGGCCGTAGCGGGAGGGGAGTTCGGCCACGCCCCACAGGGCGGCGACCTCGTCCCGCGCGCGCGGGTCGGTCGCGGGACGCCCGCCGGGTAGCAGCGACGGCAGCGCGCCCACCTCGACGGCGGCCCGCTCCCCGGCCCGGCGCGGGATCCACACCAGCTGGGCGCCGGTGGCGGCCGCGGCCCGCACGGCGGCGGTGAGCCCGCCCGGGACGGCGGCCAGCCGCTCGCCGACGACGATCACTGCACCCTCGGTGCGCAGCGCCCCGGCCGCCTCGGCGCCGGGGCCCTCCAGGCCGGTGCCGGCGGCGAGCGCGTCCAGCCACTTGGTCTCGGTGCCGGGAGCGGCGGGCAGCAGGGTGCCGCCGGCCTTCTCCAGGCCCCGGGTCGCGTGCGTGGCCAGGGAGAAGACCCTCTGGCCGTGCTTGCGCCACGCCTTGCGCAGCCGCAGGAAGACGCCGGGTGCCTCCTCCTCGGCCTCGAACCCGGCCAGCAGGACGGCGGGCGCGTTCTCCAGGGAGGTGTAGGTGACTCCGCTGCCGTCGAGGTCACGGCCGCGACCGGCGATCTGGGCGGCGAGGAAGTCGGCCTCCTCGCCGCTGTGCGCCCGCGCGCGGAAGTCGATGTCGTTGGTGTCGAGGGCCACGCGCGCGAACTTGCTGTACGCGTAGGCGTCCTCGACGGTGAGCCGGCCACCGGTCAGCACACCGGTCCGGCCGCGCGAGGCGAGCAGCCCCTGGGCGGCGATCTGGAGCGCCTCCGGCCAGGACGCCGGTTCGAGGTCGCCCTCGGCGTTGCGCACCAGCGGGGTGTCCAGCCGGTCGCGCTGCTGGGCGTAGCGGAAGGCGAAGCGCCCCTTGTCGCAGATCCACTCCTCGTTGACCTCGGGGTCGTCCGCCGCGAGGCGCCGCATGACCTTGCCGCGCCGGTGGTCGGTGCGGGTGGCGCAGCCGCCCGAGCAGTGCTCGCACACCGACGGCGAGGAGACCAGGTCGAAGGGCCGGGAGCGGAATCGGTACGCCGCCGAGGTGAGCGCGCCGACCGGGCAGATCTGGATGGTGTTGCCGGAGAAGTACGACTCGAACGGGTCGCCCTCGCCGGTGCCGACCTGCTGGAGGGCGCCGCGTTCGACCAGCTCGATCATCGGGTCGCCCGCGACCTGGTTGGAGAACCGGGTGCAGCGGGCGCACAGCACGCACCGCTCGCGGTCGAGCAGCACCTGCGTGGAGATCGGGACGGGCTTCTCGTACGTGCGCTTCCTGCCCTCGAAGCGGGACTCGGCGGCGCCGTGCGACATGGCCTGGTTCTGCAGCGGGCACTCGCCGCCCTTGTCGCAGACCGGGCAATCCAGCGGGTGGTTGATGAGCAGGAGCTCCATCACACCCTTCTGCGCCTTCTCCGCGACCGGCGAGGTGAGGTGCGTCTTCACGACCATGCCGTCGGTGCACGTGATCGTGCAGGACGCCATCGGCTTGCGCTGGCCCTCGACCTCGACGATGCACTGGCGGCAGGCGCCGGCCGGGTCGAGGAGCGGGTGGTCGCAGAAGCGCGGGATCTCGATGCCGAGCTGCTCGGCGGCCCGGATGACCAGGGTGCCCTTGGGCACGCTGATCTCGGCGCCGTCGATCGTCAGCGTCACGAGGTCCTCCGGCGGGACCGCCGCCTCTCCCCCTCCGGAGGGAGCGCTGGTGGTCACAGTCATGCGTTCACCTCCGTGCGGTGGTCGGCCCAGGCCGTCGACTTGGCGGGGTCGAAGGGGCAGCCACGGCCCGTGATGTGCTCCTCGTACTCCTCGCGGAAGTACTTCAGCGAGGAGAAGATCGGCGAGGCGGCACCGTCGCCGAGGGCGCAGAAGGACTTGCCGTTGATGTTGTCGGCGATGTCGTTCAGCTTGTCGAGGTCGCTCATCACGCCCTTGCCGGCCTCGATGTCGCGCAGCAACTGCACGAGCCAGTACGTGCCTTCGCGGCAGGGCGTGCACTTGCCGCAGGACTCGTGGGCGTAGAACTCGGTCCAGCGGGTGACGGCGCGGACCACGCAGGTCGTCTCGTCGAAGCACTGGAGCGCCTTGGTGCCGAGCATGGAGCCGGCGGCGCCCACCCCTTCGTAGTCGAGGGGGACGTCGAGGTGCTCGTCGGTGAACATCGGCGTGGACGAGCCGCCCGGCGTCCAGAACTTCAGCCGGTGGCCGGGCCGCATGCCGCCGCTCATGTCGAGCAGCTGGCGCAGGGTGATGCCGAGCGGCGCCTCGTACTGGCCGGGGCCGGCGACATGGCCGCTGAGCGAGTACAGCGTGAAGCCCGGGGACTTCTCGCTGCCCATCGAGCGGAACCACTCCTTGCCCCGGTTCAGGATGGCGGGAACCGACGCGATCGACTCGACGTTGTTCACCACGGTGGGGCAGGCGTAGAGACCTGCCACGGCCGGGAAGGGGGGACGCAGTCGCGGTTGACCACGGCGGCCTTCGAGCGAGTCGAGCAGCGCGGTCTCCTCACCGCAGATGTACGCGCCGGCTCCGGCGTGCACGGTGAGTTCGAGGTCGAGTCCGCTGCCCAGGACGTCCTTGCCGAGGTAGCCCGCCGCGTAGGCCTCGCGCACGGCCTCGTGCAACCGCCGCAGGACGGGGACGACTTCACCCCGCAGATAGATGAAGGCATGCGACGACCGGATGGCGTAGCACGCGATCACGATGCCCTCGATGAGGCTGTGCGGGTTCGCGAAGAGGAGGGGGATGTCCTTGCAGGTCCCCGGCTCCGATTCGTCGGCGTTGACCACCAGATAGTGCGGCTTTCCGTCTCCCTGCGGAATGAACTGCCACTTCATCCCGGTGGGGAATCCCGCGCCGCCGCGCCCGCGCAGACCGGAGTCCTTGACGTAGGCGATGAGGTCGTCCGGCGACATCGCGAGCGCCTTGCGGAGTCCCTCGTACCCCTCGTGCCTGCGGTAGACGTCGAGCGTCCAGGACCGGTCCTCGTCCCAGAAGGCCGACAGCACGGGTGCGAGCAGCTTCTCGGGACTGTTCTCCTTCAGCTCCGCTGTCAATGTCATCACTCCCCCTCCTCGGCGACAGGCCCCGCCGGGTGGGCCGGGTCGGACGCGGACGAATCCTGCGGCGCGTCGTGCGAGCTGAGGTGTTCAGCCGGCGACGGTTGGTGCACGGTCCTGTCCTGCGGCTCGTCGCGCGGATGGACCACGCGCGCGGGTGCGGCCTCTCCCCTGGCCAGGCGGAGGCCCACCAGCGACGCCGGTCCGGCGCTGCCGCCCTCCTCGACGGCTCCGGGCCGCTCGTCGGGGAAGCCGGCCAGGATCCGCGCGGTCTCCTTGAAGGTGCACAGGCGGGCCCCGCGTGTGGGCGCCACGTCACGGCCGGCGCGCAGGTCGTCGACGAGCCGCTTGGCGCTGTCGGGGGTCTGGTTGTCGAAGAACTCCCAGTTGACCATCACGACCGGGGCGTAGTCGCAGGCCGCGTTGCACTCGATGTGCTCCAGGGTGACCTTGCCGTCGTCGGTGGTCTCGCCGTTGCCGACGCCCAGGTGTTCCTGGAGCTCCTCGAAGATGGCGTCGCCGCCCATGACCGCGCACAGCGTGTTGGTGCACACGCCCACCTGGTAGTCGCCGGACGGCTTGCGGCGGTACATGGTGTAGAAGGTCGCGACCGCGGTGACCTCGGCCGTGGTCAGGCCGAGCACGTCCGCGCAGAACTGCATCCCGGTGCGCGTGACGTGGCCCTCCTCCGCCTGCACGAGGTGCAGCAGCGGCAGCAGGGCGGACCGCGAGTCCGGGTAGCGGGCGACGATCTCGCGGGCGTCGGCCTCCAGCCGGGCGCGCACGTCGTCCGGGTAGCCGGGGGCGGGCAGTTCGGGCATGCCCAGGCTGACGCCCCGCTCGGAAGATGAGGTGGTCACCGGTCGACGCCTCCCATCACGGGGTCGATGGACGCGACGGCGACGATGACGTCGGCGACCTGGCCGCCCTCGCACATCGCCGCCATGGCCTGCAGGTTGGTGAAGGACGGGTCGCGGAAGTGGACCCGGAAGGGGCGGGTGCCTCCGTCGGAGACGGCGTGCACCCCGAGTTCCCCCTTGGGCGACTCGACGGCCGCGTAGGTCTGTCCCGGCGGGACGCGGAAGCCCTCGGTGACCAGCTTGAAGTGGTGGATCAGGGCCTCCATGGAGGTGCCCATGATCTTCTTGATGTGGTCGAGGGAGTTGCCGAGCCCGTCGGGTCCCAGGGCGAGCTGGGCGGGCCAGGCGATCTTCTTGTCGGCGACCATGACCGGGCCCGGCTCGAGCCGGTCCAGGCACTGCTCGACGATCCCCAGCGACTGGCGCATCTCCTCCAGGCGGATCAGGAAGCGCCCGTAGGAGTCGCAGGTGTCGGCGGTCGGGATCTCGAAGTCGTAGGTCTCGTAGCCGCAGTACGGCTGCGCCTTGCGCAGGTCGTGCGGGAGGCCGGTGGAGCGCAGGATCGGGCCGGTGGCGCCGAGGGCCATGCAGCCGGCCAGGTTGAGGTAGCCGACGTCCTGCATACGGGCCTTGAAGATGGGGTTCCCGGTGGCGAGCTTGTCGTACTCCGGGAGGTTCTTCCTCATCTTCTTCACGAACTCGCGGATGTGGTCCACCGCGCCGGGCGGCAGGTCCTGCGCGAGTCCGCCGGGGCGGATGTACGCGTGGTTCATCCGCAGGCCCGTGATGAGCTCGTAGATGTCGAGAATCATTTCACGATCACGGAATCCGTAGATCATGATCGTGGTGGCGCCGAGCTCCATGCCGCCGGTGGCGATGCACACCAGGTGGGAGGAGAGCCGGTTCAGCTCCATCAGGAGCACTCGGATGATCTTGGCGCGCTCGGTGATCTCGTCCTCGATGCCGAGGAGCTTCTCCACGGCGAGGCAGTATGCCGTCTCGTTGAAGAAGGACGTCAGGTAGTCCATGCGCGTCACGAACGTGGTGCCCTGCGTCCAGGTCCGGTACTCGAGGTTCTTCTCGATACCGGTGTGGAGGTAGCCGATGCCGCAGCGGGCCTCGGTGACCGTCTCGCCCTCGATCTCCAGGATCAGGCGCAGCACTCCGTGGGTGGACGGGTGCTGGGGGCCCATGTTGACGACGATGCGCTCGTCGTCGGCCTTGGCCGCGGACTCGACGACCTCGTCCCAGTCGCCGCCGGTGACGGTGTAGACCGTGCCCTCGGTGGTTTCACGGGCGGATGCTGACTGCGTGCTCACGAGTACGACCTCCGCTGGTCCGGAGCCGGGATCTGGGCGCCCTTGTACTCGACGGCGATGCCGCCGAGGGGGTAGTCCTTGCGCTGCGGGTGGCCCTGCCAGTCGTCCGGCATCATGATCCGCGTCAGGGCGGGGTGACCGTCGAAGACGATGCCGAAGAAGTCGTACGTCTCGCGCTCGTGCCAGTCGTTCGTCGGGTACACGGAGACGAGCGACGGGACGTGCGGGTCGCTGTCCGGGACGCTGACCTCCACGCGGATCAGCCGGTTGTGGGTGATCGAGCGCAGGTGGTAGACGGCGTGCAGCTCGCGGCCCTTGTCGTGCGGGTAGTGGACGCCGCTGACGCCCGTGCACAGCTCGAACCGCAGGGCCGGGTCGTCGCGCAGGGTGCGGGCGACGCGGAGCAGGTGCTCGCGTTCGACGTGGAAGGTCAGTTCGTCGCGGTCGACGACCGTCTTCTCGATGGCGTTGTCGGGCAGCAGGCCCTGTTCCTCCAGCGCGCCCTCGAGTTCGTCGGCGACCTCGTCGAACCAGCCGCCGTAGGGACGGCTCGCCGGTCCCGGGAGGCGGACCGAGCGGACCAGGCCGCCGTATCCGGAGGTGTCGCCGCCGTTGCCGGCGCCGAACATGCCGCGCTGGACGCGGATCTCCTCGCCGCCCTGGCCGCGCCGGCCGGGGAGGTTGGAGGCGGACAGGTCCTTCTCGGGGTTCGCCCCGTTCGACCCGTTCGCCCCGTTGGTGCCGTTGGCGTCGCTCACCGCAGCAGCCCCTTCATCTCGATCGTGGGCAGGGCCTTGAGCGCCGCTTCCTCCGCCTCACGGGCCGCTTCCTCGGCGTTGACCCCGAGCTTGGAGCCCTGGATCTTCTGGTGCAGCTTGAGGATGGCGTCCAACAGCATCTCGGGCCGTGGCGGACAGCCCGGGAGATAGATGTCGACCGGGACGATGTGGTCGACGCCCTGGACGATCGCGTAGTTGTTGAACATGCCGCCCGAGGAGGCGCAGACCCCCATGGAGATCACCCACTTGGGGTTCGGCATCTGGTCGTAGACCTGCCGGAGCACCGGCGCCATCTTCTGGCTGACCCGGCCGGCGACGATCATCAGGTCGGCCTGGCGCGGCGATCCGCGGAAGACCTCCATTCCGAAGCGCGCCAGGTCGTAGCGGCCGGCGCCGGTCGTCATCATCTCGATGGCGCAGCACGCGAGGCCGAAGGTGGCCGGGAAGACGGACGCCTTGCGCACCCAGCCCGCAGCCTGCTCGACGGTGGTCAGCAGGAATCCGCTCGGCAGCTTTTCTTCGAGTCCCATGTCGTTAAAGGCCCCTCAGTCCCATTCCAGGCCGCCGCGCCGCCATACGTACGCGTACGCGACGAAGACGGTGAGCACGAAGAGCAGCATCTCCACGAGCCCGAAGATCCCCAGGGAGTCGAAGGTGACGGCCCAGGGGTAGAGGAAGACGATCTCGATATCGAAGATGATGAAGAGCATCGCCGTCAGGTAGTACTTGATGGGGAAGCGCCCGCCACCGGCCGGCGTGGGGGTCGGCTCGATTCCGCACTCGTAAGCCTCGAGCTTGGCCCGGTTGTACCGCTTCGGACCGATCAGCGTGGCCATGACCACGGAGAAGATCGCAAAGCCTGCCCCGAGGGCTCCCAGTACGAGGATGGGCGCATACGCGTTCACCGCTCCTCGCTCCTCTCAGTCGGCACTGACTGCATGGGGGTCCCCCCTGGTCGAGCGGAGCCGAGACCTGGGGGAGGTTGCACTGGGCTCACGGCCACCCCACCGGTCCCACGAACACCGCTCGTCCCGGCGAAGATCGAGAACATGTGAAGCAGGTCACAAGCCCAACTGCCTCGCATCTTATGCCTGCCGGTCTGTGATCTGCGACACGGGGTATTGCACAAGCTTTGTGATCTCCACCACCTGACGAACGATCATGAACACGGATGAGCGGTGATCTTCGCACCTGAAGCGTCCGAGTGATCACCAGAGGTGACATTTTCGCTCGTCGGCGCAGCTCAGAGGGGGCGTCTCCATATCAAGAGGCTTCCCTTGCATGCAAATTGGAGTTGGACCGACGGACTTGATAGGGGACCGCGTTCACACATCAGAGGGAGCGGCGGGGTCCGATGTGGACGCGTGCGCGCGTTCACGAACTCCACAGGCGCGATCCGGACTCCGGACGCGCCCGCGACCGTAACCGTTGCGTGACCTCCGCCACACCTGTCAGGGGTCCGTGAGAACCGGGCTTGGCCAATGGTCCCAACCAGTGGTAAGCGCGGGGCAATTAGGACTTAATGATGAAAGCCCTTGATCACGGGCAGGATGACGGCCGTCCGTAATGTCCGTTACGGCGTCAATAAAGGGCGCTCCGCCGGGAATTTGGGGCGTCCGTTGAACAACTGTGGCGCAGCCCACGTTTCTTGAAGGTATGGAGGAGCCCCTGATACCGGTTGTACCCATGTCCCACACCGCTCACATACGCAGCCACCGGAAGCCCCGCCGCACCGCGTCGACCACGATCGCGATGCGTGCCGGAGTCGCCGGTGGCGTCCTCAGCATGGCGGCGGCTGGTGCTGCGGCCACGGCGAACGCCGCCGAGCCGGTCACGCAGACCATCGAACTGCCCACCCTCTCGGGGGACCTGGCGGACCAGCTCGCCCAGTCCGCGGACGCCACGCAGCTGGCGGCGGCGAACTACGAGCTCGAGGCCGAGCGTGACGCGGCCGCCGCCGCGGCGGCCCAGGAGGCCAGGAAGGACCTCGCACAGGCCAAGAAGAAGGCCGAGGCGAAGAAGAAGGCCGAGGAGGCCCGTAAGGCCGCCGCAGAGGCCGCCGCGTCGCGCAGCACCGAGCGCGCCACCCTGTCCGCCTCCGCGAGCGTCTCCGCCCCCGCCAGCGGCAGCGTCGCGACGGTCGTCTCCTTCCTCAAGGCTCAGGTCGGCGACGCGTATGTCATGGGTGCCACCGGCCCCAACGCGTGGGACTGCTCCAGCCTGGTGCAGGCCGCCTTCAAGCAGGTCGGCGTCGACCTGCCGCGGGTCTCCCAGGACCAGTCGATGGCCGGCACCGACATCCCGCTGTCGCAGGTCCAGGTCGGCGACATCCTCTACTGGGGCGGCAAGGGTTCCGCCTACCATGTGGGCGTCTACATCGGTAACGGCCAGTACCTGGACGCGGCCAACCCCTCCAAGGGCGTCGTCATCCAGGACCTGTCGGGTTACCCGGCGTCGGGCGCGGTCCGCGTGCTCTGAGCCGTACAGATCGCCGTAAGGGCCGCAGCCGCTCGGGGGCAGCGGCCCTTACGCGTGCCCGGAGTTCCCCGGGCGGGGCGGTCAGGCCTTCGGGGCCACCTTGCTCAGGCCGTTGATGATCCGGTCCATCGCGTCGCCGCCGGTCGGGTCCGTGAGGTTCGCCAGGAGCTTCAGCGTGAACTTCATGAGCATCGGGTGGGTCAGACCGCGCTGCGTGGCGATCTTCATGACCTTGGGGTTGCCGATGAGCTTCACGAAGGCGCGGCCCAGCGTGTAGTAGCCGCCGTAGGTGTCCTTGAGGACCTGCGGGTAGCGCTGGAGGGCCATCTCCCGGCCCGCGGGGGTCGAGCGGGCGTGCGCCTGGACGATGACGTCGGCGGCGATCTGCCCGGACTCCATGGCGTAGGCGATGCCCTCGCCGTTGAAGGGGTTCACCAGGCCGCCGGCGTCGCCGACGAGCAGCAGGCCCTTGGTGTAGTGCGGCTGGCGGTTGAAGGCCATCGGCAGGGCGGCGCCGCGGATCGGGCCGGTCATGTTCTCCGGGGTGTAGCCCCAGTCCTCCGGCATCGAGGCGCACCACGCCTTCAGGACCTCGCGCCAGTCCAGTTCCTTGAAGGAAGCGGAGGTGTTGAGCACGCCGAGTCCGACGTTGGACGTGCCGTCGCCCATGCCGAAGATCCAGCCGTAGCCCGGCAGCAGGCGGTCCTCGGCGCCGCGGCGGTCCCACAGCTCCAGCCAGGACTCCAGATAGTCGTCCTCGTGGCGCGGGCTGGTGAAGTACGTGCGCACCGCCACGCCCATCGGGCGGTCCTCGCGGCGGTGCAGCCCCATCGCCAGGGACAGCCGGGTGGAGTTGCCGTCGGCGGCGACGACCAGCGGCGCCCGGAAGGTGACCTCGCGCTTCTCCTCGCCGAGTTTGGCGTGGACGCCGGTGATCCGGCCGGTGCGGTCGTCGATGATCGGGGCGCCGACGTTGCAGCGCTCGAAGAGCCGGGCGCCCGCCTTCTGGGCCTGGCGGGCGAGTTGCTCGTCGAAGTCGTCGCGCTTGCGGACGAGTCCGTAGTCCGGGAAGGAGGCGAGATCCGGCCAGTCCAGCTGGAGGCGCACGCCGCCGCCGATGATCCGCAGGCCCTTGTTGCGCAGCCAGCCGGCCTCCTCGGAGATGTCGATGCCCATGGCGACGAGCTGCTTGGTGGCGCGGGGGGTCAGCCCGTCGCCGCAGACCTTCTCCCGCGGGAACTCGGTCTTCTCCAGGAGCAGTACGTCGAGTCCGGCCCTGGCGAGGTGGTACGCGGTGGTGGAGCCGGCTGGGCCCGCTCCGACGACGATGACATCGGCGGTGTTTTCGGAGAGGGGCTCGGTCACGGCGGGAACTCCCCAAGGTTCGGAATCTGCGTGCCGACGGGCACTGGACATGGGCAGTCTATGCAGCACAATTGATCACCCGGCTGAAGGGCTGCCCTGTGAACCGAGCTCTGCCCGTAGTACGGCTGCGTGTGCCCACCGACGAGGACGCGGTGGCCTGGCACCGGGCCTTCGCCCATCCCGACGTCATGGAGTTCCACGGCGGCCGGGCCGCCGGACTCTCCGTCTACGAGGAGCTCACCGCCCGCCAGCGCCGGCACGACGCCGAGCGCGGTTTCTGTCTGTGGACGATGCTCGACGAGGACGACCGGGTCATCGGCTTCACCGGCGCCCAGCCCTGGGAACGGCAGTGGGGTCCCACCGGGGAGATCGAGATCGGGTGGCGGCTCGCCCGGGAGCACTGGGGCAAGGGGTACGTCACGGCGGCCGCGCTCCAGACGCTGGAGCGGGTGCGGGCCGCCGGGGTGCCGGGGGTCGTCGCGATGGTGGACGCCCGCAACGAGCGGTCGATCGCGGTGACGCGGCGGCTGGGGATGCGGCTCGCGGAGGTCTTCAGCACGCCGGACGCCCGGCGGGGACACTGCTACCGGCTCGACCTGGACGCCCCGGCCGGACACGCAGAGTAACCGACTGTCACAGAAAGACACTTGGCGCTTCCGGGCGGCACCCCCGGGCGGTTACCCTGCAGGTACCGCTGGGGGTGACATCTGTGCACACAACACCCACGACACCCGAGGTGCGGGTCCCGCGACTCGTCGGACTGATGGCCATGGACGCCCGTGAGGCGGCCAAGTCCCACGGCCTGTCCCTGACCGCACCCGACCGGCCGGACTTCCCGCTCGTCGTCGTCGACTACGTCGTCCGTCAGTACCCGCAGCCCGGCACCCCGGTGCCGCGGGACTCGACGGTCGCCGTCTGGTTCGACTTCGGCGAGGGAGAGGGCGGCGGAGGGGTGCGCGAGCCGCGCATACCGCGCCCGCCGTCGGGCGGCAGGCCCCGCGCGCTCGACGAGCCCGGAGACCCCTACCCCGTGGTCAGCTCTGCTTGAACCCGCGGTGCAGGGCGACGACCCCGCCCGTCAGGTTCCGCCAGGCCACCTTGGACCAGCCCGCCTTGCGCAGCCGCTCGGCGAGGGCCGGCTGGTCGGGCCAGGCGCGGATGGACTCGGCGAGGTAGACGTACGCGTCCGGGTTCGAGGACACCGCGCGGGCGACCGGCGGCAGGGCGCGCATCAGGTACTCGGTGTAGACGGTGCGGAAGGGCGCCCACGTCGGGTGCGAGAACTCGCAGATGACGACGCGGCCGCCGGGCCGGGTCACCCGGTGCATCTCGCGCAGCGCGGTGTCGAAGTCCTGCACGTTGCGCAGCCCGAAGGAGATCGTGACGGCGTCGAACGTGTCGTCCCGGAACGGCAGTCGGGTCGCGTCGCCCGCGGTGAACGGCAGCCAGGTGTGCTTGCGCTTGCCGACCTGGAGCATGCCGAGGGAGAAGTCGCAGGGGACGACGTAGGCACCGGTCTGCGCGAAGGGCAGCGAGGAGGTGGCCGTGCCGGCGGCGAGGTCGAGGACCTTCTGCGCGGGGCGGGCGTCGACGGCGCGGGCGACCTCCTTGCGCCATCTGCGGTCCTGCCCGAGCGACAGCACGTCGTTGGTCAGGTCGTACCGTTCCGCCACGTTGTCGAACATCGAGGCGACTTCGTGCGGCTGCTTGTCCAGGGATGCGCGGGTCACACGCCCATTCTTGCAGCCGCTCCCTGGTCCGCCCGCGGCGGCTTCCGGGACGGCCGCGCGGTCAGCGCCGGCGGTGCACCAGGCGGCCGGCCACGACGGTGGCCACGCAGGTGGACGCACCCTCCCGGACGAGGGCCGCGCGGTCGGGCACGTCGAACACCGCGAACCGCGCGCGCTTCCCGGCGGCGAGGCCCGGCAGCAGGACGAGCGGCACCGGCGAGAGCGCCGGAGGGCCGGGCAGTGCGGCCGGGCGTCCCGCCAGGGCGAGCCCGGCCCTGCGGACCGCGTCCAGGGCCTCACGGCTGCGCAGTTCACCGGCGATCGCGACCGTGCCGTGCGCCAGCAGGCGCTGGACCCCGCGGCGGGCGCTGGCTCCTCGCACGGACGGTCCCGCGCCGAGGAGGTCCCGCGCACGCTCGCCGAACACCGGCCCGGTGCCGAGCCGGTCCGCCTCGCGCGGGTCGGGGTGGTAGGCCTGCTCCAGCAGTTCCGGGCCGTACGGGTTGAGCAGTCCAGGTGTCAGGATGCCGGGCCACTTGCGCAGCCGGGCGTCGGGATGGGCGGCAGCCAGTTCCTCGTACGGGCCGACGGCGGCGATGTGCGCGCCGTCGACAAGGACGGCGCTCTCGGGCGAGGCGTCGGCGACGTGAAGGGTCAGCACGGGGACGTCAGTTGGAGGCGAGGATCTTCAGCTCGGGGTGCGCCGTGCCGCCCTCGATCGCCGTCGAGGAGATGTGGGACATGACGCGGCTGTCGACGGGGTCGTTCGCCGGGTCGTCGTGCACGACGAGGTGCTCGTACGTCGTCGAGCGCTGGGCCGGGACCCGCCCCGCGGAACGGATCATGTCGATCATCTCCTGGAGGTTGGAGCGGTGCTTGGCACCGGCCGCCGAGACGACGTTCTCCTCCAGCATGACCGAGCCCAGGTCGTCCGCGCCGTAGTGCAGCGTCAGCTGGCCCGCGTCCTGGCCGGTGGTCAGCCAGGAGCCCTGGATGTGGGCGATGTTGTCCATGAAGAGCCGGGAGATCGCGATCATCCGCAGGTACTCGAAGATCGTGGCCTGCGTCCGGCCCTTCAGGTGGTTGTTCATGGGCTGGTACAGGTACGGGATGAAGGCCCGGAAGCCGCCCGTGCGGTCCTGCACGTCACGGATCATCCGCAGGTGCTCGATCCGCTCGGCGTTGGTCTCGCCGGTGCCCATCAGCATGGTGGAGGTGGACTCCACGCCCAGGTTGTGGGCGGTCTCCATGATCTCCAGCCAGCGCTCGCCGGACTCCTTGAGGGGCGCGATGGCCTTGCGGGGGCGCTCGGGCAGCAGCTCCGCGCCCGCGCCGGCGAAGGAGTCGAGGCCGGCCGCGTGGATCCGCTGGATCGCCTCCTCGACGCCGACCTTGGAGATCCGGGCCATGTGCTCGACCTCGCTCGCCCCCAGGCTGTGGATGACGAGCTGCGGGAACTCCTTCTTGATGGCCGCGAAGTGCTTCTCGTAGTACTCGACGCCGTAGTCCGGGTGGTGGCCGCCCTGGAACATGATCTGGGTGCCGCCGAGTTCGACGGTCTCCGCGCAGCGCCGCAGGATGTCGTCGAGGTCGCGGGTCCAGCCCTTGGCCGTGTCCTTCGGCGGGGCGTAGAAGGCGCAGAACTTGCACGCCGTGACGCACACGTTCGTGTAGTTGATGTTCCGCTCGATGATGTACGTCGCGATGTGCTCGGTGCCCGCGTAACGGCGGCGGCGCACGGCGTCGGCGGCGGCCCCGAGCGCGTGCAGCGGGGCGTCGCGGTAGAGGTCGAGCGCTTCCTCGGGGGTGATCCGCCCGCCCGCCGCGGCACGGTCGAGCACAGACTGGAGGTCGGCCTTCTCGGTCACCGGGGGCGTCCCTTTCGTCAAGTAATCAAGAGGTGTGCGCGGAGCGCGCTCTTCATAAGGATGGGGGTGGGAGACGGGTGGGCGGACCGAACCAGCGTACGCCAGGCCCCTGACAGGGCCGACGTCAGGCCGCGTACGCCCCGATCAGCACCCCCGCGAGCGCTCCGCCGAGGAGGAACGGGCCGAAGGGGATCGCCGAGGTGCGCCCGGCCCGGCGCAGGGCGACCAGACCCCAGCCGTACAGCGCTCCGGACAGGAACCCGGCGAAGGTGCCGAGCATGACCGTCGGCCAGCCGTACCAGCCCAGGACCGCGCCCGCGCCGAGCGCCAGTTTCACGTCGCCGAAGCCCATGCCGTCGGGGTTGAGCAGATGCAGGCCGTAGTAGAAGGCGCCGAGCGCGAGGGACGCCGCCACGGCGGTCGGCCAGTGCCCGGCGTGCTCGGGGACGGCGGCGACCAGGCCCAGCAGGGCGAGCGCGCCGCCCGCGAGGGAGAACGTGAGCGGGTCGGGGAGGCGCCGCACCCGGAGGTCGACGACCGTGAGCAGGACGCCGCCGGGCGCCAGCAGCAGCCAGGCGCCCAGCTCGGGCCGGGTGCCGGTGGCGGCGGCGAGGGCGGCGCAGACCACGGCGGTGACGAGGACGGGCACGGTGGCGCCCGGTCCGTGGCGGGCACGGGGCCCGCACCGCCGGCAGCCGGCCGGGCCGAGCCATCCCGGCACCGGGTGGCCGGCCGGGCAGTGCGCCCGCCACGGCTCCTCGCCGGGCGCGGAGAAACGGTAGGCGGCCCGGGGCAGCAACGCCCCCGCGATCGCTCCCCACAGCGCGGCCACGGCGACGACGACCGGGGTGCTCACCTCCATCAGCCGCTCCCCTGGCCGGTCTTGGACAGGCGGGCCTCGGGCTCGCCCTCCGCCGAGCTCTCCGAGCGGTACACGAGGTCGTCGCCCGCCGGTGTGATGCGGACGGTGTGCGGTTCGGGGTTGCAGCCGGCGTGGTTGCCCTTCGCGCCCACGGACGTCACGACGAGCTGTCGCGCCGTCACCTTCTTCAGGGTGAGGACGTCGTTGCAGACACCGCCGAGCAGATCGGTCTGGCGCAGCCTGCCCAGTTCCTCGCCGACCTCCGCCTTGTGCACGGTGAGCCGGAAGGTGCCGGCGGGCAGGGAGCCGCCCACGGCCGTGGCCTTCCCCTCCCAGGTGCCGAGGTACCGGGCGGGGACGGAGCCCTCCGTCGCACCCGGCGTCCGGGACGGGGCGGCGTCGGAGCCCGCGCTCGTGTCGCGGTCGTCGGCGCCCCGGCCCGGCATCCGGTCGAGGACGACGACGGCGGCGAGCGTGACCGCCGCGAGGGCGCCCGCGACGGCCAGGGTGACCGTGCAGCTCACCCTGCGCCCGCGAGCCGCGACGGACACACCGGGCTCGGCGGGAGGGGACGCGTCGGTGGAGTCGTCGGGTGCGGGCACCGCGTCACGGGGCGCGGGCACCGGGGCGGGCATCACCGGGGCCGGCCCGAACTCGCCGACCGCGACCGGCCGGCTGAGGGCGTCCTCCCCGGCCTCCAGGTTCAGCAGCCGCACGGCGCCCCGGCTGACCTGCTCGACCAGCGGCCCGGGCAGCCAGCCGCCCGCCATCAGCCGGGCCGCGCCCTCGGGCGCCAGCCGCGCGGCCAGCTCGCCCGGGGCGGGCCGCGCTCCCGGCTCCTTGGCCAGGCACCGGGCGACCAGTTCGCGCAACGTGTCGTCCAGGGCGTCGAGCTCGGGCTCCTCGTGGACGACCTTGTAGAGCAGGGCTGCCGAGGTGTCCCCGGAGAACGGCGGTTCGCCGGCCGCCGCGTAGGCGAGCACGGCGCCCAGCGAGAAGACGTCCGCCGCCCCCGTGACGCCCTTGCCCAGGATCTGCTCGGGCGCCATGTAGCCGGGTGAGCCGATGGAGACGCCGCTGGAGGTGAGGGAGGCGGTGCCGTCCAGGGCCCGTGCGATGCCGAAGTCGATCAGCAGGGGGCCGTCGAGGGTCAGCAGGACGTTCGACGGCTTGACGTCCCGGTGCACCAGCCCCAGGTCGTGCACCGCGGCCAGCGCCTCCGCGAGTCCGGCCCCGAGGGCCCGTACGGACGCGGCGGGCAGGGCGCCGGAGTCGGCGACGGCACTTGAGAGCGAGGGACCGGCCGCGTACCCGGTGGCCACCCAGGGCACCGCGGCCTCCGGGTCGGCATCCAGCACGGGCGCCGTCCACGCGCCGCCCACCCGCCGGGCCGCGTCGACCTCCCGCCGGAAGCGGGTGCGGAACTCCTCGTCGAGCGCGAGGTGGGGGTGCACGATCTTGACAGCGACCGTGCGGCCCCCGGAGCTGCGGCCGAGGTAGACCCGGCCCATCCCGCCGGAGCCGAGCCGTCCGAGGATCCGGTACGGCCCGACGACCGTGGGCTCGTCCATGCCGAGTGGCTGCATCGGCGTCCACCTCTCCCCCGTACGGCCCAGCACCCCCGCCAACTTCGCAGCAGATTAGTGCGGATCGGGTCCGCGTTCTCCGGCGCGGGCCGGAACTGCCCCCGCCGGCCCGTCAGTCCGATGGGCGCGGGCCTCATGGGTGAAGGTCCCGGCGGGAGAACGCCTTCCACGGCCTTCCGTACATGCGGACGGCACGCAGAAGACCTCACCCATGACGCCTCGCCGGTGCCGGCTTCGGGGGCCGGGCGTTCACGGATGGAGCAGTTCGACCTTCACGTCCGCGGGAAATCCCGTGGTCGGCCCGACGCGGCGTGCGAACTCCGCGACCGCTTCCAGCTGGGGTGCGCCGAAACGGAAGTCGAGCGTCGTGAAATACCGCTCCAGGACCTTCTCGTCGAAGGCCTCCCAGCGCGCCGCCTGTTCCGCGACCTTGCCGACCTCGTCCAGGGAGAGGTTGCGCGAGGCGAGGAATGCCTCGTGGACCTTGCGGGTGATGTCCGGCTCCCGCTCCAGATAGTCGCGGCGCGCCGCCCACACGGCGAAGACGAAGGGCAGGCCGGTCCACTCCTTCCAGAGCGAACCCAGGTCGTGCACCTGGAGCCCGTAGCGCGGGCCGTCGAGGAGATTGGCCCGCAGCGCCGCGTCGCCGATGAGGACCGCCGCCTCCGCCTCCTGCATCATCACGCTGAGGTCGGGCGGGCAGGTGTAGTAGGCGGGACGGACGCCGTACCGCTCGGCGAGCAGCAGTTGGGCGAGCCGGACCGAGGTGCGGGAGGTCGAGCCGAGGGCGACGCGGGCGCCGTCCAGCTGGTCGAGGGGGACCTGCGAGACGATCACGCAGGACATCACCGGTCCGTCGCAGCCGACGGCGATGTCGGGGAAGGCGACCAGATCGCCGGCGTTGCGCAGGAACTCGACGAGCGTGATCGGGCCGATGTCGAGATCGCCGCGCACCAGCTGCTCGCTGAGCTTCTCCGGGGTGTCCTTCGTCAGCTCGAAGTCGAGGAGCGTGCCGGTTCTCGCGAGCCCCCAGTACAGAGGCAGGCAGTTGAGGAACTGGATGTGGCCCACGCGGGGGCGGGTGCGAGAATTGTCCACATCGCGAGACTAGACCCCATGGAGTAGCGTCCGGTCTTCAGGGTCGTGACATGCAGGTCATCGGCTTCGGTCAACTCCCGACACGGATCTTCAAACCTCCGAGTGAAGTGATCTTGACCTCTATTGCTTTCGGCCGCCTGCATGCTAGGCTCGCCGCAAGTTGCAGTTTGGTTTCCCTTGCAGTACAGAGCCTGCGGAGCATGTAACCGCGGGCTCTAGTCGTTTTCAGACGTATGCAGATGTGCGGCACTCGTTTTCACACTTGCAGGTTCTGGAGCAGGGCAACCCTTTGGGCCCAAGGAGGGCTTATGGCTACCGGAACCGTGAAGTGGTTCAACGCCGAAAAGGGCTTTGGCTTCATCGCCCAGGAAGGCGGCGGCCCCGACGTCTTCGTTCACTACTCCGCGATCAACGCGAGCGGCTTCCGCTCGCTGGAGGAGAACCAGCAGGTCTCCTTCGACGTGACCCAGGGCCCGAAGGGCCCGCAGGCGGAGAACGTCACCCCCGTCTGATCTTCGGTCCTCGGAGCCTGGTGCTTTGATCCGGAACTGAGCGCAGTACCCAAGGAGCCCCGCGCCGCAAGGCGTCGGGGCTCCTGCCTTTTTTCCTTCACGGGGCCGTTCTCACACGTGCTGCATGACGAGGACGAAGAAGGTCCCCGGCTCCAGCCCCTCGTACGCGTGCGGCACGTCGCCGCGGTACGTCATGTAGTCCCCGGGGCCCAGCTCCGCCTCCTCGCCGCGCGGTCCCGCCTTCACCCGGCCCGCCCCGACGATCAGGTGCTCCACGGTGCCCGGGATGTGCGGCTCGGACTCACGGGCCGCGCCCGGTTCCGCGCGCAGGTGGTAGATGTCCCGCCGGGCGCCCGGCGGACTCGCGGAGAGCAGGGTGGCGACGTAGTCGGCGCGCTCGGACGCCACCGCGGGCCCCTCGCCCGCCCGGATCACCTGGACCGCGGGGGCCGGCGGCTCCACCAGCGTGCTGAACGGCACCCCGAGCGCCACGCCGAGCGCCCACAGCGTCTCCACGCTGGGATTCCCGCCGCCGCCCTCCAGCTGGGAGAGCGTGGACTTCGCGATGCCCGCCCGTTTGGCCAGCTCGGACAGGGACAACCCGGCACGGGCGCGCTCGCGGCGCAGGGAGGTGGCGATCCACGTGAGGGGCTCACCCATCGGCTCACTTCCAGTCGTTCGTTCTGCCGGTCCATCTGTTCGCCTTGACGAACAGCGACCCAGCTGTTCATTCTGGGAAACATGCGTTCGCTGCTCCGAACACCGATGATGGCACCCCTGGTGCGCGACAGCGCCCTCATGTGGCTGGCGACCGGGGTCGTCGGCGTGTCCTTCGGCGCGATCGCGGTGGCCGGCGGGCTGCCGCTCTGGGTGCCGGTGGCCATGTCGCTCGTCGTGTATGCGGGGTCGGCGCAGTTCAGCGCCGTCGGGCTGCTGCTGGCCGGGGGCGGGCCGCTCGCCGCGGTGGCCACCGGCCTGATCCTCAACACCCGTACCGCGGCCTTCAGCCTCGCCGTGGCGGACGTCCTGGGGCCGGGCCGGCTCGCCCGCCTGGCCGGCGCGCACCTGGTCACCGACGAGACGGTGGCGTTCACGCTGGCGCAGCAGGACCCGGCCCGCCGCCGGGCCGCGTTCTGGGTGAACGGCCTCGGCATGTTCGCCGCCTGGAACACCGGCGTCCTGGCCGGTGCCTTCGCCGGGACCGCGCTCGGCGACCCGGCGACCTACGGACTCGACGCCGCCTTCCCGGCGGTGCTCGTGGCGCTGGTGCTGCCGGTCCTGCGCAGGGACCGCTCCGTGCGCAGGGCGGCGCTGCTCGGCGCCGCGCTCGCCCTCGCCGTCACCCCGGCCGTCCCGGCGGGCGTGCCCGTGCTGCTGGCGCTCACGGGCCTGGTGGCCCACGGCGGGAAGGGCGGTACGGCATGACCTCCACGACGGCGACGGTCACCGTGATCCTGGTGCTCGCGGCCGGGACGTACGCCTTCCGGCTGGTGGGCCCGGCGCTGCACGGACGGATCGCGCTGCCCGCGCGGGTGCGGCGGTTGCCGGCGGCCGGCGCGGTGGTGCTGCTCGTGGCACTGCTGGCCACGGGAGCGCTGACGGAGGGCGGCGGGTTCGCCGGCTGGGCCCGCCCGGCGGGGGTGCTGGTGGGCGGCGTCCTCGCGTGGCGGGGCGCGCCGTTCCCGGTGGTGGTGCTGGCGGCCGCGGGGTCGGCCGCGCTGCTGCGGGCGGTGGGGGTGGCGTGAGCGGTCCGCGTGGGAGGATCGCCGGATGACAAGCGGTGAGAACGGCGGCGGCCGGGAGCGGGACACGGGCCTGGCGACCGGTGTGTCGCTCGGGATCTCCCTGGGCCTGGCGCTCGGCGTCGTGCTCGGGACGACGGTGTTCGACAACCTGGCCCTCGGGTTGGGCCTGGGCATGGGGGTGGGCGTGGCGGGCGGCGCGGCGCTGGGCGGCGCGCGCGGCGGTGGCCGCATGGGCGCGGGCGGCAAGGGCCGGGAACCCGAGTAGGGCGCGGGCAGGGTCCCTGCCCCGCAGGCAGCCACTAGGGTCGCGGGCCATGACCGAAGCCGACTTCCTGACCGCCACCCGCACCTTCTACGACGCCATCGCCGAGGACTACGCCAGGCTCTTCGAGGACGAGATGGCCCAGCGGCCCCTGGAGCGTGCCGTGCTGCGGGTGTTCGCCGAACTCGCGGGCGGCGCCGGACCGGTGGCCGACCTGGGCTGCGGGCCCGGCCGGACCACGGCCCGCCTCGCCGCGCTGGGCCTGGACGTGTTCGGCGTCGACCTGTCGGAGTCGATGCTCGCGATCGCCCGCCGGGAGAACCCCGGGCTGCGGTTCGAGCGGGGGTCGATGCTGGAGCTGGACCTGCCGGACGGGGCGCTGTCCGGTGCCGTGTCGTTCTACTCCTCCATCCACCTCCCGGAGGACCGGCTGCCGGCGCTCTTCGCCGAGTTCCACCGGGTGCTGGCGCCGGGGGCTCCCCTGCTGGTCGCCTTCCAGGCGGGGGACGAACACCGGCACCACGACCGGCCGTTCGGGCATCCGGTCGCGCTGACCTTCCTGCGCCGCCGCCCGGACGACATGGCCGCGCTGCTGACGCGGGCCGGTTTCGCCCTGCACTCCCGCACGGTCCGGGAGGCGGACCCCGCCCTCGACGAGACGTCCCCGCAGGCCTTCCTGCTCGCCCGCAGGGGCACCGCCTGAGACCGGGGACCGTCCCGCCTGAGACCGGGGACCGTCCCGCCCGCGTCCCGTCAGCCGAGGCCGATCGCGGCGCAGTCGGCCGCGTACTTCGGGGTGCATATCTGACCGACGGTGTACACGCCGTCCCGGACGACCGTGTCGTCGATGTTCTCGCGGGTCACGGCGACCACCGTCAGCAGCGCGGCCGGGATGTCCTCCCGGGTGGGGCTGTCGACCACGTCCTGGACCAGGGCGTCGAAGGCGACACCACGGCCCTGCACCTTGTAGACGGCCATCCGGGCGGCGGTGGTCGCCTCCAGCTCGAACGGCTTGTACACCGTCATGTACTGCTCCCCGGCGACGATCCGCTGGATGGCGTCCAGGTTCGCGTCCTGCCCGGTCACCGGCGGCACCCGGCCGACGCCGGCCTCCTTGAGCGCGTCGATGGCGGCGCCCGCCATGCCGTCGTTGGCCGAGTAGACCGCGGCGATGCCGTCCGCGCCGACGGCCGCGATGGCCTTGCGCATGTTGGCCTTGGCGGCCTCGGGCGACCACTTGCGGGTGTCGTACTCCTTGACGATGTTCACGTCGCCCTGGAGCTCGGTGACCGCGCCCCGCTTGAAGCGGGCCGTGTTCGGGTCGGCGGGGTCGCCGTGCATCACGACGACCTTGCTGGTCAGGGCCTTGGAGCCGAGGCGCTGGACGAGGGAGCGGGCCTGCACCTCGCCGACGAGTTCGTTGTCGTGGGACACGTAGGCGTCGACGGGGCCCTCGGCCAGGCGGTCGTAGGCGATGACCGGGATGCCGGCGTCCTTGGCCCGGCGCACATCGGACGCGATGGCCTTGGAGTCCACGGCGTCCACCAGGATCACGTCCACCCGGTCCTCGATCAGCCGCCGGAACTGGCGGCTCTGCTTCGTCGTGCTCGACTCGGCGTTGACGTAGACGACCTTGCCCCTGCCGTGGGTGAGGGAGGCGACCTCCTTCTCGATCAGCGGGTGGTCGAACCGCTCGAAGCGCGCGGTGGTCTTGTCGGGCAGGAGCAGTCCGACGGTGACGTCGTCGCTGCTGCGCTGTTCCTGGGCGGAGTCGGCGCCCGCGATGCCGTCGACGACACCGCAGGCGGCGAGGGACAGCGCGGCGGCGGCCGCGGCGACGGCCGTGCGGGCCCGGCGCAGGGCGGGGTGGTGGGGGGTGCGAGCGTTCACTGCTGCCTTCCGAGCGGGGGGTGTGGGGGTCCGGATGGCCATGGCCACCGAGGGGGGCGGGCAGGGCGGGTCGGGCGGTCGTGCGGGGCGGCGCGGACGTGGCCCGGCGGGGGTCACCCCGCGTACAGGGCCTCCACGTCGGCCGCGAAGTCCCGCATGACCTGGTCCCGGCGGAGCTTCATCGACGGCGTGAGGTGCCCGTCCGACTCGGTGAAGTCCACCGGCAGGACGGCGAAGCGGCGGATCGACTCGGGCCGGGACACCAGCTTGTTCGCCTCGTCCACGGCTCGCTGCAGGACGTCCCGCACCTCCGGGTCGTCCACCAGGAGTTCGGCGGGGACCGGGTGCCGGCCGTTCATCCGGCGCCAGTGGCTGACGCCGCCCATGTCGAGCGTGATGAGCGCGGCGACGTAGGGGCGGCGGTCGCCGACGACCAGGCACTGCGAGATCAGCGGGTGCGAGCGCAGCCAGTTCTCCAGGGGGGCCGGGGCGACGCTTTTGCCGCCCGCGGTGATGAGCAGTTCCTTCTTGCGGCCGGTGATCGTCAGATAGCCCTCGTCGTCCAGGGCACCGATGTCGCCGGTGGCCAGCCAGCCGTCGGCGGCCGCGGGGACCACACCGCCCGCCGCCGGATCCCAGTAGCCGCGCAGCACGTGGCCGCCGGAGAGCAGCACCTCGCCGTCCGCCGCGAGCCGGACCCGGGTGCCGGGCAGCGGCCAGCCCACCGTGCCGAGACGGGGCTTGAGGGGCGGCGTCACGGTGGCCGCGCCGGTCGTCTCGGTGAGCCCGTAGCCCTCGTAGACCTCGATGCCGGCGCCCGCGTAGAAGGCCGCGAGCCGGCGGCCCAGCGGGGAGCCGCCGCAGATCGCGTACTTCACCCGGCCGCCCATCGCGGCGCGCAGGCGCCGGTAGACGAGCGGGTCGTACACCGCGCGGGCCGCCTTGAGCGCGGTCCCCGGGCCCGGGCCGGTGCCGGACTGGCGGGCCTCCAGCGCCTCGCCGTAGCGTTCGGCGACGCTCGCGGCCCGGTCGAAGGTGGACGCCCGGCCGCCCGACTCCGCCTTGGCGCGGGCGGAGTTGAAGACCTTCTCCAGCATGTACGGGATGGTCAGCAGGCAGGTCGGCCGGAAGGCGGCGAGATCCGGCAGGAGGTCCTCGGCCTTCAGGCTCGGTGCGTGGCCCAGCCGGACCCGGGCGCGCACACAGGCCACCTCCACCATCCGCCCGAACACGTGGGACATGGGCAGGAAGAGCAGCACCGACGCCTCTTCGCTGGTCCGCGCCTTGAAGATCGGGTAGAGCAGTTCGACGGCGTTGTCGACCTCGGCGAAGAAGTTGCCGTGGGTCAGCGCGCAGCCCTTGGGCCGGCCGGTGGTGCCCGAGGTGTAGATCAGCGTCGCCAGGGTGTCGGGCACGAGCATGCCGCGCCGGACGGCCACCTCCCCGTCGGACTGCTCCTCCCCCGCCTCCGCCAGCCGCTCCACGTGCCCCTTGTCCATCACCCACAGGCGGCGCAGGTCCGGGACGCGGTCCAGTTCGGGTCCGATGGCGTTCGCCTGGGCGACGGTCTCGGTGATCAGGGCCACGGCGCCGGAGTCCTGGAGGATCCAGCGGGTCTGGAAGACGGAGGAGGTGGGATAGACGGGGACCACCACCAGTCCGGCGGCCCAGGAGGCGAAGTCGAGGAGGGTCCACTCGTAGCGGGTGCGGGCCATGACGGCGATCCGGTCGCCGGGCATCAGGCCCTCGCCGATCAGCCCCCTCGCCACGGCCTGCACCTGCGCGGCGAACTGGGCCGCCGTCACGTCCGTCCAGCGCCCGTCGGCGTCGCGGCGGCTGAGGACCACCGCGTCCGGCACCGCGTCGGCGTTGTCGAAGGGCAGGTCGGCCAGCGACCCGTGGGTCACGGGCGGGGCGAACGGCGGCACGTACGCCTCCCGTACGGCACCGTTCAGCCGCCGGGTCTCCGGCCGCACCAGGGCCGGGCCCGGCGCGTCGCCGAAGGCGGCCGAGGGGGCGAAGGAGGGAAGCGGGGTGGACACGGGCGGCTCCTGCGGGCGTGCAGCGGACATCGCTTGCTGCATGAAGTACGTGCCTCGCGCACCGTGGTGTTCACCTGCCGAGGCCTGCAGAAAGGGGTTACCGCTGGTTAGGCAGGCGATGCTACGGCGCGGGCGTGGGGACGTTGTGCGGGTTCGGCGGCGGTCCGGGGACGGGTATGTGCAACCTCGAAGGTTATGTGAGGGGTCCTCAGCTTCGTTCCAGGACCGCCGTCACGCCCTGCCCGCCCGCGGCGCACACCGAGATCAGCCCCCGGCCCGGACCGCCGCGCCCGGCCAGCAGCGCGGCCAGCGTCGCCACGATCCGCGCGCCGGTCGCCGCGAAGGGGTGGCCGGTGGCCAGGGAGGAGCCGGCGACGTTCAGCCGGGCGCGGTCCACGGGGTCCAGGCCCCGCTTCTCCCACGCCGCCAGCGTGGCCAGCACCTGGGAGGCGAACGCCTCGTGCACCTCGACGAGGTCGAAGTCGCCGAGGCCGAGCCCGGCGCGCTCCAGCATGCGCGGGACGGCGTACGCCGGTGCCATGAGCAGCCCGTCCTCGCCGTCCGCCACGTCGCCGTGCGGGAAGTCCACGGCGGCCGTCTCGTAGGCGGTGAGGTGGGCGAGCGGCTCCAGGCCCCGGGCGGCCGCCCACTCCTCGCTCGCCAGCAGCACGACGGCGGCCCCGTCGGTCAGCGGCGTCGAGTTGCCCGCCGTCATCGTGGGGCCGGGCCGGTCCAGGCCGAACACCGGTTCAAGCGCGGCGAGTTTCTCCGGGGTGGAGCCGGGGCGCAGGTTCTGGTCGCGGTCGAGCCCCCGGAAGGGCACGACCAGGTCCTGGAAGAAGCCCCGCTCGTAGGCGGCGGCCAGCCGCTGGTGGCTCGTGGCCGCCAGCTCGTCCTGGGCCTCGCGGGTGATGCCCCAGGCCCGGGCGGTGACGGCGGCGTGCTCGCCCATGGACAGGCCGGTGCGGGGCTCGGCGTTGCGCGGGATGTCGGGGACGAGGTGGGAGGGCCGTACGCCGGCCAGGGCCTTGACGCGGCCGCCGAGGGACCGGGCCCGGCGGGCCTCCAGGAGGATGCGGCGCAGCCGGTCGTTGACCCCGAGGGGCGCGTCGCTCGCCGTGTCGGCGCCGCCCGCGATCGCCGCCTCGGTCTGGCCGAGCGCGATCTTGTTGGCCGCGGCGACGACGGCCTGGAGGCCGGTACCGCACGCCTGCTGGATGTCGTACGCGGGCGTGCGCGGGTCGAGCCGTGAGCCGAGGACGGTCTCACGGGCGAGGTTGAAGTCGCGGCTGTGCTTGAGGACGGCCCCGGCGACGAACTCGCCGACGGCTCCCGGCGCTTCGAGGCCGTACCGCTCGACCAGGCCGTCGAGCGCGGCGGTGAGCATGTCCTGGTTGGAGGCGGTGGCGTAGGGGCCGTCGGAGCGGGCGAACGGGATGCGCGTGCCGCCGATGATCGCGACGCGCCGGACCGCCGGGGCCAACAGGGCGCTCATGTGCCTCACTCCTCACGTCCACGGTGACTTACCTCCGGTAACCTTACTCCCGAGTCAGTTCTGGAGCGCACTGGGAGTCCCGCATGGCCGACCGCTATCTGAGCTTCACGGGGACCGCCCCCGGCCGGTTCCTCACCCGCCGCCTGGGGCTTCCCCAGCCCGCCCCGTTGCGCCGCTGGTCGCCCGAACGGCCCGAACTGGACGGCGAACGGCTGCTGCTCACGGCCGGCACGTCCGGCCTGGACCTCACCGCGGCGGGCCTCGGCCTCACCACCACCCCCGCCGAGCACCCGGCGGCCGTCGTGCTCGACGCCACCGGGGTCCGGGACGTCGAGACGCTGGCCGAGGTGCACGCTGCCCTGCACCCGGTGGTGCGCTCGGTGGCGGCGAGTGGGCGGATCGTCGTCCTGGGCGCGCCCCTCGACCCCGCCGACCACCACCAGGCCGCCGCCCAGCAGGCCCTGGAGGGCTTCACCCGCTCCCTCGGCAAGGAGATCGGCCGGGGCAGGACGGTCAACCTCGTCCGGCTCACCGACGCCCGCGCCGCCGCGTCCACCCTCGGCTTCCTCCTCTCCCCCAAGTCGGCCTACGTCAGCGGCCAGGTGATCGAGACCGGCCCGCAGGAGGTCACCCCGCCCGCCGACCCCGGCCGCCCCCTCGCCGGGCGCACCGCCCTGGTCACCGGCGCCGCCCGCGGTATCGGCGAGGCGGTCGCCGAGACCCTGGCCCGGGACGGCGCCCGGGTCGTCGTCCTCGACGTGCCACAGGCCGAGCAGGACGCCCGGCGGGTGGCCGACCGGCTCGGCGGCACCGCCCTCGCCCTGGACATCACCGCGCCCGACGCCGGTGAGCGGATCGCGGCGGCCCTGCCGGACGGGCTGGACGTCCTCGTCCACAACGCCGGCATCACCCGCGACCGGCGCCTGGTCAACATGCCCGCCGAACGCTGGAACGCGGTGCTGGACGTCAACCTCGCGAGCGTGCTGCGCACCACGGACGCGCTGCTCGCGGCCGGCGCCCTGCGCACCGGCGGGCGGATCGTGGCGACGGCGTCGATCGCCGGTCTCGCCGGAAACGCCGGGCAGACCAACTACGGCGCGAGCAAGGCCGGTGTCGCGGGACTCGTGCGCTCCCTCGCGCCGCGCGCGCTCGCCGAGCACGGGGTGACCGTGAACGCGGTCGCGCCGGGCTTCATCGAGACGAAGATGACCGCCGCGGTGCCGCTCTTCATCCGGGAGGCGGGCCGGCGCATGAACTCCCTCGCGCAGGGCGGCCTTCCGTCCGACGTCGCCGAGACGACCGCCTGGCTCGCGCACCCGGCGTCGGGTGCCGTCAACGGACAGGTCGTCCGGGTGTGCGGCCAGAGCCTGCTGGGGGCGTGATGACGACCGTCCTGACCGGTGTGCCCCGGCTGCCCGCCCTGCTCGCCCGGGGCGCGGTGCTCTCCCCCTTCAAACGGCCGCGCCCCGACGCGGAGTTCCCCCGGACCCGGCTCGTGCTGCCCGGCGTCCGCGTCGATCCGGCACGGCTGGCGGCGTACGAGCGGGTGTGCGGATTCCCGGAGGACGGCGGCACGCTGCCCGTCACCCACCCGCATCTGCTCGGCTTCCCGCTGGCCATGCGCCTGATGAGCGCGCGGGAGTTCCCGCTGCCCCTGCTCGGGCTCGTCCACACGTCCATCGAGATCACCCGGCACACCGCGCTGCCCGCCTCCGGCTCCTACGAGGTCGGGGTGCGGGTCGAGCGGCTGGTGCCGCACCGCCGGGGCACCGAGGCGGTCGTGGTCACCGAGGTCCGGTCGGACGACCGCCTCGTGTGGGAGTCGGCCAGCCACTACCTCGCCCGCCACCACACGGACGGCACCGCGTCCCCGGCGCCCGCCGGGGAGCCGGAGCCGCTGCCCGGGGTCGCCGAGTGGAAGGTCCCCGCGGACGTCGGGCGCCGCTACGGCGCGGCCTCCGGGGACCGCAACCCCATCCATCTGCACCCGCTCACCGCCCGCCTGTTCGGCTTCCCGCGCGCCATCGCGCACGGCATGTGGACGGTCGCCCGCTGTCTGGCCGCGCACGGCACCCCGGACGCGGTCCGGGTGCGGGCCGGCTTCCGGGCGCCGGTGCTGCTGCCGGCGACGGTGACGTACGGCGCCGGGGACGGGCGGTTCGAACTGCGCGGCGCGGGCCGCCTCCACCTGACCGGGGAGGTCTATCCGCTCGCCGCCTCCTGAGCCGCGTCCGGCGGCGTCCACCGCCGGCCCTCCCTGAGGTCCCCCAGGCCGGCCCACGCGACGTTCATCAGCGTGGCCGCCGCCTGGCGCGCGCTCACGCCCGGTGTGGTGTTGGCCCAGTCGGCCAGCGACTCGGCGGCCCCCACCAGGGCCTCGGCGACCCCGGCGACCTCGCTCTCCGGGAGGTCGGGATCGCGGTGCGCCTCACGGGCGGCGACCAGGATCAGCTGCGTGACGAACGCGACGATGTCCGCGCGCATCGCGGCGACCTCGGAGGCGAACGGCTCGCCGTGGGTGCGGGCCTGGAGGTGCAGCACGGACCAGGCGTCCGGGTGGTGCGAGGTGTGGGTGAAGAACGCCCGCAGCCCGTCCCAGAGCTGCAGGTCGGCGGGCAGGTCGGGCCGCACGCCCGCCCGGACGGCCGCGATGAGCGCGGCGGACTCCCGCCGGATGCAGGCGGTGAAGAGGTCTTCCTTGGAGTTCAGGTAGAGGTACACCAACGGCTTCGAGACGCCCGCGAGTTCGGCGACCTCGTCCATCGACGCGGCCATGTACCCGCGCCGGCCGAAGGTCCGCACGGCGGCGTCCAGCATCTGCTGCTCACGGACGGCCCGCGGCATCCGTTTGGTCTTCACGGCACCCATGGCGCTCAGCGTACGGGCCGGGACGGAGATCCCGCCCGGCCCGTCGCCAACCAGCCGTCCTACTCGTCGTCGGTGCGCTCCTCGGCGAACCGAGCCACCCGGTCCGCCCAGGGCTGGACGTCGGCGGCCGGCAGCGCCGTCAGCCGCGGCAGCAACTGCGCGGTGAGCAGCGTCGACAGCGCCGAGGTGTCGGCGCTCGAGCCGTCGGTGCGCACGACCACCGGCTGCGGGGCCCGCGCGGCGAGCTTCGCGCCCACCTCCAGGCGGCGCCGCGCCAGCTCGTACTGGAGCACGGCCCGGTTGTCCCGGTAGGCCTTGGCGAGGGCGCGCTGGGCGCGGGCCTCGTTCTCGGCGGCGATCAGGCCGCTGCGGCCCCGCGTCTCGATCTCGAACCGCACCCGCTGGGCGTTGGTCTCCTGCTGCTCCAGCAGCTGGGCGACCTCCTCGCGGGCCCGGTTCAGCGCGGCCCTGACCTCGACGATCCGGGCGTCGCGCACCTTCTTGGCGCGCTCGATGTCCATGCCGAGCTGGTCGATGCGGCGCTTGCGGACCAGGCCCCACTCCTGCTCGTAGGCCGTGCGCTCCTTGGCGACCCGCTCGCGGGTGGCCAGGTGTTGCTGGTACTGCGTCGGCAGTTGCACGTCCGGGATGTTGCAACCGGTGATGCGCACGCCGTAGCCGGACAGCTGGCGGTTGAGCAGTTCCTGCATGTCGGCCACGTCCGAGCCGCGCAGGTCGTACGCCCGCTCGGTGCGCATCTTGCGGGCGCGCTGGCGGATGGCGTCCTGCACGGCGCTGGAGAGCACCAGGTCGAAGTTGCCCGCGCCGATCGTGCGGACGAACAGCACGGCGTCGGTGATGCGGAACTTCAGGAAGAACTCGATCGAGCGCAGCGGCACGTTCTCCTGCGTCGGGCAGGCCATCACGGGCGCCGAGTACGGGATCTCGGTGGCGGTGTCGACGACGAAGTCCACCCGGGACCACGGGTGCCACAGGTAGTGCCGGCCGGCGTCGAGGGTGCGGACGACGGCGCCGTAGCGGGTCAGGACGCCGTGGGTGCCCTGCTCGATCTCGACGATGGAGGAGCGCCACCACCACAGGGCGCCGATCAGCACCAGCACGGCGCCACCGGCGTAGGACAGGCCGGCCAGGGTGCCGTAGGCGAAGTCCCCGGCGGCCGATTCGGCGTCGGCCGCGTGCAGGGACAGCATCACGCCCATGAGCAGGGCGTACACGCCGAGCCACAGCGGCAGCATCCACCACACCCGGCGGCGGTGCCGGGGGATGATGACCGGGATCAGGGTGTCGGCCTCGCCGCCGCGCAGCAGCCGGGCGATGTCGGTCCAGGGGGCGACGGCCTCGGAGATGACCGACCGGCGGTGGGATCGGGCGGTGCTCACTGGGCGGCCTCCTCGGAGAGCGCGATGTCGTCGGTCGCTTCGCCCGGTCCGGGCACGTCGGGCACGGTGGGCCGGTCGGCGGCCAGCAGCGCGCCGATCTCCTCCTCGCGGGCGGCGATGCGCTCGGACACCTCGCCGAGCCGGGCCCGCACGGCGGCCATGTCGGCGTCGCTGAACAGCTCCGTGCCGCGTTCGCCGACCAGTTCGCGGGCCAGCTCCAGGAAGTCGATGCCGGCGCCGTCGGAGGTGCCGCCGATGCGCACCAGGCGGGGCAGGTGGTCGGCGACCTCCTCCAGGGTGTCCAGCACCTGCTGCTGGTAGCGGTACTCCAGGATCTCCGGCGCCTCCGCGGCGGTCACCGCGCGGATGTCGAGGGCCTGCGCCTCCAGGAGGGCCGCGTTGGCCTTCGCCTCCGACTCGGCCTGGACGTAGCGCTGGCGGGCCAGGGCCTCGGCACGGTTGGTCTCACGCTCCACGGCCGTGTCCATCTGCGCCTGGTACTGGGCGATGTCGGCCTGGATCGCCGACAGCGTCTCCTGGCTGGAGGCGAGTTCACGGCTCAGGTCGCCCTCGTCCTGCTCCTTGCGCAGCTGGAGCGCGTACTCGTGCGTGTACGCCTCCTTGGCCATCCGGACCATCTCGGGTGCCGCGAGGTCCATGCGGTAGCGCTGGTCGGACGGTTCGGCGTGGGTGATGTTGGCGTTGGTCAGCTCGACGGCCGGACGGAACTGCTGGTTGAGCTGCTCCAGGAGCCGGCCGGTGTCCTCGCCGACCATGTCGTAGATACCGGCGGCCTCCTGCTCGTAGATGAGGCTGCGGATCGTCTCGCTGACGGCGTTGCTCAGCTTCTCCTCGAAGCCGCGCACCGCGCCGAGCGTGTACACGAACTCCGTGGGGTCGCTGATCCGGAACTGGATGAACAGGTCGATCGACGCCTTCACCCCGCCCCGGGTCGGGGCCTCGCGCACCGGCGCGTTGAACGGGTACTCACGGGTGGTGTTCAGGATGTACGACACCCGCTTCCAAGGGCTCAGCAGCACGACCCGGCCCGGCCCGACGACCTTCTCCAGCTTGCCGAACCGGGTGATCAGCGCCTGGGAGCCGTCGGGCACCATGACCATGCCCTGGCGCCACCACACGAAGGCGACCGCGGCGAGCGAGATGACCCAGTAGTGCACGCCGAACAGGGGGTTGGTCAGCACGTCGGCGCCGGCGGCCCCCACGATCGAGGCGCCCACGGCACCCGCGACGAGCAGGGTCAGCACCGGCAGCATGGAGAGGAACGAGCGGCCCCTCGGCAGCACCATCGGGCAGATGGCGTGCACCACGTCGCCGCCCTCGCGCTCCTGTTCACTGCGGCCGAGCGCCTCGCCGGCCTCGTCGAGCGGCACCGTCTTCTGCCGCATGACGGTCGCGGTCGAGCCGCCCTGCTCCCGGGCGGCCGGGAAGTCGTCCGGGTCGATGTTCCAGCCCTGGGCCTCGTACTCGTCGCCACCGTCCCGCCGGGCTCCCCGATCGCCTGTCTGCCGGCGCAGTTCCTCCTGCGCGGCCCTGCGTGGATCGGTGCCCGAGGCGACCGCCTCGGCCACGCGTCGTGCGCTCGCCTGCGCGCGCCCTCGTGCCACAGTTCCCCCTTTGCGTTGCACGTGCCGGGCGCGTCTCGGGGCCCGGCGTATTCCCTGGTGTGATCCCTGCTGTGATTTCAGCCATCCCACACCATGGGTCCGGATCAGCGTAAGGGGGATGTACCAGGGGACTTACCGGACGGTAGGGCGAGGGTGGTCCCTCGACGCGTCCGCGCGGCGGGACGAGCCCCGCGAGGCGCCCGGCGGGAGCCAGGGGGTGCGCGCGATCAGCGCGTCGCCCCCGGGAACAGACCCGCCGTCATGACGAGCGCGGCCTCCCGCCACCGCGCGGTGCTCGGTGACGGGAGGCCGGTGTCCGTGGGGGTCATGACGCGCTCAGGGCCGCGCGCTCATGCTCAGCCCTGCGCGCGGGCCGCGTCGTCGACCTCGTCCTCCTGGCTGCGGTTCGCCTCCAGGTTGGACTTCATCCGGTCGACGCGCTCCACGATGCCGGCCGAGGCGCGATCGCGTTCCTTGCGCAGGACGACGAAGCTGATCGGGGCCGAGATCACCAGCGCGAGCAGGAGGACCCACATGCCGTTGGAGTCGCCGAGGCCGCGCGGGGCGATGCCGGAGTAGACGAGGCCCCAGACGACCACGAGGCAGCCCACGAAGATCCCCAGGCGCATCAGTGTGTAGCGGAACATCTCAATCCACTCTTCCGGTTCAAAAGGGCCGACGTCCAGTGAAGCACGCTCCGGCCCCGATCTTGCAGGGGGGTGCGCGCGGTCCCGTCCGGGACTCAGCCGAGCGGCAGCAGCATGATCACGTCGTCGCGGTCGTCGCCGGGGGCCACCCTGATGGCGGCCGGGACCCTGCCGACCTCCTTGTAGCCGCAGGAGGCGTAGAACCGCTCCAGGCCGTGGCCGCCCCGGCAGGTGAGCCGCAGCGCCTCGATGCCGTCGATGCCCCGGGCCGCGTCCTCGGCGGCCGCCAGCAGGTCGCGGCCGTAGCCCCTGCCCTGGTGCCGGGGGTGCACCATCACGGTGTAGAGCCAGGCCCAGTGGGTCATCAGCCGGTGCGTGTTGAAGGTGAGGAACGCGGTCGCGGCGACGGCGCCCGCCGCGTCGTGGCCCACCAGGAGCCGGCTGCGCCCCTCCGCCATCGCCACGAAGTGCCGCACGAGTTCGGGGCGGATGTCCTCCCGTGTCACCGGCGGTACGAAGCCGACGGCGCCGCCCGCCTCGGAGACGTCGGTCCACAGGTCGAGGATGCCGTCGCGCAGCGCGGGGGTGACGGCCGGATCGAAGGTGAAGGTAAGGGGCACAAAGGCACTGTATCTATTACCGCAGGGCGCGGGCGGATCGGCCACCGGACCGCCGGAGGCCGCCGTGCGCTCCCCGTCGCCCCGCGTGCGCGGAACCGACGACGGACGCACCGTGGCCGGCAGGGCGTCACACGCGCGTGCCGGTCACCCTCGCCGAGGACGGTCGGGGTGGCGTCCCGGTGCAGGGGCCGCGGCAGTCCGCGGCCGACGGACGACCGGACGTCCCCTCACACCCGCATCGGCTGCGGCGACTCCCGGCGCAGCGGGTCCGGGCCGTCGTACTCCCGGATGATCTCGTAACGCGTGTTGCGCTCGACCGGGCGGAAGCCGGCGTCCCGGATCAGGTCGAGCAGATCGTCGCGGGTCAGCTTGTTCGGCGTGCCGAAGTTGTCCGCGTCGTGCGTGATCTTGTACTCGACGACCGAGCCGTCCATGTCGTCCGCCCCGTGCTGGAGGGCCAGTTGGGCGGTCTGCACGCCGTGCATCACCCAGAAGACCTTGACGTGCGGGACGTTGTCGAACAGCAGCCGGGAGACCGCGAAGGTCTTCAGCGCCTCGGCGCCGGTCGCCATCTGCGTGCGGGCCTGGAGGCGGTTCCTGACCTTGCCGTCCTTCACGTCCACGAAGTCGTGCTGGTAGCGCAGCGGGATGAAGACCTGGAAGCCGCCGGTCTCGTCCTGGAGTTCACGCAGCCGCAGGACGTGGTCGACGCGGTGGCGCGGCTCCTCGATGTGGCCGTACAGCATGGTGCTCGGGGTCTTCAGACCCTTCTCGTGCGCCAGGCGGTGGATCCGGGACCAGTCCTCCCAGTGGGTCCGGTGGTCCACGATGTGCCGGCGGACCTCCCAGTCGAAGATCTCCGCGCCGCCGCCGGTCAGGGACTCCAGACCGGCGTCGATCAGCTCGTCGAGGATCTCGGAGGCGGACAGCCCGGAGATCGTCTCGAAGTGGTGGATCTCCGTCGCCGTGAACGCCTTCAGCGACACGTCCGGCAGCGCGGCCTTCAGCTCACGCAGCGAGCGCGGGTAGTAGCGCCACGGCAGGTTCGGGTGCAGCCCGTTGACGATGTGCAGCTCGGTGAGGTTCTCGCCCTCCATCGCCTTGGCGAGCTTGACCGCCTCCTCGATGCGCATCGTGTACGCGTCCTTCTCCCCCGGCTTGCGCTGGAAGGAGCAGTACGCGCAGGAGGCCGTACACACGTTTGTCATGTTGAGGTGCCGGTTGACGTTGAAGTGCACGACGTCGCCGTTCTTGCGGGTGCGCACCTCGTGCGCGAGGCCGCCCAGCCACGCCAGGTCGTCCGACTCGTACAGCGCGATGCCGTCCTCGCGGGACAGCCGCTCACCGGAGCGGACCTTCTCCTCCAGCTCGCGCTTGAGCCCGACGTCCATGCCAACACCTTTCCACGAAGCCCGCCCCCACGTTACGCCTGCGCCCTCAGACCTCTTCGGGCAGCTCTCCCACCCGGTTCTCCCACTTCGTGGAGAGCACGATGGTGGTACGGGTCCGTGAGACGCCCTCGGTCGCGCTGAGCCGCCGGATGATCTTCTCCAGGCCGTCGACGTCCGTCGCCCGCACCTTGAGCATGTACGAGTCCTCCCCGGCGATGAACCAGCAGTCCTCGACCTCGGAGAGGTCCTTGAGCCGGGTCGCCACGTCCTCGTGGTCGGTGGCGTCCGTCAGCGAGATGCCGATCAGCGCGGTGACGCCGAGGCCGAGCGAGGAGGCGTCGACGGTGGCCCGGTAACCGGTGATGACGCCGGCCGCCTCCAGCCGGTTGATGCGGTCGGTGACGCTGGGTCCCGACAGTCCGACGAGGCGCCCCAGCTCCGCGTAGGAGGCCCGGCCGTTCTCCCTCAGGGCCTGGATGAGCTGCCTGTCCACCGCGTCCATGCGATTCGAAGCCTTCCGCTGAAGAGGTCTGACGTGATTGCTGCTGTGCTGCTGCCTGAGGTGCCGGGCCCGGCCGCGGGCGCGTGACGCGGGGCGGCCCGCTCAGGCGGGGCGGGCGCCACCGCCGAGTTCGCCCTTCCAGCGGCGGTAGAGCCGGTGCTCCACCCCCGCCGCGTCGAGGACGCGTCCGGCCACGAAGTCCACCAGGTCCTGGATGTGCGTGGCCCCCGCGTAGAAGGCGGGCGAGGCGGGCACGACGACGGCGCCCGCGTCGTCGAGGGTGACGAGATGCCGCAGCGTCTGTCCGTTCAAGGGGGTCTCCCGAACGGCGACGACGAGCCGGCGGCCCTCCTTCAAGGTGACGCTCGCGGTCCGCTGGAGCAGATCCTTGGAGAGCCCGAGCGCGACACCGGCCACACAGGCCGTCGAGGCGGGCACGACGAGCATGCCCTTCGTGGGGTACGACCCGGAGGACGGTCCCGCGGCCAGGTCCCCCGCCGGCCAGTACCGCACGTCGGTGAGGTCCGTCTCGAAGGTTCCGGGCTTGCCGTCGGCGCCCCGCGCGAGCCATTCGCGCAGGTCGTCGCGCCAGTGGGCGTCCCGGAAGGAGATCCCGGTCTCGTCGAGCAGGGTGAGCCGCGAGGCCCGGCTGACGACCAGGTCGACGCTCTCCCCGGCGTCGAGGAGCGCACGCAGCACCGCGGCGGCGTATGGGGTGCCGGAAGCGCCGGACACCCCTACGATCCAAGGCGTTCGGGCCGTCTCTCCTGGCTTGGCTGGGTTCACGACACCGAGCCTATCCGGCGGCACGGGGTGGGAACCGACCAAGGGGGCCCAGGCGTTCCCCTTCGGGGACGAGTCGGAGGGGTTGCCATGCCAGATGTGCGGGACGCGGTGCGCGCGGGGTCGCGCGGGGAGCGTGTGCTGACGGCGGCCGAGCTGATGCTGGGCTGGGTGGCGCTGCTGTGGCTGCTGGAGCTCGTCGACGTGGTGAGCGGACACGCGCTGGACGGCTTCGGGGTCGTCCCGCGGACGCCGTCCGAGCTGGTGGACGTGGTCCCGGCGGCGTTCGTCCACTTCGGCTTCGCCCATGTCGCGGCGAACACCGTGCCGTTGCTGGTCCTGGGTTTCCTCGCCGCGCTCGGCGGCATCCGCCGGTTCGCCGCGGTGTGCGCCCTGGTCGTGGTCGCCGACGGGCTGGGCGTGTGGCTGATATCGCCGTCCGGCACCAACACCGCGGGCGCCTCCGGCCTGATCTTCGGCCTCTTCGGCTTCCTGCTGGTCACGGGATTCGTGGAGCGCCGCCCGCTCGGCGTGCTCGTCGGTGTGCTGGTGGCCGCCGTGTGGGGCGGCTCCATGCTGGCGGGCCTCGCCCCGACCCAGTCCGGCGTCAGCTGGCAGGGGCATCTGGTGGGGCTGGTGGCCGGTGTGGCGGCGGCGTTCGTGCTGCGCCGCCGGGACACCGGCCCCCGCGGGGAACTGCCGGTCTGACCGCCGGATCAGACGGTCAGCCCGCGCAGCAGCAGGTCCAGCAGCGCGCACACGAACAGGGCGATCCCGATGAACCCGTTGACGCTGAAGAACGCCCGGTTCAGCCGGGACAGGTCGTGCGGGCGCACGATGGTGTGCTCGTAGACGAAGGCCCCGGCCACGATCAGCACCCCCAGCCAGAAGAAGGCGCCGGCGCCGGTCGCGACGCCGTACCAGACGAACAGGGCGGTGGTGACGGTGTGGCAGGCGCGGGCGCCCCAGATCGCCGCCGGGATGCCGAAGCGGGCCGGCACCGACCGGACGCCGATCTCGCGGTCGGTCTCCACGTCCTGGCAGGCGTAGATGAGGTCGAAACCGCCGATCCAGACGCCGACCGCGAGACCGAGGATGACCGCGTCCCAGGACCAGGAGCCGGTGATGGCCAGCCAGCCGCCGACCGGACCCATCGCCTGGGCGAGACCCAGGATGGCCTGCGGGAAGTTCGTGAACCGCTTGCCGTAGGGGTAGACCGCCATCGGCACGACCGCGATGGGGGCGAGCGCCAGGCACAGCGGGTTCAGCAGCGCCGCCGAGCCCAGGAACACGACGAGGGCGATCAGGGCGCCGGTCCAGGCGTGCCGCACCGACATCGCGCCCGTGACCAGCTCGCGGTGGGCGGTGCGCGGATTGCGGGCGTCGATCTCGCGGTCGATGATCCGGTTCACGGCCATCGCGAAGGTGCGCAGCCCGACCATGCAGATGGTCACCAGGAGCAGCCGGCCCCAGTGGATGTTCCCGTCCCACTCGAACATCGCGGTCAGCGCGGCGATGTAGGCGAAGGGCAGCGCGAACACCGAGTGCTCGATCATGACCAGGCGCAGGAACGCCTTGGTGCGTCCGGGCTGCGGGATCGCGGCGGAGGCGCTGCTCACAGGCCGTACTCCTTCCATCGGCGGTCGACCTTCGCCGCCGTCTGCGGGTCGGACTCCACCATGTCCGGCCAGCCGCCGTCGCGGGTGTAGCCCTCCTCGGGCCACTTCCGCGTGGCGTCGATGCCCGCCTTGCCGCCCCAGAACTGCTGGTAGGAGGCGTGGTCGAGATGGTCGACGGGGCCCTCGACGACCGTGAGGTCCCGGGCGTAGTCGGTGTTGCCCAGGGCCCGCCAGGCGACCTCGTGCAGGTCGTGGACGTCGCAGTCGGAGTCGACGACCACGATCAGCTTGGTCAGGGACATCATGTGGGCGCCCCAGACGGCGTGCATGACCTTCTGGGCGTGCTTGGGGTACTTCTTGTCGATCGAGACGATCGCGCAGTTGTGGAAGCCGCCGGCCTCGGGCAGGTGGTAGTCCACGATGTCCGGCACGATGATCTTCAACAGGGGCAGGAAGAAGCGTTCCGTCGCACGGCCCAGCGGCCCGTCCTCGGTGGGCGGGCGGCCCACCACGATGGACTGGAGCAGCGGCCGCTTGCGCATCGTCACACAGTCGATGGTGAGCGCCGGGAACGGCTCCTGCGGGGTGTAGAAGCCGGTGTGGTCGCCGAACGGCCCCTCCGGCAGCATCTCGCCGGGCTCCAGCCAGCCCTCCAGGACGACCTCGGCCTGCGCGGGCACCTGCAGCGGCACGGTCTTGCAGTCGACCATCTCGATCCGCTTGCCCGCGACGAACCCGGCGAACAGGTACTCGTCGATGTCGCCGGGCAGCGGGGCGGTGGAGGCGTAGGTCACGGCGGGCGGGCAGCCGAAGGCGATCGCCACGGGCAGGCGCTCCCCCCTGCGGGCCGCCACCTGGTAGTGGTTGCGGCTGTCCTTGTGGATCTGCCAGTGCATGCCGATGGTGCGCCGGTCGTGCCGCTGGAGGCGGTACAGCCCGAGATTGCGGATGCCCGTCTCGGGATCCTTGGTGTGCGTCAGCCCCAGGTTGAAGAAGGAGCCCCCGTCCTTGGGCCAGGTGAACAGGGCGGGCAGCCGGTCGAGGTCGACGTCGTCGCCGGTGAGCACGACCTCCTGGACGGGGGCGTCCTTGACCTTCTTCGGCGGGACGTGCGCCATCGCGCCCAGTTTGCCGAACGCCTCGCGCACCCCGACGAACCCGTGCGGCAGTTCGGGTCTGAGCAGCCCGCCGATCTTGTCGGAGATGTCCGCGTACGACTTCAGCCCCAGGGCCTTCAGCAGCCGGCGGTCCGTGCCGAAGACGTTCATCGCGAGGGGCATCGACGAGCCCTTCACGTTCTCGAAGAGGAGCGCGGGGCCGCCGGACTTCTGCACCCGGTCGACGATCTCCCCGACCTCCAGGTGTGGATCGACCTCCGCCTTCACGCGCTTGAGGTCGCCTTCCCGCTCCAGGGCCCTGAGCAGGGATCGAAGATCGTCGTAAGCCATGGGGTCAAGTATCCCCGAGCGGCTACCCTGGCCCTGAACCCGGGGGCCGTGCCCCCGGCCCGACGACCGTTCCACTGGAGAGGGCCCATGCTCCGGGTGCTGATGTTCCTCGTGCCACTGGCGCTGAGCGTGTACGCGTTCATCGACTGCATCAGCACGGAGGAAAAGGACATCCGCCACATGCCCAAGCCGCTGTGGGCGATCCTCGTGCTCGTCTTCCCGCTGGTCGGCTCGATCTCCTGGCTCATCGCGGGCAAGAAGCGCAGCCCGGCCGCCGACGGCTGGTCGGGTGTGCGGGACCGCCGGCGCCGGCAGTGGGTGGCGCCGGACGACAACCCGGAGTTCCTCAAGTCCCTGGGCGAGGACGGGAAGACGCCCGACGAGGACGAGGGCGGCAGCAGGCGCGACGAGCCCTGACCGGGACCGCGGTCAGGGGTTGTTCGCCGGGTGGTTCTGCGGGCCGGCCGTGGTGAGGCCCCGCGAGGACGCCGTCACCAGCCAGGACTTGACGCTGTCGTCCTGACGCAGATCGACGTAGAGGGCCACCGCCGAGATCAGGTACCGGTGCTTCGACCCGGTGTAGCCGTACTGGGTGGCGCGGGAGACGGCGTCGCTCGACCGGCACACGGTGGATCCGGTGCCGGTGACCGGGCAGCGGTAGCGCCAGCCGCCGGTGTTGTCGCCCTTGAGCCGGGCGTGGGCGGCGACGGCCGCGGCCCGGTCGGGCAGCGCCATCACCTCCACCACCACCAGGACGTTCTGGGCGGTGTCGACGTATGTGCCGCTGACGACCGGGCTGTCGACGCAGCCGGCGGCGGCCAGGGCGACCGTCGCCTCGCTGTCCGCGCTCAGGCTGCCGCAGGTCAGGACCGACCCGCTGTTCCTCGTGTAACGGACCCCTTTGGCGTCGGTGAAGGAGTCCGGCAGCAGCGCAGCCACGGTGACCGGGGTGCGGTCGGTGTCCTCGTCGTCCAGCGTCGCGGGGTCGAAGGAGGGGCTGCCGGACGGACTCTCGCCGGGGTCCCCGGTCACGGCCGGCGTGGACGGCGGCTCCGTGGTGGGGGTCTCGGTGGGGGTCGGCGAGGGCTCCTCCGGACGGGTGGGGCGCCGCGCGGAGAGGCTGGCGGTGGGGCCCGGCGAGGGCTTGCCGTCGTCGCCGTCCCACCCCTGGAACGTGAACGTGAGCACCGCCGTGCCGATGACGGCGGCCACCGCCAGGGCGCCGGCGGTGAGCACGAACGTGTTGTGCTGGGTGTTGTGGTCGCCGACCTGCATGCCCCGGGTGCCGGGGGCACGGACGTCGGTGCGGCGCTCGTCGTCGGACATGGCGGGCGGTCCGGTCAGTGGAACGTGTTGTGCTGCTCGTTGCCGTCGCCGATCTGCACGCCGCGCGCGCCCGAGGCGTCCACGGTGATCCGGCCCGGCCGCCCCGTCTCGTCGAGCAGCGCGCGGGCCACGGCGAGGACGGCGGGGTCCCGTTCCACCCCGGAGTCCGTCAGCACGGCGACCAGGCGGGCCTGCCAGGCCCCGGCGTCCTCGTCGGGAGCGTCCAGCACGCGGGTGCCGGGCACCGCGCCCCGGTCCAGGCACCGCCGCACGGCCTCCCGGAGCGAGGTGTACAGGTCGGCCACGGCGCCGCGCGCGGTGTCCGTGAGGCCCGCCGACGCCCCCGCGGCCAGTGCCGCGGCCACCAGTTCCACTTCGGTCATCTCTCGGCTCCCTTTACTGTTCCCGCTCGACGGCGGGACGACGGGGCCACCGAGGCGTCCCCCCGGGCGCCTCGGTGGCCAGGCACACAGTGTGAGCCCATGACTACCACGATTGGAACCCTTTTCTAGAAGACTTATCTAGAATTCAATTCTGGACTAGGATGCGGATCCGGCCACCCGTCACGAACGATCCCGAGGGACAGCCGTCCATGAGCCCCAAGCAACAGCGCGGTGAGATCACTGCCGAGCGGCTTCTGGACGCAGCGCTCGACGTGTATGCCGCCGAGGGCCTCCAGGGGTTCACGGTCAAGGCCGTCCTGGAGCGCAGCGGGGTCAGCCTCGGCAGCCTCTACCACCACTTCGGCAGCCTCGACGGCCTGTTCACCGCGCTCGCCGAGCGCTGGCTGGGGGTGCTGCTGAGCCGGATGGTCACCGCCCTCACCGCGGACGACGACGCCCGGAACGGCATCCGCGCCCTCGTGGAGGCGTACTTCGACTTCATCCGGGAGCACCGGGACGCGGCCCTCTTCCTGCACGCCTCCGACACCAACCGGCACGGCATGACCCGCGCCAGGGAACTGAGGGACGCGCAGGAGGCCAGGCTGTCGCCGCTCGCCCTGTGGGTGGCGCCGCGCGTCGCGTCCGGCGAGTTCGCCGACCTTCCGGCGCCGCTGTTCGAGAGCCTGGTCCTCGGCCCGGTCGTCGCCACCGCGCGCCGCTGGCTGTCCGACCTGGGCGACGTCGACCTCGACGAGGCGGCACGCGTCCTGCCGGACCGGATCTGGCTGGCGGTGCGCGGACCGGGCACCGAGCCGTAGAGCACCGGGTCAGCAGGCGTGGGCGTCCCGCAGCTCCCGCAGACGGGCCGTCTCGCGCGCCGCGGTCGCGCGGTCGCCGAGGTCCAGGGCCATCGTGCCGCGGCCGTAGAGGTAGTACGCGTCCTCCCGGACGCACGGGTCGAGGCCGCGCAGCCGGCGCAGCTGACCGAGGTACACGTCGAGGGAGAGCCGCGCCCCCGCCCGCCAGTCGCGGGCCGCGACCGTCAGGCGGTCGCGCTGGACGTCCTTGAAGTGGTCGCGCGTCTGCCGGTCGCTCTCGTCGGGGCGGGGGACGCCCGGGTGGTACGGGTGGTCCTCGAGGGCGTCGGCCCACCGCTCCAGCGTCGCCACGGCCTTCTCGGCCTCCCACCGGTCGGCCGGGCCGTACGCGGCCAGACGCGCCCCCAGGTCCCGCGCCGCACGCGCCCGCTCACCGTCCTCGCAGCAGGCGGCCACGAAGGCCGCCAGCACCCCGCCCCGCTGCCGCAGTTCGGCCACCCGCCAGGCCCGCCCCAACCGTCCCACCGGCACTCCTCACCCCCGGCGTCCCTGTGACCGGCCGGGCCCCGTCACCCAACACCGCCGACCGGGTCCCCGCCACCGAATTACCGCCCCACGTCCCCGGCGAAAGCGGCCGGCGCCGCGAAGTCCGGCTCCCGCAGGCCGAGTCGGGCGTCGACGCGGTGCGGCAGCGCCGGGGCGTCGTGCCGCGCGGCGACGAAGTCCTGGTCGGCCGCGCGGAGTTCGTCGTCGACCCAGGCGAAGGGGCGGCCCCGCGCGTGCGCGACCAGCGGACCGGTCTTCCAGAACGTGCCGTCCGCCCGCCCGCCGTCCGCGCCGGACCACTCCACCACCGGGAGTTCGGGCAGGCCGAGGACCGGCGCGATGAAGGTGTTCGCCTCCGCTCCCCAGGTGGTCGCCCACACCAGCTCGTACAGCCCGGCCAGCTCCCGCAGCCGGCCACCGTGGCCGGGATCGAGCCACACCCGCAGGGGCTTGATCCGGCGCGTGGGGGTGTCGCCGTACCGCGCCGGCCACCCCTCGGGCCTCAGGCGATGGGTCGTATAGCCCTCGGGACGGCGCTCGGGCCGGGCCGCGTACGGGTTCAGCGGGCCGTCGACGTCGAGGTAGAGCAGGGGACGCACGGGCTGCTCCTCTCGGCGGGAACGGGCGTGCGGGCGAGCGTAGCGGCGGGCCGGGCGCGGAGCGCGGGGTTTTCGCACCGTTGCCGGGGGCGTCGGTGCGCAGGACAGTGAGGGGATGGATCAGGCACAGGCGCGGCGGTGGCTCGGGACCGCGCTCGCGGAGGCGCGGGCGGGGCTCGACGAGGGCGGCATCCCCGTCGGCGCGGCGCTGTACGGGGCGGACGGGGCGCTGCTCGGGCGGGGCCGCAACCGGCGGGTGCAGGACGGTGACCCGTCGCTGCACGCGGAGACGGCCGCGTTCCGGGCGGCGGGCCGGAAGCGGTCGTACCGGGGCACGACCATGGTGACGACGCTGTCGCCGTGCTGGTACTGCTCGGGGCTGGTCCGGCAGTTCGGCATCTCACGGGTGGTGATCGGCGAGGCGGTCACCTTCCGGGGCGGGCACGACTGGCTGGCCGGGCACGGTGTGGAGATCGTGCTCCTCGACGATCCGGAGTGCGTCGGGCTGATGCGCGCCTTCGTCGCCTGTCGTCCCGACCTGTGGAACGAGGACATCGGGGAGGGGGACGGGTGACGCGCGGCTAGCCGCGCGCCAGGCGCTCGATCAGCCGCTCGAAGCGGGACCGCCAGCGCTGCTCCGTCTCGGCCTCGCCCTGGAACTCGTGGGTGAAGCGCAGCGCCGCCCCGTCCTCGCCGTCCCGTTCCAGGTGGAACCTGACCCGGCCCCGGTCCCCCGTGTACTCGGCGACCCGGTCCACGTCCCAGGCGGTGATCCGCCCGCTGCCCAGCTCACCCAGGTCGACCGTGCCGCCGAGCCGGGGTTCGAGCACGTCGGCCGGGGTGCACCAGGACGCGAGGCCGTCGCCGGTCGCCAGGTAGGGCCAGACGGCGTCCATCGGACGGGGCAGCCGCACCAGGAAGTGCAGGATGTGCGTGTTCCCGTGGGCCTGGCTGGTGCCCTGTTCTATCGAACCGGTCATGACACCAGCCTGACCCCGCGGGACGCGGCGCGCACCCGTGGGCGGCGCCGGCCCGCCGCGGCTCAGACGCCGGCGTAGGAGTGCTTGCCTGAGACGAAGATGTTGACGCCGTAATAGTTGAACAGCCAGCAGCCGAAGGCGACCAGGGCCAGGTAGGCGGCCTTGCGGCCCTTCCAGCCGGCCGTCGCGCGGGCGTGCAGGTAGCAGGCGTAGGCGACCCAGGTGATGAAGGACCAGGTCTCCTTGGGGTCCCAGCCCCAGTAGCGGCCCCACGCGTCGCCCGCCCAGATGGCGCCCGCGATGATCGTGAACGTCCACAGCGGGAAGACGGCCGCGTTGACGCGGTAGGAGAACTTGTCCAGGGACGCCGAGGACGGCAGCCGGTCCAGGACGGAGTTCGCGAAGCGGCCGGGCGTGCCGCCGTTCGCGAGCTTGGTCTCGTAGCCGTCCTTGAAGAGGTACAGCAGCGTGGAGACCGCGCCGACGTAGAACACCGCGCCGCAGAAGATCGCCGTGGAGACGTGGATGTACAGCCAGTACGAGTGAAGGGCGGGAACCAACTGGTCACTGGCGGTGTACAAGACAGTGACGGCGAGACCGAGGTCGAGGAGGACCGTGGTGATCAGGAACAGCCCGAGCCAGCGCACGTTCTTCTTCAGCGCGAGCAGCCCCAGGTACACGCCGACGGCGACCGTGGAGAAGGTGATGTTGAACTCGTACATGTTGCCCCACGGCGCCCGCTGCACCGAAAGGGCCCGCGTGAGCACCCCGCCGAACTCGACGAGGAAGGCGAGGACGGTGAGGGAGATGGCGATACGCCCGTAGAGGTCGCCCTGCTCGTCCCCGCCGTGCGCGCCGGGCCCGTCCGGCACGTCCCGCTGCCCGGCGGCGGCCCGCACGACGACCTTCGGCCGCTCCAGCACGGCCGTGGAGCCGCCCTTGGTCACGGTGACGGCGGGTGCCGCGGCCTGGGCGGACGTGGCGGGGGTGAGCGCGGCGGCGGTGCGGCCGACCTTGCTGCGGCTGCCGAGGAGCCACTCGGCGATGTACGCGAAGAAGGCCAGGGTGTAGACGGCCATCGACGAGTAGATCAGCGTGTTGCTGACACTGGCCAGGTTCTCGTTGGTGGCGGCGGCCAGATCGGTTGCGGCGGCGAGAGTCACTTCTCAGCCCCTTCGGCAGGTACGGCTTGGGGGTCGGGGGTATCGGAGGAGTCGTCGGTGTCCTCGGGGGCGGCTGCCCCGGGGGCCAGGTCGTAGAGGATCCCGGCGAGGTCGCCAAGTTCCTCGGGCACCTTCGCGGACTCGCTGCGGCCCAGGCCGGCCATCTCGACGACGGTGAGGCCGTCGTCACCGGTGGCGGCCCGCACCCAGACCCGGCGGCGCTGGATGAAGAGGGAGGCGGCGAGACCGAAGATCGCCGCGAGGGCGCCGGCGAGCGCCCAGCCGCTGCCGGGCTGGCGGGCGACCTGGAAGCCGGCCCACTCCTTGATCTCCTTCTCGAAGGTGATCGAGCCGGCGCCGCCCGGGAGGGTCAGGGTCTCGCCGGGCCGCAGGTTCTTCCTGAGCTGCGCGCCCTTGCCGTCCTTGAACCCCTTCAGGTGCTTCTTGTCCAGCTGGTACACGCTCTGCGGGAGGCCCGAGTCGACACCGAGATCACCGTGATAGGCCTCGACGTTCATGATCGGGCTGAGCAGCGCGGGGAACTGCGAGGCGAGCTCGTTGCCCGGGACATAGGTGGGCAGGAGGAAGGCCTGGAAGCCGAGCTGCTCGCGCTCGCCCTTGGCGTCCCGGTAGCCGTCCATGACCTTGATCGCGCCGGTGGAGGTGACGTTCCCGTCGAGCGGAAGGAGGGGCACGGCGTCGTGGAAGACCTCGTTGCCCTTGCCGTCGCGGACGGTGATGACGGGGGCGTAGCCGTGGCTGACGAGGTAGACCTTGGAGCCGCCGATCTCCAGCGGCTCGTTCACCTTGACGGTGGTCTTCTTCTCCCGGCCGTCGGCGCCCTCGCTGTAGGTGAGGTCGGCCTCGTAGGTGCGGGGTGTGCCGCGGTTGGGGCCGGTCGCCTCGTAGGTGCCCTTGAACTCCTTCAGGGTGAAGCTGAACGGGTCCAGGTCGTCCTGGCTGAAGAGGTTTCCGGACTTGAAGTCGTCGTACTGGGTGAGGGTGTTGGAGAAGCCGTCGCCTTCGACGATCAGCTTGTTGCCCTCGGACTTGAACAGCTGGCCCCAGGCGAACGCGACCAGCATCACGATGAGCGCGATGTGGAAGGCGAGGTTGCCGACCTCGCGCAGATAGCCCTTCTCGGCGGCGACGGCGTCACCGGCGAGGTGCGCGCGGAAGCGGCGCTTCTTCAGCAGGGCGAGCGCGGCCTCGCGGACCTGCTCGGGCTCGGCCTCGGTGCGCCAGGTGGTGTAGGCGGGCAGCCGGGTGAGCCGCTTGGGCGCGCCCGGCGGCCGGCCGCGCAGCTGCCCGACGAACTGCCAGGTGCGCGGCACGATGCAGCCGATGAGGGAGACGAACAGCAGGATGTAGATCGCCGAGAACCACACCGAGCTGTAGACGTGGAAGAGGCCGAGCTTGTCGTAGACGGGCGCGAGCATCTCGTGCGCCTGGCGGAAGGCCGCGACCTTCGTCTCGTCGATGCCGGTCTGCGGGATGAGCGAGCCGGGGATCGCGCCGAGCGACAGCAGCAGGAGCAGCAGGAGCGCCACCCGCATCGAGGTGAGCTGCCGCCAGAACCAGCGGACCCAGCCGACGACGCCGAGCGACGGCAGGTTCGGGGCGTCCTCGACGGGTGCGGTGGAGAGGTGGGAACCGGCGGCGCCCAGGTCCTGGTCCTGGCCCTCGGGGACGGCCGGGGAGGCCTTGTCGGTCGTGTCGCTCATCGATCAGATCCCCACAGTGAAGCCGTTGGACCAGACCTGCATCTCCTGCACGATGCGGTCCCAGGCGCCGGTCAGCAGCAGCACACCGGTCACGATCATCATCGTGCCGCCGATCCGCATGACCCAGACGTAGTGCCGCTTGACCCAGGCGAACGCGCCGAGCGCCTTGCGGAAGGCTACGGCAGCGAGGACGAAGGGGGCGCCGAGGCCGAGGCAGTAGGCGACGGTGAGCAGGGCGCCGCGGCCCGCGCTCGCCTCGTTGTACGACAGCGCGATCACGGACGTGAGGGTGGGGCCGATGCAGGGCGTCCAGCCGATACCGAACAGCGCGCCGAGGAAGGGCGCGCCGATCAGCCCGGTCACGGGCCGCCGGTGGAAGCGGAACTCACGCTGGGTCATCCAGGGCATGAGGCCCATGAAGAAGACACCCATGCCGATCATGAGGACGCCCAGCACCTTCGACAGGACGTCCTTGTGCGCCTGGAGGTTGTCGCCGAAGTACCCGAAGAGCGCTCCGCTGGAGACGAAGACCGCGGTGAAGCCGAGCACGAACAGGGAGGCACCGGCGACCATCCGGCCGCGCCGGGCCTCGGCGAGGTCGGTGCCGGTGACCCCGGTCACGTAGGAGAGATAGCCGGGGACCAGCGGCAGGACGCAGGGTGAGAAGAAGGAGACGAGGCCGCCGAGCAGGGCGACGGGCAGCGCGATCAGCAGGGCGCCGCTCATCACCGTCTGGTTCGGGTCGGCGGCGAGTGTGGTGAGTGCGCTCACGTCACTTCTCCGCGAGGACGGGCTTGATCATGTCCCGCAGGGTGTCCTCACCGAGGGGCATCAGCGCCCGGGCGGCGATCCTGCCGTCCCGGTCGATGACGAGGGTGGAGGGGATCGCCTGCGGGTTGAGCGTGCCCTTCCCGAAGCGGAGCATCTGCTTGCCGGTGGGGTCGTACAGGCTCGGGTAGGTGACCCCGAACTCCTTCTCGAAGGCCTTCGCCGGGGTGGTGCTGGTGTCCCGGGTGTTGATGCCGACGAACTGGACCCCCTGGTCCTTGAGGTCGGAGTGGACGGTCTGGAAGTTCTTCGCCTCGGCCCGGCAGGGCGGGCACCACGACCCCCAGACGTTGACCACGAGGACCTTGCCCTTGAAGTCGGCGGTGCTGAGCTGCTCGCCGTCGACGGTGGCGCCGGACAGCGTCGGGGCCGCGGCGCGCTCGCCCCGCTTCACGGTGTCGACGCCGTTGCCGCCGGCGACGAAGTGGGTGTCCCCGCCCCCGCCCGAGGTGCCGCCCGAGCTGCACGCGGACAGGGTCAGCGCGGCAGCGGCGACGCTGGTGAGGGCGAGCGAAGCGGTACGGCTGCGGGCGCGGCGGACGGCACTCATGTGAAAAGTTTCGCATGCCCGTACGGGGGATCTTGGGCACCCCCCTCTCGGGCGCAAAACCGCATATCAGGCAGCGTTCGCGGACCCCGTGGACGAGGCGCCGGACGGGGTCCCGGAACCGCCCGTGGCACCGCCCTTGGTGAAGGCGCTCCAGCCTTCGGCGGGCTTCTGCCCGACCTCCAGCGTGCGCAACTTGTCGAGAATGTCCGGCTTCTGAACGTCCAGCCAGTCCACGAACTGCCGGAAGGAGACGAGCCGGATGTCGCCGCCCTTCTCCTTCTCCCGCGCCATGTGCTTCAGCGCCTCCTCGACGGCGTCCATGTAGATGCCGCCGTTCCACTGCTCGAAGTGGTTGCCTATGAAGAAGGGTGCGCGGTTTGTCTCGTATGCCCGCTTGAATCCCTGGATGTACGCCTGCGCCGACTGCTTGCGCCAGGCCGGGTGGTTGTAGCTGGGAGCGTTCGTCGAGTTGACCGACTGGTTGGCGAGCATGTTGTAGTCCATCGACAGGACCTCGAACGAACGACCGGGGAAAGGTATCTGCTGCAACGGCAGGTCCCAGAGCCCCTTCCTCTTCACCGGCCACACCTGCCGGCCGCCGGGCGAGGAGGCGTCATAGCGCCAGCCCAGCTCACGGGCGGTGGGCAGCAGGTTGTCCTGGCCGAGCAGACAGGGCGTACGGCCGCCGACGAGCTCCTTGTCGTAGTCGAAGGGCAGGGAGGGCAGATCGGTCCAGCCGGAGTTGGTGCGCCACTCCTTGACGAAGGACTTGGCCTGGTCGATCTCGCTGCGCCACTGCTGCGGGGTCCAGTTGCCGACCGTGCCGCTGCCGCCGCAGAAGTGCCCGTTGAAGTGGGTGCCTATCTCGTGCCCGTCGAGCCAGGCGCGCCGGACGTTCTTCAGCGTCTGCTTGATGTGGTCGTCGGTGAGGTAGCCGATGTCGGAGGCGCCGCGCGGGTTGTTCGGCGGTTCGTACAGCCGCTTCTTCGACTCGGGGAGCACGTAGAGCCCCGAGAGGAAGAAGGTCATGTGCGCGCCGTGCTCCTGGGCGAGGTCCAGGAAGCGCGGGAAGAGGCCGTTGCCGACCTCGCCGGCCCCGTCCCAGGAGAAGACGACGAACTGGGGCGGTTCCTGACCCGGCTCCAGCGGCCGCGGCGCGTCCGGCTGGTGGGGCTGCTTGCCGGTGTAGGAGGTGGAGCCGTCGCCTATCGGGCGGGCGCGGTCGGCCTGCGAGCCGTGCCGGTTGTCCCGGGGGGCGCCGGAACCGCCGGAGCCCGCGCTGTCCTTCGACCCGTCGGACGACGTGGCCGCGCCGCATCCCGCGAGAGAGAGGGCTGCGGCCGCTCCCGCACCGAGTCCGATGACTCCCCGTCGGCTGATGTCGCGCATGGCTGCCCCGTCCGTCGTGCTGCTGAGGTGGTCACCCAGTCAGAGGGCACGAGGAACGGGGCGGTTCCCGCCGTACCGCGGAGGATCAGCGAGCAATGTCACCCGTGTGTCCTGAGTGTGTCCCGGGCCCTGACCTGGGCCGTGGGTCAGGCGCCGAAGCCCTTGCTCTGCCCCCGCGCCGGCTTGGCCCCGGCCCGCAGATGCTCGGGGACGAGGTCGATCGCCGGCTCGGAGTAGCCGACGGAGACGATCCGGTCGCCCTGGTAGGTGAAGGACGTCAGCGACGCGAGCGTGCACTGCCGCTTGCGCGGGTCGTGCCACAGCCGCCGCTTCTCGACATGGCTGCGCAGGATCCAGATCGGCAGTTGGTGGCTCACCAGCACGGCCTCGTGCCCGCGCGCGGCGTCCTTGGCGGCGTCGAGCGCGCCCATCATCCGCACGACCTGCTCGACGTACGGCTCGCCCCAGGACGGCCTGAACGGGTTGACCAGGTGCTTCCAGTTCTCCGGCCGCTTCAGCGCCCCGTCGCCGACGCCGAACGTCTTGCCCTGGAAGACGTTCTCGGCCTCGATGAGCCGGGCGTCGGTCGCGAGGTCGAGCCCGTGCGCCTTGGCGATCGGGGTGGCGGTCTCCTGCGCGCGCTCCAGCGGGGAGGCGCAGACGTGGGTGACGTCCCGGTCGGCCAGGTGCTCGGCGACCCGGTCGGCCATCTGCCGGCCGAGCTCGGACAGGTGGTAGCCCGCCAGGCGGCCGTAGAGGACGCCGTCCGGGTTGGCCACCTCGCCGTGGCGCATGAGGTGGACGACGGTGATGTCGCTGCTGTCGGTCATCGGTGTCCCGGAGTGCTCGGGGGTGGGCGTGTGGTCGCGGGAGGTGTCGCTCATTCCGCCGTGGCCTCCGCCGCCGCTCGGGCCGCCGCCGGGAGGGCGTCGGCGATCCGCTGGATCGCCCGCTCGTCGTGGGCCGTGGACACGAACCAGGACTCGAACGACGAGGGCGGCAGATAGACGCCCTGCGCCAGCATCGAGTGGAAGAACGCGGTGAAGCGGAACGACTCCTGGCGCTTGGCGTCCTCGTAGGTGCGCACCTCGCGGTCCGTGAAGAAGACGGAGAACATGTTGGAGGCGTTCTGCAGCCGGTGCGCCACGCCCTCCTTGGCGAGGGCCTCCGTGGTCAGCGCCTGGATGGTCTTCGACACCCCGTCGATCGTGTCGTAGGCGGCCTCGTCGAGGAGCCGCAGCTGGGCGAGACCGGCGGCCGTGGCGACCGGGTTCCCGGACAGCGTGCCGGCCTGGTAGACGGGCCCGGCGGGGGCGAGGTGCGCCATCACGTCGGCCCGGCCGCCGAACGCGGCGGCGGGGAAACCGCCGCCCATGACCTTGCCGAAGGTCATCAGGTCGGGCTTGACCCCGTCCACGCCGTACCAGCCGGCGCGGCTGGTGCGGAAGCCGGTCATGACCTCGTCGGAGATGTACAGGGCGCCGTTCTTGCCGCAGGCGTCCTTCAGGCCCTGGTTGAAGCCGGGCCGCGGCGGGACCACGCCCATGTTGCCGGGCGAGGCCTCGGTGATGACGCAGGCGATCTCGCCGGGGTAGCGGTGGAACGCCTCGTGCACCGACTCCAGGTCGTTGTACGGCAGGACGATGGTGTCGCCGGCCTGGGCGCCGGTGACACCGGGCGTGTCCGGCAGGGCGAACGTGGCGACGCCCGATCCGGCGGCGGCGAGCAGCGAGTCGACGTGCCCGTGGTAGCAGCCGGCGAACTTGATCACCTTGGAGCGCCGGGTGAACCCGCGGGCGAGACGGATCGCCGACATGGTGGCCTCGGTGCCGCTGGAGACGAGCCGCACCTGCTCCAAGGGCTCGATCCGGGCGACCATCTCCTCGGCGAGCGCGACCTCGCCCTCACCGGGCGTGCCGAAGGAGGTGCCGCGGACGACGGCCTCCTGCACGGCGGCGATCACCTCGGGGTGGGAGTGCCCGAGGATCATCGGTCCCCAGGAGCAGACCAGGTCGACGTACTCGCGTCCGTCGGCGTCGGTCAGGTACGGGCCGCTGCCGGACACCATGAACCGGGGCGTACCGCCCACCGCGCGGAAGGCGCGCACCGGGGAGTTCACACCGCCGGGCGTCACGGCGGCCGCACGGTCGAACAGCGCCTGCGAGGCGGGCGCATCGTATGGATAGGGCGTTCCTGAAGAGGGCGCTTCGCTCATGACCTGCGACTACTCCGACCTTTTCCGACCTTCTGAGAGGGTCCGGGACTCCGGTTGCCTGTGACCTCCTCAGGGTAGGCCAGGGCCCACCGGCGGCCACGAGCCGCCACCGGCGCCGGGCCGCCCCCGATCCCTGTGTCCCTCCGTACCCCCTCGTCGCCGATGGGTGATCTGCGAGACTGGGCGTGATACACACAGCTCATACGGGCGGTGGTGATCGGGGACCGGGAACATCTCGCGGACAGGTGTTTCGCCGCACGTTTCGGCGGGCGGCCGTGGGGGAGGTCACTGACACGATGATCGGGTTGCGCGGCGGGCGCCACGCGTCCTAGAACAGCAGTCGGGTGGAGATATGCATCGCGGTGGCGGACTGGGCGAGGGGACCGATGACCTGGGTCCTCGACGTGCCCGGCGGGGAAGGCACCGACGCGACGCGGAGGATTCGAACGAAGTACGCCAGGGACACGTTGTACCAGGTATGCCAGATGCGACGGGTGTACCGAGTGAGCACGAGCCGTTCGACCGGCGGATCGACAGCCGGGTCGACCGTCTGAGGGCGGGGAGCAGGAATGGTGGTCGGGTGGGGGGGGTGACGTACAAGTACTTCGGCGCTCCGGACGGCGCGACCGCGGCCCGCGTCCCGATCTCGATGCGCCCCGAGGAACTCGGCGGCGACGAACTCGGCATGAACGGCATGTTCACCAAGATCAAGCCGGAGACCATGGCGGCCATGGTGCTGACGGGCATCGAAGGTGTGCCCCTGCACAAGGTGCCGCCCCTGGAGCTGGTCGTCCTCCACCCCGACTACGCCGTGGTCAAGCTGCCGATGACGGTCGTCGACCCGCTGCGCGGCATAGGCGAGGAGGCGGTGGGCGCGGCGGCCTTCATCTGGTCCACGGTCCCGGACCGCGGCGGCCCCCGGGACGCGTTCAACGTGTACCAGCTGCTCCACGAGTGGCAGGACTTCTCACACCGGCTCCACGAGGCGGGGCATCAGCCGTATTGCCTGGTGTGGCCCTGAGCCGGGTTTCGTGGAGGCCGGGCGGGGTCTACGGGCTTCGCCCTTTTCCGTGCCGGTAGGGGCCGTCAGGCGGTCCTCCCGACGTGCACGTCGTTCGAGGTGCAGTCCTCCCGCCAGGTGGTGGCCGGCGGCGAGCTCTGCCTGGCCGCCGGCCACCCCCATATCCGTGTGCCGCGTCAGGACGCCGTCGTCGCCGCGCCGGCGGTGAACTTCCTGCGCCAGACGAGCGCGACGTGGACCAGGCCGATCAGCACCGGGACTTCGATGAGCGGGCCGACGACGCCGGACAGGGCCTGGCCGGAGGTGACACCGAAGGTGGCGATGGCGACCGCGATGGCCAGCTCGAAGTTGTTGCCCGCCGCGGTGAACGCCAGCGTCGCGGTGCGGTCGTAGGCCAGGCCGAGCCCCTTGCCCAGCAGGAAGGTGCCGAAGAACATGACCGCGAAGTAGACCAGCAGGGGCAGCGCGATCCGGACGACGTCCAGCGGCTGCGAGGTGATGGTCCCGCCCTGCAGGGCGAAGAGGATGACGATCGTGAACAGCAGCCCGTACAGCGCCCACGGCCCGATCTTCGGCAGGAAGCGCTGTTCGTAGCCCTCGCGCCCCATCTTCCGCTCGCCGAGCCGGCGGGTCAGGAAGCCGGCCAGCAGCGGGACGCCGAGGAAGATGACCACGTTCAGGGCGATCTCCCCCATCGAGATGTCCAGGTGCTCTCCGTCGCCGAGGCCGAGCCAGCCGGGCAGCAGGTCGAGGTAGAACCAGCCCAGCAGACCGAACGCCAGGACCTGGAAGACCGAGTTCAGCGCGACGAGCACGGCCGCGGCCTCGCGGTCGCCGCAGGCGAGGTCGTTCCAGATGATCACCATGGCGATGCAGCGGGCCAGGCCGACGATGATCAGGCCGGTGCGGTACTCGGGCAGGTCCGGCAGGAGGATCCACGCCAGGGCGAACATCACCGCGGGCCCGACGACCCAGTTGACGACCAGGGAGGAGATCATCAGCTTCCGGTCGCCGGTCACGGCGTCCAGCCTGTCGTAGCGGACCTTGGCCAGGACCGGATACATCATGATCAGCAGGCCGAGCGCGATCGGCAGGGAGATCCCGCCGGCCTCCACCGTCGCCAGCGCCTCGTTCAGCCCGGGAACGGCCCGTCCGAGACCGAGGCCGACGGCCATGGCGATGAGGATCCACACCGCCAGGTAGCGGTCGAGCGTGGAGAGCTTCTTGACGATCGAGTCGTCCGCGACCCCGGTCCGCGCGGTGGTGGGCTCGGTCGAGGTCACGGGCAGGCCCTCTTGTTCTCGGCGGCGGTGCGGGCGGAGGCGGCGAGTTCGGCGAACTGCTCGGACAGGCCGGCCAGGACCTCGGGCTTGAGCTTGTAGTAGGTGAAGCGGCCGCAGGGCTCGGTCTCCACGATCCCGGCCTCGCGCAGCACCTTCATGTGGTTGGAGAGGTTGGTCTGCCTGGCTCCGGTCTCCTCGACCAGGTGCGTCGTGCAGAGCGTCTCGCGCGCCAGGAGAGTCACGATCTTCAGGCGGAGCGGATCGCCCAGCGCCCGGATCACATCAGGATCGACTGAAGTCAGCATGCGCTGATACTGTCACATCATCGCTCGCTGATACCAGCGGGGATCGAAGTCATTGGCGGCTGGGTTCCGCCGTGCGACGAGAGAGAACGATCACCATGGCCGACAAGCCGTCCGTCCTGTTCGTCTGCGTCCACAACGCCGGCCGCTCCCAGATGGCCGCCGCCTGGCTGACCCATCTGGCCGGCGACCGCGTCGAGGTCCGCTCCGCCGGCTCCGCCCCCGGCGACCAGGTCAACCCGGCCGCCGTCGAGGCCATGGCCGAGGTCGGCATCGACATCTCCGAGGAGACGCCGAAGATCCTCACCGTCGACGCGGTCCGCGAGTCGGATGTCTGCATCACCATGGGCTGCGGCGACACCTGCCCGGTCTTCCCCGGCAAGCGCTACCTGGATTGGGAGCTGGAGGACCCGGCCGGCCAGGGCGTCGAGGCCGTCCGCCCCATCCGTGACGAGATCAGGACCCTGGTCGAGGGTCTGATCGCCGAGATCGCCCCGGTGAAGCCGGAGGCGACGGCGTGAGCGGGATACGCGAGGTCGTCGCCATCGGCTCCGGTCCCGCCTGATACACCGCGGACCCCTGCACCGCCCGCGCCCAGCTCAGGCCCCTGCTGTCCGGGAGGGATCCGGCTCCGGATGCCTCCCCCTGTCGTACGGCTCAGCGGTTGCGCAGTGCGGCCGGCGTCTTGTCGAGGTCGGCGGCGCGGGGACGGTTGTGGGGCAGTTGGGCGAGCACGGCGGCCATGCCGCAGGTGTTCGTCAGGGCGGAGAAGACCAGACCGCCCGCGATGCCGGCGGAGAGGAGCTGGAAGGCGGGGTGGACGACGTGGCCGAGCAGCAGGCCGAGCAGCACGAGGACTCCCGCGGTGAGCCTCACCTGCCGCTCCATGCCCCACGTGGCGCGCGCGGCGCCCTGGGGGCGGTGCAGCTCGTGGCCGTCGGCCGCCCATGCGCCGGTGCCTCCCGAGAGGGTGGCGGCGGTGACGCCGTGCTCCGCGAGGATCCGGCCGGCGTTCTCGGAGCGGGCGCCCGAGGCGCAGACGACCAGGATGTCGCCGCGGTCGGCGGCGTGCCGGATGTCGGGCAGCGCGCGCTGGATCTGGTCGAGAGGAATGTTGAGGGCGCCGGGGAGGTGGCCGCCGGCGTATTCGCCCGGGGTGCGCACGTCGATGATGATCAGCTCGTGCAGGCGGGTGCGCGCCTCGTCGATGGCGAGGGCCGTCGGTGTGGTCATGGTGGTCGTCATCCTTGTGTGTCGGAGTGTGGTGGACCGTGATCCCACGGGAGCCGGCCCCGAGGAGGCTCTGAGACGCACGGCCGGCTGGGGACGCTCGTCCGGTCCCTGTCCCGAGTCGTCGGCGGCCCTGTTCAGACGATCACGTCGACGAGCATGAAGGCCGCCACCGCCAGCAGGGCACCGGCGAAGATCCTCTGGAGGGTGGTGCCGGAGGTCCTGGCCGCCAGCCGTCTGCCGTCCCGGGCGCCGAGGATCGCGGCGCCGGTGAAGGGTCCGACGATCTCCCAGTGGATCGTTCCCGTACGGCGGGCCCCTCGCAGTCCGGGTACCGGGGCGCCCGCGCCCCACGACATGGCCGGGTCCCCCCGATCCCAGCGGACGGACCGCACCTCACGGCAGCTGCCGTGAGAGCCTCGCGTCGCCCGGCCGGCCCGCCGTGAACCCGATCGCCGTGCCGCCGCCCTCCCGGTGGAAGGCGAACGGGGCGCCCCCGTGGGCGAGGGCCACCTCCCGCACGATCGACAGGCCCAGCCCCGACCCCGGCAGGGACCGCGCGTCGGCGGCGCGGTAGAAGCGGTCGAAGACGCGGATCAGGTCGTCGTCGGCGATGCCCGGGCCCCGGTCGAGGACCTCGACGCGCACCGTGCCGGGGCGGGCGGGTCCGGCGACGCCGATCTCGATGGGCGCGGTGCCGTCGCGGTCGAACTTCGCGGCGTTCTCGACGAGGTTGGTAAGGGCGCGCTGGAGCATGCTCGGCCGCCCGGTGAGGGTGGTGTCGCCGCAGGCGCGGACCTCGATCCGCCGTCCGGTGCGCCGCCGGGCGAGCACCGCGACGTCCTCGGCGATCTCCGCGAGGTCCACACGCTGGGCTGGCTCGGTGTCGGACTGTCCGGCGGCCAGGTCGACCAGCTCGTTGACCAGGTCGGTCAGTTCGCGGGCCTCCTGGCCCAGGTCGGCGACCAGTTCCTCGCGGGCGCCGGGCGGCAGTTCGTCGATGCGGCGCAGCAGGGAGATGTTGGTGCGCAGGGAGGTGAGCGGGGTCCGCAGCTCGTGCCCCGCGTCCTGCACCAGGCGCCGCTGGTCCTCCTCCGACTGCGCGAGCCGGCCCAGCATGCGGTCGAAGGCCCGGCCCAGCCGTCCGACCTCGTCGTACCCGGTGACGGGGACCTGGATGCCGAGCCGGCGGGTGCGGGCGACGTCCTCGGCGGCGCCGGTGAGGACGACGAGCCGGCGGGTGATGCGCCGGGCCAGCCACCAGCCGAACAGCCCGGCGAGGACGACGATGGCCGCCATCAGCAGCAGGGTCCGCTGCTGGAGGGCCCGCAGCAGGTCCTCGGTGTCGCTGAACTCCTGGGCGATCTGCACGGCGCCCCGGCCGCCGCCGAGCGCGACGGTGGCGACGCGGTAGACGTCGCTGCCGACGTCGACGTCCCGGTGCTGGATCATCCGCCCGGCGGTCGGAGCGGCCGCGACGCGCCGGTCGGCGGCCTCGACCGGCAGACCGGGGTTGCCGGGGTCGACGACGGCTCCGTCGGGTCCCAGCACCTGCACGTCGGTACGGGCGGGCCGCACCAGGTCGTGGCCGGGCGCGGAGGAGGAGAAGTCGCCCGGTGTCATCGCCCGCTGCCGCACCTCGCCCCGCAGGTCCTGCACGACCTCGTCGAAGACGCTCTCCTGGTCCACCCGCACCAGGCGGGCCGCCGCCGTGTAGGAGAGCAGGCCGACCAGCAGGGTGACGACGGCGGCGACGGCGGCGAAGGACACCGCGAAGGTGCCGCGCAGCGAGAGCAGTCCGGTGCGCCGGTGTCCGGCCAGCAGCCGTGCGAGCCGGCGGCGGGCCCGTCCGCGCACTCAGTCCTCCCGCAGCACGTAACCCACGCCGCGCACCGTGTGGATGAGCTGCGGGGCGCCGGGCTCGTCGAGCTTGCGGCGCAGGTAGCCGACGTAGACGGCGAGGTTCTTGGAGCCGGGGCCGAAGTCGTAGCCCCAGATCTTGTCGTAGATGGTGGCGTGGTCCAGGACGATGCCGGCGTTGCGCACGAGCAGTTCCAGCAGCTCGAACTCGGTGCGGGTCAGCTCCAGCTCGCGCTCGCCCCGCCAGGCCCGCCGCGCCTGCGGGTCCATCCGCAGCCCGGCGGCCTCGATGAGCCGCCCGGTGGCGCCGGCCGGGGCCGGCCGCGGCGCGTCGGCGGGGGCCCCGGCGCCGTTCGTCTCGCCGCTGCGGCGCAGCAGGGCGCGCAGCCGGGCGAAGACCTCCTCGACGTCGAAGGGCTTGACGACGTAGTCGTCGGCGCCCGCGTCCAGGCCGGCGATGCGGTCCTGGGTCTCCACGAGCGCCGTGAGCATGAGGATCGGTGTGTTGTCGCCCTCGGCGCGCAGCACCCGGCAGACCTGGAGGCCGTCGATGCCGGGCATCATCACGTCGAGGACGAGCACGTCCGGAGGGGTGCGGTGGGCCTGGGCCAGCGCCTCGACGCCGTCGGCGACCGCGGTGACCCGGTAGCCCTCCAGGGTCAGGGCGCGCTCCAGCGCGTTGCGGATGGCGCGGTCGTCTTCGGCGAGGAGCACAGTGTGGGCCACGCCTTCATAGTGCCAAGGCTCCGGGCCCGCGGGCGGCGAGGGGGCCCGTACGGTCACCCTTCTTACTGGGATCTCACGTCCGGGCCCCCGCCCTCAGCCGCCGGACCGGTCGGACACGGCCGCGAGCTGTTCGGCGAACGGCACCACCGTGAGGGTGTCCGGGACCGGCCGCCGCGTTCCCGCCAGGCCCCGCATCAGCGCGGCCAGCTCGCCCGCCGCCCGCTCGATCCGTCCGTCCAGTCCCTCGGCGCCCCAGTCCTCGGAGGCGGCGTACACGCCGGTCGGGACGACGACGGCCCGCAGGTGGGCGAAGAGCGGGCGCAGCGCGTGATCCAGGACGAGCGAGTGCCGGGCGGTGCCGCCGGTCGCGGCGATCAGCACCGGCATCCCGGTGAGCGCGTCCTTGTCGATGACGTCGAAGAACGACTTGAACAGCCCGCTGTACGACGCGGAGAACACCGGGGTGACGACGATCAGGCCGTCTGCCGAGGTCACCGCGTCGATGGCGGCGGCCAGCCGGCGGCCCGGGAAGCCGTTGGTGAAGTTCTGCGCGATCTCGACGGCGAGTTCGCGCAGCTCGACGACCTCGACCTCCGCCTCGGTCTGCCGGCCGGTCGCGGCGGCCAGCCGGTCGGCCAGGAGACGGGTGGAGGAGGGGACGCTCAGTCCCGCGGACACGACGACGAGCCTCATGCGACGGTCACCTCTTCCGACGTCCGGCGGGCCAGCAGGGAGGAGTGGGTGGGCGCGTCCGGCACACCGGCCGGGCGCCGGGCGGCGAACTCCTTGCGCAGCACGGGGACGACCTCCTCGCCGAGCAGGTCGAGCTGCTCCAGCACGGTCTTCAGCGGCAGTCCGGCGTGGTCCATCAGGAACAGCTGGCGCTGGTAGTCGCCGGCGTAGTCGCGGAAGGCGAGCGTCTTCTCGATCACCTGCTGCGGGGAGCCGACGGTCAGCGGCGTCTGCTCGGTGAAGTCCTCCAGCGAGGGCCCGTGGCCGTACACCGGCGCGTTGTCGAAGTACGGGCGGAACTCGCGCACCGCGTCCTGGGAGTTCTTGCGCATGAATACCTGGCCGCCGAGGCCGACGATGGCCTGCTCGGGGGTGCCGTGCCCGTAGTGGGCGTACCGGCTGCGGTACAGCTCGACCATCCGCTTGGTGTGGTCGGCGGGCCAGAAGATGTTGTTGTGGAAGAAGCCGTCGCCGTAGTAGGCGGCCTGCTCGGCGATCTCGGGCGAGCGGATGGAGCCGTGCCAGACGAACGGCGGCACGCCGTCCAGCGGCCGGGGCGTGGAGGTGAAGCCCTGGAGCGGGCTGCGGAACGTGCCCTCCCAGTTCACCACGTCCTCGCGCCACAGCCGGTGCAGCAGGGCGTAGTTCTCGATGGCGAGGTTGATGCCCTGGCGGATGTCCTGGCCGAACCAGGGGTAGACCGGCCCGGTGTTGCCGCGCCCCATCATCAGGTCCATCCGGCCGTCGGCCAGGTGCTGGAGCATCGCGAAGTCCTCGGCGATCTTCACCGGGTCGTTGGTGGTGATGAGCGTGGTGGAGGTCGACAGGACCAGACGCTCGGTGCGGGCCGCGATGTAGCCGAGCATCGTGGTCGGCGACGACGGCACGAACGGCGGGTTGTGGTGCTCGCCGGTCGCGAAGACGTCCAGGCCGACCTCCTCCGCCTTCAGTGCGATGGCGACCATGGCCTTGATGCGGTCACGCTCGGTCGGCGTGCGGCCGGTCGTGGGGTCCGGCGTGACGTCGCCGACGCTGAAGATCCCGAACTGCATGGTCGCTCACCCTCCAGGTTGTTTATGGTTCAACTATACCCCGAGAACGGCGGCCCCCGGTGGGCTATTCCCAGCGCGGATCCCGGCCCGTGCGCGCCAGCAGCCGCTCGAACGCGGTGGCCCCCTCGGGTGCCGGCACCGGCTCCCCGAAGACCCCCATCGCCCGCGCGGTCGGCTCCAGCGTCGCCACCGCCCCGCCCAGCTCCGCCAGAACGGCCTCGTCGCAGCCCGGGAAGTCCTGGCCCGTCGCCCGCGCCAGGTCCCAGGCGTGCACGGTGAGGTCCAGCAGCGCCATCGAGCCGACGAGGCGCGCGGGCATCCCCATCGCGCCCGTCGTCCCCTCCTCGACACCCGGCGCCGACCAGACCGCGGCCGTCCGGCGGGCCTCGTCGGCCAGCCGCTCCCGCCACGCCGGCTCGGAACCGACCAGATCGGGGGTCTCCCCGAAGTCGGCCGCCTCCCGCACGGCCAGCCGCTGGAACTGGACGACCACCTGGAAGAGATGGTTGACCAGCGCCTTCACGTCGTACTCGGCACACGGTGTGCGCGCGGCGAGCGCCCCGTCGGGCACGGCCCGCACCACCGGCACCGCCCGCTCGCACGCCCGGTCCAGCAGCTCACCGATGCCGTACGTCTTCACCCTGTTCGCGTCCATGCCCCGACCGTAGGGACACCGAGGGCCGCCCCTCTTGAACAAACGCGACGTACGATCCGGCCATGGAGGCACCCCGCCACGACACCCGGGGGATCGTCGACCCGTCCGGACTGCTCAGCCGTGTGCGGTTCCGGCGTCACGCGCCCGCCGAGCCGCTGCGCCGGTACGTCGAGTGGTACTGGCTGATCGACTGGGACCTGCCCGGGCCGTATGCCTCCCACGTCGTCCCGCACCCGTCCGTCAACCTCACCTTCCAGTGGGACGAGGACGAGGGCGCGCCCTACGCCGAGCTCACCGGCGTCGCGCTCGGCCTCTACACCCGCAAGCTGACCGGCCGGGGCCGCGTCTGCGGGGTGAAGTTCCGGCCCGGCGGCTTCCGGCCCCACGCCCCCGGGGAGCCGGTGTCCCGCTGGACGGGCCGCGTTCTCGCCGCCGCGGAGGTCTTCCCCGGCGCCACCGGCGACACCGCCCGCACCGTCGTCGGACCCGTGCGGGACGAGGACCGGGTGGCCGCCCTCGACGCCTTCCTCCTCGCCCTCCCCCGCGTGCCGGACCCCCGGGCCGACCTCGCCGTCGACCTGGCCGCGCGGGTCCGCGCCGACCGCTCGATCCGCCGCGTCGCCGATCTCGCGCGGGACCACGGGCTGTCGGTTCGCGCCCTGCAACGGCTCTTCTCCGCGTACGTGGGCGTCAGCCCCAAGTGGTGCATCCTGCGCCACCGCATCCACGACGCCCTCGAACACGCCGGCACCCGCGCCGGCGTCGACTGGGCCGCACTCGCCCACGAGCTCGGCTACGCGGACCAGGCCCATCTGGTGCGGGACTTCACGGCGACGGTGGGAGTCCCGCCGACGGCGTACGCCCGCGCGGAGCGCCAGGACGGCTAGGGCGTGTTTCGTGCCAGGCGTCGCGGACCAGACGGGACTTTCGAAACACGCCCTAGTAGGGCTTGGTCATCTTCATTCGTGAGTGGCGTGTCTGCTGGGTGGTTGGTGTCGTTGGGATGGTGTGACGCCTGAGGAGATGGCTGAA
>NZ_JBHTWG010000014.1:0-155848 GCF_042792555.1 Streptomyces sp. NPDC056628
CCGCGTACTGGGCGTACGCGGACGATCCCGACAACGCGGCGAGGCGCCGTGCCAGGCGTCGCGGACCAGACGGGACTTTCGAAACACGCCCTAGGTGCGTCGCTGGGAGCGCCAGACGATGAACAGGGCCGACGCCACGGCCGCACCGCGCACCACCCAGGGCCAGGTCTCGACGACCGCCGCGTTGGTCTCGCCCGGCAGGAGCGCCTCGCCCCAGCGGCCGCTGGCGCGGCCCCAGAGCCAGACGACCCCGGCGGTGAGCGAGAGGCCGGGCAGGATCACGACCGCCCACTTCGTCTCGGTGTCGCTCAGGCGCCGGGAGCCCCAGGCGATGAGCCAGCCCACGAGCAGGACGAGGACGTTGCCGAGGACCGCTCCGGCGACGAGCAGGGCGGCGGAGGCCAGCAGCAGCGGGTTGTTCCAGCGGCTCTCGGGGAGGGCCGGGCGGCGCAGCAGGCGGCGGCGCCGGGGCGCGCCGTCCACCACGCTGTCCTCGGCCCGCTCCACGGCGGCCGGTTCGGGGTCCTCCGTCCCGGGCGCCGCCTTCGCGGGCGGGCGGCGGAGCATCTCGGGGATCTCGACGCCGCCGACGAACCCCGGGATGTCCTCGCCCGGCCCGAGCGGGGTGCTGTCCACCTGCCACCAGTCGGGCCGCAGCGCGCTGCCGCCCAGGTCGGCCGCGGTCGCCAGGTGGGGCGGCGGGGGCACGTCGGAACGCGGGACGGCGGGCTCGGCGGGACGCGGGCGCGGCACCATCCGGCGCAGGCCCTTCGGACGCCGGGTGGACGCGGTGTCGTCGCCGGACGGCTGGGCGGGCACGGCGGTGACGGGGCCCTGCGGGGGTGCGGAGGCCCTGCCGGGGGCGCCCCCGGCGGCCGTGACGACGTCGTCGGGGCTGCCGAGGCGGTCGATGATGCGCCGGACGGCGGCGGGGCTGTCGACGGGTGCCTTGGCGCGGCGCCGGTCGATCTCGCCGCGCAGCTCGTTCACCAGGCGCATCCGGGTGGCCGACGGCAACTGCCGCTGCTGGGCCACGTCCCCGACGCGGCTCAGATACTCGTAGACGACCTGGTCGCTCTCGATCCCCACGAAGTCCCCTCCGGGGTGGACGCGTTGTGATACCCCGTGGGACGACGTTAGCGCAGGGTGCGCGTGGCGCACGGGACGCGGGGGCGGTGCCGCCGGTGCCGCCGGCCCCGGTCGCCGCGCGCGATCCGGGGGTTCGCCGCCTCCCCTGCCCCGGCCGCGCACCCGCTAGATTGGGTCGGATGAGCGAACCGGCTACACCGCCCCGTTCCCTCGCGGAGGCGCTCCGCGCGCGGGACGACGCCTCGCTGGCCGTGCTCCTGCGCAGCCGGCCCGACCTCATCACGCCCGTTCCCACCGATCTGACGCAGCTCGCGACCCGGGCCGGCACCCGGGCGTCGGTGGTGCGCGCCCTGGAGCGGCTGGACCGGTTCGCGCTGCAGACGGCGGAGGCGCTGGCCGTGGCGCCGGACCCGGCGGCGTACGCGGAACTGCTCGCGCTGATGGCCGGCGACGACGGCGACCCGGCGGTCGCGGGCGCGCTGCCGCAGGCGCTGGGGACGCTGCGCGACCAGGCGCTGGTGTGGGGCGGCGACGACCGGCTGCGGCTCGTCCGCACGGCCCGCGAGCTGCTGGCCCCCTCGCCGCAGCATCCGTCGCCGACCGGGCTGGGACCGACCGTGCGGGAGGCCGCGGCCGGGATGTCGCCGGGCCGGATCCAGGAGATCGTGACGGCGGCGGGGCTTCCGTCCACGCACGACGCGGTGTCCGCGCTGGACGCGCTCACCGCGCTGTTCAGCGACCGGCGGCGCATGGCGGCGCTGCTCGACCAGGCTCCGGCGGACGCCCTGGAGGTGCTGTCCCGGCTGGTGTGGGGGCCGCCGTACGGGCAGGTCACCGCGGATCCGGCGCCCCGGCTGCGCTGGCTGATGGACCGCGGTCTGCTGCTGCCGACCGCGCCCGGCACGGTCGTGCTCCCCCGCGAGGCGGCGCTGCATCTGCGCGGCGGGCGCGCGCACCGCGCCACCGAGCCGCTGCCGCCGTCGGTGGAGCCGGCCGCCACGCACCCCTCGCAGGTCGTGGACGCGACGGCGGCCGGGCAGGCGTACACCGCGCTCGCCACCGTCGAGGAACTGCTGAAGGACTGGCACGAGGGCGGGCCCCCGGTGCTGCGGGCGGGCGGCCTGAGCGTGCGCGACCTGAAGCGGACCGCCGTCGCCCTGGACGTGCCGGAGCCGGTCGCCGCGTTCTGGGTGGAGCTCGCCTACGCCGCCGGACTCGTGGCCTCCGACGGCGAGGCCGACGAGCGGTACGCGGCGACCCCCGCCTACGACGAGTGGCTGGAGCAGCCGGCCGCCGACCGCTGGGCCACGCTCGCCCGCGCCTGGCTGACGGCGACCCGGACGGCGGGCGTGGTCGGCGGACGGGACGCGAAGGACCGTACGTTGTCGGCGCTGGGCCCGGGGCTGGACCGCTCCGCGGCGCCGGAGGTACGGCACCGGGTGCTGACGCTGCTCGCCGCGCTCCCGGAGGGGTCGGCCCCGTCAGCCGACTCGGTGCTGTCCCGGCTGCGCTGGGAGCGGCCCCTGCGCGGACCGCGGCGCGACGACGACCTGCGCGGCCGGCTGGCCCGGTGGACCCTGGACGAGGCCGAGCGGCTGGGCGTGACGGGGCGCGGCGCCCTGTCCTCGCACGGCCGGACCCTGCTGGGCGCGCCCCCGGCTCCGCCCGCCGGGGCCCCGCACGGCGCCCCGGCCGGCGAGCCCACCGGACCCGGCGACAAGCTGCCCGTGCACCACGGGCACCGGCGCCTCGCCGCGCCCCCCGATCCGCTCCCGCCGGCCGAGCAGGCCGCCGCCGCGACCGCCGCCGCCCGGCTCCTCGCGCCCCTGCTGCCGGAGCCCCTGGACCACGTCCTGCTCCAGGCCGACCTGACGGCCGTGGCGCCCGGCCCGCTGCGGCGGCCGCTCGCGGACATGCTGGACGTGCTCGCGGACGTCGAGTCCAAGGGCGGCGCGACCGTGTACCGGTTCACGCCGGGGTCGGTGCGCCGGGCCCTGGACGCCGGGCGCAGCGCCTCGGACCTGCACGCCTTCCTGGCCGAGCACTCCCGCACCCCGGTACCGCAGCCGCTGGCGTATCTGATCGACGACGTGGCCCGGCGGCACGGGCAGCTGCGGGTGGGCGCGGCGTCGGCGTACGTCCGCTGCGACGACGACGCCATGCTGAACGAGATCCTCGCCGACAAGCGCTCCGCCGGGCTGCGGCTGCGCCGTCTCGCGCCGACCGTGCTCGCCGCGCAGAGCGACCCGGCGACGCTGCTGGAGGGGCTGCGCGCGATGGGGTTCGCGCCGGCCGCCGAATCGGCCGAGGGCGACGTCCTGATCACCCGGGCCGACGCCCACCGCACCCCGCCGCGCACGGCCCCCGAGCCGGTGCCGGACGGCCCGCCCGCGCCGGACGCCACGCTGCTGGCCGCCGCGATCCGCGCCATCCGCGCGGGCGACCTGGCCTCGACGGCGCCGCGCAGGCCGAGCGGTACCGGCCCCGCCGTGAGCGGGGGCGAGCTGCCCCGCACGACCTCCGCCGAGACGCTGGCCACCATGCAGGCGGCCGTGCTGACCGGCGAGACGCTGTGGATCGGGTACGTCAACGCCGAGGGCGCCGCCAGCCAGCGGGTGATCGCGCCGGTCCGGGTCGAGGGCGGGTTCGTGACGGCGTACGACCACACCGCGGACGAGGTGCGGACGTATCCGCTGCACCGGATCACCGGGGTCGCCGAGCTGGCCGACGACCAGATCTGAGAGCGGCCGGGAAGCGATCAGGCACACTGGACGTTTGGCCTAGTGGTGAGCGGAAGGACGGACCCACGTGAACGGACCACTGATCGTCCAGTCGGACAAGACCCTGCTCCTCGAAGTGGATCACGAGCAGGCCGACGCGTGCCGTCGGGCGATCGCGGCCTTCGCGGAGCTGGAGCGGGCGCCCGAGCACATCCACACCTACCGGGTGACGCCGCTCGGCCTGTGGAACGCGCGCGCGGCCGGGCACGACGCCGAGCAGGTCGTGGACGCGCTGGTGACGTACAGCCGCTATCCCGTGCCGCACGCCCTGCTGGTCGACATCGCCGAGACGATGGACCGCTACGGCCGGCTGACGCTGTCCAAGCACCCCACGCACGGCCTCGTCCTGACCACCACGGACCGGCCCGTCCTGGAGGAGGTGCTGCGCTCCAAGCGCGTCGCGCCGCTGGTGGGCGACCGCATCGACCCGGACACGGTCGCCGTGCACCCCTCCGAGCGCGGGCAGATCAAGCAGACGCTGCTGAAGCTGGGCTGGCCCGCCGAGGACCTCGCCGGGTACGTGGACGGCGAGGCCCACCCGATCGAGCTGCACGAGGACGGCTGGGCGCTGCGGCCGTACCAGCGGCAGGCCGTGGAGAACTTCTGGCACGGCGGCAGCGGTGTCGTGGTGCTCCCGTGCGGCGCCGGGAAGACCCTGGTCGGCGCCGGGTCCATGGCGCAGGCGAAGTCGACCACGCTGATCCTCGTCACGAACACCGTCTCGGCCCGGCAGTGGAAGCACGAGCTGGTGAAGCGGACCTCGCTGACCGAGGAGGAGATCGGCGAGTACAGCGGGACGCGCAAGGAGATCCGCCCGGTCACCATCGCCACGTACCAGGTGCTCACGACCCGGCGGAAGGGCGTCTACCCGCACCTGGAGCTGTTCGACTCCCGGGACTGGGGCCTGATCGTCTACGACGAGGTACACCTGCTGCCCGCGCCGGTCTTCAAGTTCACCGCCGACCTCCAGGCGCGGCGGCGGCTCGGGCTGACCGCGACCCTCGTCCGTGAGGACGGCCGGGAGTCCGACGTGTTCTCCCTGATCGGCCCGAAGCGGTTCGACGCGCCGTGGAAGGAGATCGAGGCGCAGGGCTACATCGCGCCCGCGGACTGCGTGGAGGTCCGGGTGAACCTCACGGACTCCGAGCGGCTCGCGTACGCCACCGCCGAGCAGGAGGAGAAGTACCGCTTCTGCGCGACGACCGACACCAAGCGGAAGGTCACCGAGGCCCTGGTGCGCCGGTTCGCCGGGCAGCAGATCCTCGTGATCGGCCAGTACATCGACCAGCTCGACGAGCTGGGCGAGCATCTGGACGCGCCGGTGATCAAGGGCGAGACGTCCAACGCGCAGCGGGAGAAGCTGTTCGAGGCGTTCCGGCAGGGCGAGATCAACGTGCTGGTGGTGTCCAAGGTCGCGAACTTCTCCATCGACCTGCCGGAGGCGACGGTCGCCATCCAGGTGTCGGGGACGTTCGGCTCGCGCCAGGAGGAGGCCCAGCGGCTCGGCCGGGTGCTGCGGCCCAAGGCGGACGGGCACCAGGCGCACTTCTACTCGGTGGTCGCCCGGGACACGATCGACCAGGACTTCGCCGCCCACCGCCAGCGCTTCCTGGCGGAGCAGGGCTACGCGTACCGGATCATGGACGCCGACGAGATCCTGGCGGAGGGCGCCGAGGGCGCCGAGAGCTGAGGACGCGGGAGGGGCGGGCGGTTCCGCACGGTCACGGTCGCTGACGGTACGTCACCGAGGCGGTGGGGGACCGTCACTTGTGGCGGATGCCCGCCTCCTCCCGGTACTCGCCGAGGACGATCACGCTGAAGGCGGCGCCCACGAACACCTTGACGGCACGCACGGCTTCAGCGAGTCGATGACGGTGGCTCCCCTGGAGCGCGGTCGCTCCGCGGGGGGCCGCGGGGGCCGGGTGGATGGTTGCTGCGCTCATGTCTCCATGATGCGTTCGGGTCCGTGAAGAACGCATCGGCCTGCGGGCCGAAGCCGGGTGCCGGCCGCGTCCATCTCGGGGCGGACGGGCCGCCCCGAAGGAGGACGGCGCCCCCTAGGGGGCGCGGATATCGGTTGGCGCCCATGGAGGGCGCTCCCCTAAAATCTCCGCTCTTGCCTGCCTCCCCTCGCGGAGTGCCGCCGCCCGGACGGAAACTGGCCGGCTCTCTCGTCCACCCGCTCATAGGTCACCCGGAGGCACCCCCTTGTCCAGGCCCGTCGACGACCGCCTCGACCCGCTCCAGCGAGAGCGCTCCCATCTGGCCTTCTCCCGTGCCGCGCTGCGCGCCATGCGCGAGGACGTCGAGGCCCTCGACATCCGCGACGTCACCGCGAACTGGGTCAACGCGGAGGTCCTGACCCGTCAGATCGACGAACGCATCAAGGCGCTGGCCGACCTCAGCGACACCCCGCTGTTCTTCGGCCGCCTCGACTATCTGCACGCGCCCGGCGCCGAGGGGGCGGAGGGCGCCGAGGGCGAGCGCTTCTACATCGGGCGCCGGCATGTGCACGACGCGGACGGCGACCCCATGGTCATCGACTGGCGTGCGCCGGTGTCCCAGCCGTTCTACCGGGCCTCCAAGAAGGACCCGATGGACATCGCGCTGCGCCGCCGCTTCGGCTACACCGGCGGTGACCTGACCGCGTACGAGGACGAGCACCTCTCCGACCCGTCGGAGGCGGCGCGGACCAGCAGGCTCCTCCAGCAGGAGATCGAACGGCCGCGCGTCGGCCCGATGCGGGACATCGTGGCGACGATCCAGCCCGAGCAGGACGAGATCGTGCGGTCCGGGCTCGGCGGGACCGTGTGCGTGCAGGGCGGCCCGGGCACCGGGAAGACGGCCGTCGGCCTGCACCGGGTGGCCTATCTGCTGTACGCGCACCGGGAGCGGCTGGCCCGCACCGGCACGCTGGTGATCGGACCAAACCGGTCCTTCCTGCACTACATCGAGCAGGTGCTGCCCGCGCTCGGCGAGCTGACGGTCCGCCAGGCCACGGTCGACGACCTCGTGGCCCGGGTCGAGGTGCGCGGCACCGACGACGCCACGGCCGCGGTGATCAAGGGTGACGCGCGGATGGCCGAGGTGCTGCGGCGCGCGGTGTATGCGCATGTGACCATGCCGGCCGAGGCGGTGGTCGTGGTGCGCGGATCACGGCGGTGGCGCGTCCCGGCGTACGAGGTCGAGGAGATGGTCCGGGAGCTGCTGGACCGCGGTATCCGGTACGGCGCCGCCCGCGAGGCCCTGCCGCAGCGGATCGCGCACGCGGTCCTGGTGCAGATGGAGCGGTCGGGCGAGGCGCCGGACGACCGGGTGCAGGACGCGGTGGCCCGCAACGCCGCCGTGAAGGCGGCCGTCAAGGAGATCTGGCCGCCGGTGGACCCGGCGAAGCTGGTGCTGCGGCTGCTGTCGGACGCGGACTTCCTGGCCGCGCACGCGGACGGCGTCCTCGACGAGGCCGAGCAGCGGGCGATCCGGTGGGCCAAGCCGGCGCGGTCGGTGAAGTCGGCGAAGTGGTCGGCGGCGGACGCGGTGCTGATCGACGAGGCGCACGACCTCGTGACGCGGACGCCGTCGCTCGGGCACGTCGTGCTGGACGAGGCGCAGGACCTGTCGCCGATGCAGTACCGGGCGGTGGGGCGGCGCTGCACGACCGGTTCGGCGACGGTCCTCGGCGACCTGGCGCAGGGCACGACGCCGTGGGCGACCCGCAGCTGGGAGGAGGCGCTGGCGCACCTCGGCAAGCCGGACGGGGTGATCGAGGAGCTGACGGCCGGTTTCCGTGTCCCGACGGACGTCATCACGTACGCGTCGCGGCTGCTGCCGTCGATCGCGCCGGGGCTGACGCCGGTGGCGTCGATCCGTGACAACCCCGGGTTCTTCGAGATCCGGACGGTCGCGGAGGCGGCGGAGGTGGCGGCGGCGTGCGCGCAGTCGCTGCGGCACGAGGGGTCGGTCGGGCTCATCGCCGCGGACGCGCGGGTGCCGGTGCTGGCGGAGGCGCTGAAGGCGGCGGGCCTCGAGTACCTGGCGCCCGGCGAGGAGACGACCCGGCAGAGCCGGCTGACGCTGGTGCCGGCGTCGCTGGCGAAGGGTCTGGAGTACGACTACGTGGTCCTGGACGAACCGGCGGCCGTGGTGGACGGGGAGCCGGACGAGCGGACGGGGTTGCGGCGGCTGTACGTGGCGCTGACGCGGGCGGTGTCGGGGTTGACCGTGACCCATACGGAGGCGCTGCCCGCGCGGTTGGGGTGAGGGGGGCGGGGGGTTCGGCGTTGTGTGCCGGGTGCGGGTGCGGTGGGGCCGGTCGCGCTCCTCAGAACCGCGCCGGGGTGTCCAGCGCCGTGCGCCATTCGGATACCGCCGCCGCGGAGACCGGGCCCGCCCAGCCCTCGGGGCGGGCCGCGCCGCCGATGTGGAAGGCGTCGATGCCCGCTGCCAGGAGGTCCGGGACGTGGTCCAGGCGCAGGCCGCCGCCGACCAGGACGCGCTGTTCGTAGCCGGGCTCGCCGTCCCGTGCCGCTTCCGCGAGCAGGGTGGGCAGGCCGTCGTCCACGCCGCCGGCCGCCCCCGCCGTGAGGTACGTGTCCAGGCCCGGCATCCCGTCGAGCTGCTTGCGCAGGGCGTCCCGGTCGGCGGCGCGGTCGATCGCCCGGTGGAACGTCCACCGGCACCCGTCCAGCTCCGCCACCACCCGCTCCATGGCGGCGAGGTCCACGGAGCCGTCGGTCTCGAGGAAGCCGAGCACGAACTCCTCGGCCCCGGCCGCCCGCAGCTCGCGCGCCGCCCGCACGACCCGCTCGACGTCCCCGACCGCGAACCCGTCGGCCAGCCGCAGCATCACGCGCAGGTCGATGTCGACGGCGGCGCGGATCCCGGTGAACGTCCCGACCGGCGGAGTGAGCCCGTCCGCCGCCATGTCGGTGACCAGTTCGAGCCGGTCCGCACCCCCGGCCTGGGCGGCGACCGCGTCCTCGACGCCGAGGGCGATCACCTCCAGGACTGCACGCTCGCTCATGGGACCCCATTCCTCGGCATCGACGGCGGCTACGGGCGACTACAGGTCTAGTCCAATCAAAGCCTACGCCTGCCCATCCGGGGTCCCGCTCAACCCAGGGCCGGGAACGGGGTCACGTGAAGATGTTCAGCTCCCCCGCGTCCGCGCCCGCCAGCTCGTACGACGCCCCGGCCGCCGGGCGCCCCGAGTAGAGCCGTACGAGGGTGGTGGCGTCGCCGATGAAGCGCGCCGGGGGCCGGGGAGCCGCGGGGTCGCCCAGCCGCAGGGGCTCGTCGACGTCGTCCAGGTCGGCGTGGAGCGGTACGTGCCGGCGCTCGCGGGTGAGCCACGCCAGCAGCGCCAGTGCGTCGGGCAGCCCGGCCCCGGCGTACGCCCCCGGCTCGCCCAGTGCCTCGCGCACGTCACCGGCGTGCACCCACTCGCCGAGCCCGACGCCGTCCAGGGCCCCGCCCGCCCGGGCGATCACCGGCCCCGCCTCGGTCATCGCGCGCTCCAGTTCGTCGACGATCCGGGCGTTGCTCCATCCGGCCCGCTCGGCGATGTCGCGGTCGTTGGACGCGGGCGAGAACACGCCCTCCTCCAGCCGGTCGTCCACGACCCGCGTCAGCGCGGCCGAGCAGTGTGCCAGCACGTCCCGCACCGACCACCGCGGACACCCGGCCGCCGGTCGCGCGAAGTCCTCGTCGGGCCGCGTGCGCAGCAGCGGGACCAGCGTGTCCCGCTCGACGGCCAGCAGCCGCCCCGGCCGCTCCGGGTCCCGTACGTCGTACACGTCAGCAGAAGTCATGCCGACCACGCTAGGTGTCCTGGGCCCTCCTCGGCGGAGAATGACGTCATGGCCGACCTCGATGACCTCCGCGACCGCTGGCTGCGCACGCTGCTCGCCGCGCGCGGCGACGACACCCCCGCCCCCGCACCCGAGCGCTACGGGGAGGCGCTGCTGGAGCGCTGGTCCGAGCCGCAGCGGCGCTATCACACGGTGGACCACCTCGCGGCGGTGCTCGACCACGTCGACGTGCTGGCGGAGTACGCGCGGGACGTCGAGGCCGTACGGCTCGCCGCCTGGTTCCACGACGCCGTGTACCTGCCCGACCGGTCCGAGAACGAGGAGCGGTCCGCCCGGCTCGCCGAGCGGGCGCTCCCCGAGGCCGGGGTGCCCGCGGAGCGGACCGCCGAGGTGGCCCGGCTGGTCCGGCTCACCGTCACACACGATCCGGCGCCCGACGACCCGGACGGCGAGGTGCTGTGCGACGCCGACCTCGCGATCCTCGCCGCGGCGCCGTCGGCGTACGCCGCCTACACGGCCGCCGTCCGCGAGGAGTACCACTTCGTCCCGAACGACGCCTTCCGCTCCGGCCGCGCCGACGTGCTGCGCCAACTCCTCGCCCTGCCCAGCCTGTTCCGCACTCCGTACGGCCGGGAGAAGTGGGAGGCGACCGCCCGCTACAACCTCTCCTCGGAGCTGGAAATGCTGTCGCTCTGAGCCGTGGGGCCCCGTAGCCTGCACGGCATGCGACACAGGGGCGGGGAACACGTGACCGAGGCCGTGGCCGATGCCGTGGCGCTGCTGCGCACGGTGGCGGACCGTGACTGGGACGGGGTGAAGGCCGGGCGGCTGGACTGGAGTTGCCGCGCCACGGCCGAGCACGTCGCCGGTGACCTCATCGCCTACGCGGCACAGCTCGCGGGGCGGGCGCGGGGCGCGTACGTCCCCTTCGAGATCACCCTCGACGAGGGCACCGGCAACGACGGGCTGCTCGACGTCATCGAGACGACCGGCGTCCTGCTCACGGCGGCCGTCCGCACCACCCCGCCCGAGGTGCGCGCCTTCCACCCGTACCCGTTCCGCAGTGCGAACCGCGAGGGGTTCGCCGCGATGGGCGTCGCCGAGGTGCTGCTGCACACCCACGACATCGCCACCGGGCTGGGGCTGACCTACGAACCCCCGGCCGCGCTCCCCCGATTCGTGCTGACGACGATCTTCCCGGAGGTCCGCCCGGACCCGGACCCCTGGCGCACCCTGCTGTGGGCCACCGGCCGAGGCGACCTGCCCGGCCGCGCCCCGGTCGACGCCTGGCGCTGGAAGAACGACCTCGTCCTCACCTCGGACCGGCTCACCCTCCAGGGGCTCACCCCGGCCACCGCCGCCGATCTCGCCCAGGGCGGCGACGGCGGGTTCGACTGGGTCGTCGGCGGCCCCTACGAGGGGACGCGGGAAGCCGCCGGGATACTGACGCAGGCGTACGAGGCGGGCCTGCACCGCCCCGAGTTCGGCGTGTTCGTCCTCGTGCGGCGGGAGGACGGCCTCGCGGTCGGCGGGATCGGCTTCCACGGCGCCCCGGACGAGGGGGGCCGCGCGGAGATCGGCTACGACCTGGTGGAGGGCGCCCGCGGCCGCGGCTACGCGTCGGAGGCACTGGACGCCCTGTCCCGGTGGGCGCTGGCCCGCGACGACGTCCACAGCCTGTGCGCGACGGTCGAGGAGGACAACGTCCCCTCGCAGCGCGTCGCCCGGCGCGCCGGATACGTCCGCGCCGGCGCCGAGGAGGAGCGCGCGGTCCAGGACCGGCACGAGTCGGAGGGCGCGCTCCTGCTGTACGTCCGCCAGGATGCGGGCACACCGTCCGGTCAGTGACGCATGTCCTTCTTGCGCCTGCGCAGCCCGGCGCCGTACAGCAGCCGCACCACCTCGCGGCTGCTGACCTCCACCGCGCCGGCACGGACCGCGTCGGCGTACCGGTGCGCGGGGAGGTCGTAGTGGTCCCGTTCGAACGCCCGGCGCGGGACGCCGATGCCGTCGGCGAACCGGTGCAGTTCGTCGTAGGAGACGTCGCTGACGACGTGGGACCAGAGGCGGCCGTGGCCCGGCCAGGTGGGCGGGTCGATGTAGATCGTCACGCGGGCGGCTGCCCCCCGAGCGCGGGCCCGAGCAAGCCGACCGGCGCGACCTTCACCCCCGCCTTGTGGCACACCCAGTGCGGGTCCGGTCCCAGTTCGGGCTCGACGTCCAGCGCGTGGGGCTCGCCGACGGCGCACACCGGGCACAGCGGCCAGCGGCCGTGCCGGTCCAGCAGCGCGTCCTGCACGTCCTGGGCGACCAGCCCCGCCACGTACGCCGCGCCGTCCGGCCACTGCTCCACCCACCAGCGCCGCTCGACGACGGACTCCTCCACCAGGGAGACGACGTCCGCCTCGGCGACCTCGCCGGCGGCCAGGTCGGCGATCACCAGGGCGCGGGCCGTGTGCAAGGCCTGTTCGATCGGGGTGACGGGGTCCATGCGTCTATTGTGCGCACTCTTGACCACGACCCGGCATTGAAAATACGTTTCATTTGTGACCAATGACGTGAAGGAAACTTTCGGCCGCGCGCCCGCGCCCGCCGCCCTCGCGGCCAAGGTGCGCACGCTCGCCCCGTCGATGACCCGCTCCATGCAGCGCGTCGCCGAAGCGGTGGCGAACGACCCTGCGGGCTGTGCGGCCCTCACGGTCACCGGACTCGCCGAGCTCACCGGCACCAGCGAGGCCACCGTCGTGCGCACCGCCCGCCTCCTCGGCTACCCCGGCTACCGCGACCTGCGGCTCGCCCTGGCCGGCCTGGCCGCCCAGCAGGAGTCGGGCCGCGCCCCCGCGATCACCACGGACATCGCCGTGGACGACCCGATCGCCGACGTCGTCGCCAAGCTGGCCTACGACGAGCAGCAGACCCTCGCCGACACGGCGGCCGGCCTCGACACCGTCCAGCTGGGGGCGGCGGTCACCGCCGCCGCGGCGGCCCGCCGGATCGACGTGTACGGCATCGGGGCGAGCGGCCTGGTCGCCCAGGACCTCACCCAGAAGCTGCTGCGAATAGGGCTGATAGCGCACGCGCACAGCGATCCGCACCTCGCCGTGACGAACGCCGTCCAGCTGCGCGCCGGGGACGTGGCCATCGCGATCACGCACTCCGGCTCCACCGGGGACGTGATCGAGCCGCTCCGGGTCGCCTTCGAGCACGGGGCCACCACGGTCGCGATCACCGGCCGGCCCGACGGCGCGGTCACCCAGTACGCCGACCACGTCCTCACCACGTCGACGGCGCGCGAGAGCGAGCTGCGCCCCGCCGCGATGTCGTCCCGGACGAGTCAACTCCTCGTCGTGGACTGCCTGTTCGTCGGGGTGGCACAGCGGACGTACGACACCGCGGCACCGGCGCTGGCCGCCTCCTACGAGGCACTGGCCCACCGGCACCGCCGCTAGGGGGTGTCTCGTCGATCATGCCGGGCTCCCGGCGTGATCGACAAGACAGCCCCTGGCGGCTTCGCAGCACCATCGTCGAGAAACGAAGAGAGCCGCCCGCGCATGACCTCCGCTTCCACTCCTCGTGACCTCCGCGCCGAGCTGGAGACCCTGACCACCGAGGCGTTCCGGCCCGAGCTGGCCGAGATCGACCGGCTGCCGACCCTGGACATCGCCCGGCTCATGAACGGCGAGGACGGCTCGGTACCCGCCGCCGTCGCCAGGCGCCTGCCGGAGATCGCCGCCGCCGTGGACGCCGTGGCGGAGCGGATGGCCCGCGGCGGGCGCCTCGTCTACGCGGGCGCGGGCACGGCGGGCCGGCTCGGGGTGCTCGACGCCTCCGAGTGCCCGCCCACCTTCAACACCGAGCCGGGGCAGGTCGTCGGCGTCATCGCGGGTGGCCCGCAGGCGGTGGTCAGCTCCGTCGAGGGGGCCGAGGACTCCGCCGAGCTGGCCGGCGCCGACCTCGACGCCCTCGCGCTCACCCCCGACGACACGGTGGTCGGTGTCTCGGCCTCCGGACGCACCCCGTACGCCGTCGGCGCCGTCGAACACGCCCGGCGGCTGGGCGCGCTGACGATCGGCCTGTCCTGCAACGCCGACAGCGCGCTGGCGGCCGCCGCCGAGCACGGCATCGAGGTCGTCGTCGGCCCGGAGCTGCTGACCGGCTCGACCCGGCTGAAGGCGGGCACCGCCCAGAAGCTGGTCCTCAACATGCTGTCGACGATCACGATGATCCGGCTCGGCAAGACGTACGGGAACCTGATGGTCGACGTCCGCGCCTCCAACGAGAAGCTGCGGGCCCGCTCCCGCCGGATCGTCGCCCTCGCCACGGGCGCGGACGACGCCGCCGTGGAACACGCCCTGACGGAGGCGGACGGCGAGGTGAAGACAGCGATCCTGGTCCTGCTGGCGGACGTCGACGGCCCCACGGCCACGGGTCTGCTCAGCGCGGCGCAGGGGCATCTGCGGGTGGCGCTCCGAGAGGCGGGCGCCTGACCTCCGCCGCCTCCCTGAGCACCGCCACCAGCCGCTCGGCGGTCCGCACGTTGCAGCGCCCCAGCTGCACGAGCGCGAACGGCTCCCTCCCGGCCCCGGTGACGGGGTCCACACACAGGGAGGGCAGGACGACACCGACGGCCCCGAGCGCTTCACGCAGGGCCGCGACGATCTCTTCGGACGACCTCATGACGGGTCACCTCTCTACGCAGAGTTGCCGATTCGGTACACAGAGTGTCGGGTGGGTCCCTAGGCTGGCCAGAGGGAGTGTCCCCACACCTTTGGCTGTCCGACCGGGAGGTGCCATGCCGGGGCCCAAGGACCTGGATCCGTCGTCGTCACCCCGCGCGCTGCTCGGCGCCGAGCTGCGGCACGCACGCGAGAAGGCCGGCCTCAGCCAGGACAAGCTGGGTCGACTGCTGTTCGTCAGCGGATCGTTCGTCGGCCAGCTGGAGGCGGGCACCCGCAGGCTCCAGACCGAGCAGGCCCGCGTGCTGGACGAGGTGCTGGGCACGGGTGACTTCTTCCGGCGCAACTGCCGGGTGACGGCCAGATCCCGGTATCCGGAGCACTTCGCGCAGGCGGCGGAGGCCGAGGCGACGGCCACGGAGATCCGCGAATACGCACCGCTCCTCGTCCCCGGCCTGCTGCAGACCCCCGCCTACGCCGAGGCCGTGTGCCGCGCCTACCAGCCGACCGCCCCGCAGGAGACGATCGACCGGCTGGTGAGCGCGAGGATGGAGCGGACGCGTCTGCTCAGCGATCCAACAGAGCCCTTGTTGTGGGTGGTTCTGGACGAGGCCGCGCTGCGGCGGCTCACCGGCGGGCGCGAGGTCATGGCGGAGGCCCTGCGGCACATCGCCGCACTGGTGCGCCGCAGCCGGGTCCTCGTCCAGGTGCTGCCCTTCGAGGCCGGGGCGCACGCCGCCATGCAGGGCGCCCTCAAGCTGATGGAGTTCGATGACGCTCCCCCGCTCGTCTACTTCGAGGGGATCGGCACCGGACGGCTGGAGGACGACCCCGCCACGGTCCGGCGTCGGCGGCACACCTACGACCTGCTCGCGGCCTGCGCGCTGTCCCCGCGCAAGTCCCTGGCCCTCATCGAGGCCATGGCGCAGGATTACGCGCATGAGGAGCATCCCTGAGCAGGACCTGAAGGCTGCCACCTGGCACAAGTCCCGGCACAGCGGCGGCGACGGCGGCAACTGCCTCGAAGTCACCCACGACTTCCCCGCCGTCGTCCCCGTCCGTGACTCCAAGACCCCGCACGGCCCGGCGCTCGTCTTCTCCGACACCGTCTGGGTGGCCTTCGTCGAAGCGGTCAGGATCTGACCTAGTCGGCTTCTACGGTGGGCTCATGACCGACACCCCGAACACCACCGCCACGGACGAGCGCGCCGACCTCCTGGAGACGCTCGCCAAGCACCGGCACTTCCTGCGCTTCACCACCCGTGATCTCACCGACGAGCAGGCGGGCACCCGGAGCACCGCCAGCGCGCTGTGTCTGGGCGGGCTGATCAAGCACGTCGCGTCGGTGGAGCGGAGCTGGGCCGCCTTCATCGTGGAGGGGCCGAAGGCGATGCCCGACTTCTCGGCGATGACCGAGGCGGACTTCGCGAAGCGGGCCGACGAGTTCACGATGCTGCCGGGCGAGACGCTGGCCGGTGTGCTGGCGGAGTACGAGGAGGTCGCCCGGAGCACCGACGAGCTGGTCGCGAAGCTCCCGGACCTGAACGCCTCCCACCCGTTGCCGCAGGCGCCGTGGTTCGACGCGGACACGCGGTGGTCGGCCCGCAGGGTGCTGCTGCACATCATCGCCGAGACCGCGCAGCACGCCGGTCACGCCGACATCATCCGGGAGTCCCTGGACGGTGCGAGGACGATGGGCTGAGAGAGGGCGCGAAGGGGTGGGGGCTGTGCCTCAGACTGGGGTCCATGAACCACGCCCAGATGACCGCCCTGGGCCGCGCTCTCCGTGTCCTCGGTGAGCACGGCGACGCCCTCACCGCGGACACGCCCGACGCCCGGCTGCACGAGGTGAAGGCGGATCTGCGCCGCGCGCTGGGGCTGCTGGACGAGAGCGTCACCGGCGCCGCGCCCGCGACGCGCTGCCCGGAGCATCCGAACGGACCGGTCGACGAGCACGCGCACGACCTGTGCCTGCTCTGCGAGACCCGGCGCCGGGCCGCGCGGCGCTCGGAGTTCAACGGCCCGGACGTGCCCCGCTCCCCCGAGCGCACGGCGCCCTCCCGGTACGGGGTGCGGGGCGACCGCCCACAGCCCCAGCAGCGCTGGCTGCCGGAGCTGTGGAACGGTCAGGAGTGGCAGTTGTGCGGCACCCCGCGCCGCGACCGCCGGGAGGCCGAGCTGTATCTCGCCGCCCAGCGGCGCGGGCCGCGTCCGGCGATGGCCTACCGGCTCGTGCACGAGTTCACCGACTACGAGGTGCTGCGGATCTGGGGCACCCCGGTGAAGGTCGACATCGAGCCGCTGGGCAATCTGTAGCCGCTGCCCAGCCGGGGGCCCCTGAGGGCCGGGGTCAGCTGAGGGTCTTCAGCGACGCGGCGTCGTACGGCTTCAGCTCGTCGAAGCGGCCTTCGAGGACCTTCGTCGCCCAGTGCGGGTCCTGCAGGAGGGCGCGGCCGATGGCCACCATGTCGTACTCCTCGCGCTCCAGCGCGTCCAGCAGGTCGTCGAAGCCCTTGAGGACGGAGCCCTCGCCGGCGAACGCCCTGATGAAGTCGCCGTCGAGGCCGACCGAGCCGACCGTGATGGTGGGCCTGCCGGTCAGCTTCTTCGTCCAGCCCGCGAGGTTCAGGTCGGAGCCGTCGAACTCCGGGATCCAGTAGCGGCGGGTGGAGGCGTGGAAGGCGTCGACACCGGCCGCGGCGAGTGGGGCGAGGATGGCCTCCAGCTCCTGCGGGGTCTCGGCGAGGCGGGCGTCGTACGCGTCCTGCTTCCACTGCGAGTAGCGGAAGACGACGGGGAAGGAGGCGGACACCCGCTCGCGCACGGCGGCCACGATCTCCGCCGCGAAGAGCGTGCGGGCGACCGTGTCGCCGCCGTAGGCGTCGGTGCGGCGGTTGGTGCCCGCCCAGAGGAACTGGTCGACGAGGTAGCCGTGGGCGCCGTGGATCTCCACGCCGTCGAAGCCGATGCGCTCGGCGGCCGCGGCGGCGTCGGCGAAGGCGCCGATCACGTCGTCCAGGTCCTGCCGGGTCATCGCCCGGCCGGTGGGCTCGTCGGCGCCGATGCGCAGCCCCGAGGGCCCGACGGCCGGGGCGTCCGCGAAGGGCGGCTGGCCCTGTTCGCGGACCATGCCGATGTGCCACAGCTGCGGCACGATCGTCCCGCCCGCCGCGTGCACCGCCTCGGCGACCTTCGCCCACCCGGCGAGCTGCTCCTCGCCGTGGAACCGGGGCACCCGGTCGCTCTGCCCGGCCGACGGATGCCCGACATAGGTACCCTCGGTGACGATCATGCCGACGCCGGCCGCGGCCCGGCGCGCGTAGTACGACAGGACGTCCTCACCGGGGACACCGCCGGGCGAGAACATCCGGGTCATCGGCGCCATCACGATGCGGTTCGGGACGGTGAGGCCGTTGATCACGGCCGGCCGGGACAGGATCTCGGCCGCTCGGGAGGCGGTGGGCTGGGCGAGGGTCATGGGGCGGGCTCCTCGGAAGGGGTTCCGGTCGACTGACCGGGCAGTATGTGCACGTGCATTGTTGAACCACCTTAAGCACTTCCCGGCGCCCGGCGCATCCCGCTCGCCGTCCCACCCGCTGTGACCCCGGACACGCCGGAGGGCGGCACCTCCTGCGAACAGGAAGTGCCGCCCTCCGGGTAGGACGTGGATCGACCGGAGCCGGAGCCCCGAGGACGATCAGAAGTCCATGTCACCGCCCGGCATGCCGCCGCCGGCCGGGGCCGAGGCCTTCTCCGGCTTGTCGGCGATGACGGCCTCGGTGGTGAGGAACAGCGCGGCGATCGACGCGGCGTTCTGCAGCGCGGAGCGCGTCACCTTGGCCGGGTCGATGATGCCTTCGGCGACCAGGTCGACGTACTCACCGGTCGCGGCGTTCAGGCCGTGGCCCGGGGTGAGGTTGCGGACCTTCTCCACCACGACGCCGCCCTCGAGACCGGCGTTGATGGCGATCTGCTTCAGCGGGGCCTCCAGCGCCAGCTTCACAGCGGCGGCACCGGTGGCCTCGTCGCCCTGCAGCTCCAGCTTCTCGAAGACCTGGGAGGCCTGCAGCAGGGCCACGCCACCACCGGCGACGATGCCCTCCTCGACGGCCGCCTTGGCGTTGCGCACGGCGTCCTCGATGCGGTGCTTGCGCTCCTTGAGCTCCACCTCGGTGGCGGCGCCGGCCTTGATGACCGCGACACCGCCGGCGAGCTTCGCCAGGCGCTCCTGCAGCTTCTCGCGGTCGTAGTCCGAGTCGCTGTTCTCGATCTCGGCGCGGATCTGGTTGACCCGGCCCTGGACCTGCTCGGAGGAGCCGGCACCGTCGACGATGGTGGTCTCGTCCTTGGTGACGACGACCTTGCGGGCCCGGCCCAGGAGGTCGAGCGTGGCGTTCTCCAGCTTGAGGCCGACCTCCTCGGAGATGACCTCGCCGCCCGTGAGGATGGCGATGTCGCCGAGCATGGCCTTGCGGCGGTCGCCGAAGCCCGGGGCCTTGACCGCGACGGACTTGAAGGTGCCGCGGATCTTGTTGACGACCAGGGTCGACAGGGCCTCGCCCTCGACGTCCTCGGCGATGATCAGCAGCGGCTTGCCCGACTGCATGACCTTCTCCAGGAGCGGGAGCAGGTCCTTGACCGAGGAGATCTTGGAGTTCGCGATCAGGATGTACGGGTCGTCGAGGACGGCCTCCATACGCTCCATGTCGGTGGCGAAGTACGCCGAGATGTAGCCCTTGTCGAAGCGCATACCCTCGGTGAGCTCCAGCTCCAGACCGAAGGTCTGGGACTCCTCGACGGTGATGACGCCTTCCTTGCCGACCTTGTCCATGGCCTCGGCGATGAGCTCGCCGATCTGGGTGTCGGCGGCGGAGATGGAGGCCGTGGAGGCGATCTGCTCCTTGGTCTCGACGTCCTTCGCCTGCTCCAGCAGGGCGGCGCTGACGGCCTCGACGGCACGCTCGATGCCGCGCTTGAGGGCCATCGGGTTGGCGCCGGCGGCCACGTTGCGCAGGCCCTCCTTGACCAGGGCCTGGGCGAGGACGGTCGCGGTGGTCGTACCGTCACCGGCGACGTCGTCCGTCTTCTTGGCGACTTCCTTGACCAGCTCGGCGCCGATCTTCTCGTACGGGTCCTCGAGCTCGATCTCCTTGGCGATGGAGACACCATCGTTGGTGATCGTGGGGGCGCCCCACTTCTTCTCGAGGACGACGTTGCGGCCCTTGGGGCCGAGCGTCACCTTGACGGCGTCCGCGAGCTGGTTCATGCCGCGCTCGAGGCCGCGCCGCGCCTCCTCGTCGAACGCGATGATCTTGGCCATGTGAAGTGGTCCCTCCAGGACTGGGGGTGATTCCTTCGGACCGCGCCCGCGCCCGCGACGGACGGCTCGCCGGCCGCGTGGTTCCTTGCCCCACCTGGCCTGCGGGCCTCACCGACCCGGTCCTCCTTTGTCACTCTCACCTTCAGAGTGCTAACGCCAATGATTAGCACTCGGGGTACGAGAGTGCAAGGCGCCCGGGCGTGCGTCTGCTCGCGCGCAGGGGCGCGCGGGCACGGCGAAGGGCCCGCGCCCCCAGGAGGCGCGGGCCCTTCGAAGAAGAACGTCGCTGCTGTTCGTCGACGCGTGCTTCAGCCGGTCGCCAGCCGGACCATGTCCGCCTGCGGCCCCTTCTGACCCTGCGAGATCTCGAAATCGACCCGCTGGCCCTCTTCCAGGGTGCGGTACCCGTCCATCTGGATCGCGCTGTAGTGGACGAAAACATCCGCACCACCGTCGACCGCGATGAAGCCGTACCCCTTCTCCGCGTTGAACCACTTGACGGTGCCCTGAGCCATGCCTAACTCCCCTATTACTGGCCCTTGCACAGATCCACACTTCGCGGATCCGGGTCAGACCTCACCCCCCAATCGGTCGGGGGCGTGCGCCGGAACGCGTCGACCGCGGCTGAATGTATCTGCCCAACTGCCGTCTGCAACAGGTCAATCGGACGAGAAATCCGGGCACGACCGGTCGGGAATGTGGCGACAATTCCGCTGACTTCAGGTCAAGTCGGGCCGGGCAAACGGAACAAAAGCCGCATAGGGCCCGCGGACTTTGGCTACTTCTTGTCGGGCCGGCGGCAGAAATCAAAGACGGCCGGTCCGTGGACCGGCGGTGCGTTCCCCAACTGTACCCCGCTCAATCACACAGAATTGCCTCCTCCGCTTCTCTCACGGAGGAGGCAATTCGTTGAACGCTCGGTAACCAGCGTTACCGGAGGTAATGTTCGGTCATCCGGTCAGCCGCCGGCGACGGCCGGAATGATGGAGACACCTGCGCCGTCCGGGGTGGCGGTCTCCAGACCCTGCTCGAAACGCACGTCGTCGTCATTGACGTACACGTTGACGAAGCGCCGCAGCTTGCCCTGGTCGTCCAGCACCCGGGCCGCGATCCCCGTGTGGTTCTTCTCGAGGTCGGAGATGACCTCGGCCAGGGTGGTGCCCTGGGCGGCGACCTCGGCCTGCCCGCCCGTGTAGGTGCGCAGGATGGTCGGGATACGAACGGTCACGCTCATGCGAGGCCAGCCTCTCGGAAGGAGTCAAGGTTGGGACGAATCGTCGCGGTGAGGCCCGTACCCGCCACCGCGTCCAGCGTCTTGAGGCCGTCGCCGGTGTTCAGGACGACCGTGGTCTTGGCGGGGTCGAGCGCCCCGCTCTCGATGAGCTTCCTCGTGACGCCCACCGTCACCCCGCCCGCGGTCTCGGCGAAGACGCCCTCGGTCCGCGCGAGCAGCCTGATCGCCTCGACGATCTCCGCGTCCGTCACGTCCTCCACGGCGCCGCCCGTGCGGCGGGCGATGTCCAGGACATAGGGGCCGTCGGCCGGGTTGCCGATCGCGAGCGACTTGGCGATGGTGTCCGGCTTCTGCGGACGGACCACGTCGTGACCTGCCTTGAAGGCGGTGGACACCGGCGAGCAGCCCTCGGCCTGGGCACCGAAGATCTTGTACGGCCGGTCCTCGACCAGACCGAGCTTGATCAGCTCCTGGAGGCCCTTGTCGATCTTGGTGAGCTGGGAGCCGGAGGCGATCGGCACGACGAGCTGGTCCGGCAGCCGCCAGCCGAGCTGCTCGCAGATCTCGTACGCGAGCGTCTTGGAGCCCTCGGCGTAGTACGGCCGCAGGTTGACGTTCACGAAGCCCCAGCCCTCGCCGGCGGGGTCGCCGATCAGCTCGGAGCAGAAACGGTTCACGTCGTCGTAGTTGCCCTCGATGCCGACGAGCTCGCCGCCGTAGATCGCGGCCATGACGACCTTGCCCTGCTCCAGGTCGTGCGGGATGAACACGCACGAGCGGAAGCCGGCGCGGGCCGCCGCGGCGCCCACCGCGCCGGCGAGGTTGCCCGTCGACGAGCAGGACAGGGTGGTGAAGCCGAAGGCGCGCGCCGCCTCCAGGGCCTGCGCGACCACGCGGTCCTTGAAGCTGTGCGTCGGGTTGCCGGAGTCGTCCTTGACGTACAGACCGCCGGTGACGCCCAGTTCCCGGGCGAGGTTGTCGGCCTTGACGAGCTTGGTCCAGCCGGGGTTGATGTTCGGCTTGTCCGCCACGTCGGCCGGGACGGGCAGCAGGGGCGCGTAGCGCCAGATGTTCGCGGGGCCCGCCTCGATGCGCTGACGGAGCTTCTCGGTGTCGTATCCCGAGAAGTCGTAGGCGATCTCCAGCGGGCCGAAACACTCCTCGCAGGCGAAGACCGGGCCGAGCGGTACCCGGTGGCCGCACTCGCGACAGGACAGCGCGGCGGCGGGGCCGAGGTCTACGGTGGAGTCGGTGCTGCTTGCAACAGTCTGCACAGCCATGTGAGGCGAGGCCCTTTCTCCTCATCTTCCTCACGACGCATCTCGCCGTGAGACGGATTTGGCACCTTCCCTAGCCGGGAGCCTCGCGGAGACGATCAACGGTGACGATCGACGCTGATCTACGAGAACCGACTGGAGGGTTGCCGGGGCTTCATCGGGCCGTGTCCCTCTGCCCCTCTGGATGAGCGGTATGCGGTTGTCATGCAGTTGTGAACGGCGGGCGACCCCTGACATGCGATGGTCACTCGCGCTGTTCAAGACTGTAACCGAAGGCCAGGACAGTTGAGGGAGCCGTCCGAACCGCGAGATGGAGCACCGACGTCTTTCGACAGTGAGGAGCCGCCGACCGTGCTGGAAGAAGTCGAGCGCTGGCTGATCAGCCGCTCCTGGTCCCTGGCCGACCGTCCGCTGCACCACGTGCTGGCCGCCAAGCAACGCTCGGGGCAGTCGGTCTCGGTCGTCCTGCCCGCTCTGAACGAGGAGGAGACGGTCGGCGACATCGTCGCGATCATCGCCCACGACCTCGTGCACCAGGTGCCGCTGGTCGACGAGATCGTCGTCGTCGACTCCGGGTCCACCGACCGCACCGCCGAGGTCGCGGCGGCGGCCGGCGCGCGGGTCGTCCACCGCGACGACATCCTGCCCCGTATCCCCGCCGTGCCCGGCAAGGGCGAGGTGCTGTGGCGCTCGCTGCTGGTGACGGGCGGGGACGTCGTCTGCTTCATCGACGCCGACCTGCGCGAGTTCTCCTCGGACTTCGTCGTCGGCATCGTCGGCCCGCTGCTCACCGACCCCGGCGTCGACCTGGTCAAGGCGATGTACGACCGCCCGCTCGGCGGCGCGTCCGGACAGGGCGGCCGGGTCACCGAGCTGATGGCCCGCCCACTGCTGAACATGCACTGGCCTCAGCTGGCCGGATTCGTGCAGCCGCTCGGCGGCGAGTACGCGGCCCGCCGCGGCCTGCTGGAACAGCTGCCCTTCCCCGTCGGTTACGGCGTCGAGCTGGGCATGCTGGTGGACGCCCTGCACCTGGTGGGTCTGGACGCCCTCGCGCAGGTGGACGTCGGTGTGCGCAAGCACCGGCACCAGGACGGGCAGGCGCTGGGGCGCATGTCCGCCGCGATCTACCGCACCGCTCAGCTGCGGCTGGCGCGCGGGCATCTGGTGCGCCCGTCGCTGACCCAGTTCGAGCGCGGCGCGGACGGTTTCGAGCCACGGACGTACTCGGTGGACACCGAGGAACGGCCGCCCATGGTGGAGATCGCGGAGTACGCGGCGCGCAGGGTCGCGTGAACGCCGCACCACGGCCGTATACAGCGCGTACGTGAGCCCCCCACTGAGCCGAACCGCACGTTTGAGCGTTTCCGGGCCGGGCTAGGTTGAGGCGTATGGCTTCCCCGCAGACTGCTGCCAAGGTACTGGTCGCCTCGAACCGCGGCCCGGTCTCGTACGAGGTGCGCGACGACGGTTCGCTGCACAGCAAGAGGGGAGGTGGCGGAGTCGTCTCCGGGCTGTCGGCGATCGGCCCGGACGCGGGCGCCCTGTGGGTGTGCTCGGCGCTCTCCGACGGCGACCGGGAGGCGGTGCGCCGCGGCGTCGGCGAGGACGGCGTGCTGATGCTGGACATCCCGGCCGACGTGCACGCGGACGCCTACAACGGCATCGCGAACTCGGTCCTGTGGTTCGTCCACCACATGCTCTACCAGACGCCGCTGGAGCCGGTCTTCGACGCGGAGTTCCGGCGGCAGTGGGCCTCGTACGAGACCTACAACCGCGCCTTCGCGGAGGCCCTGGCCGAGCGGGCGGCCCCCGGGGCGGCCGTGCTGGTGCAGGACTACCACCTGACGCTGGTGCCCGGGATGCTGCGCGAGCTGCGTCCGGACCTGCGGATCGGGCACTTCTCGCACACGCCGTGGGCGCCGCCGGAGTACTTCGCGATGCTGCCCGACGACATCGCCCGTCAGGTGCTGGGCGGGATGCTCGGCGCGGACCGCCTCGGCTTCCTCACCCGGCGCTGGGCGGACGCCTTCGAGGCGTGCTGCGAGCGGTTCGCCGGCGGGCTCGGCGGCACCCGGACCGGGGTGCACGGCCTGGGCGCGGACGCGGACTTCCTGCGGGCGCGGTCGCACGAGGCCGACGTGACCGAACGGATGACCGCACTGCGGGACGAGATCGGCACCGCCCCGGACGGCTCGGCCCGCCGGACCGTCGTGCGGGTCGACCGCACCGAGCTGTCGAAGAACATCGTGCGCGGCCTGCTGGCGTACCGGCAGCTGCTCGACGACCACCCCGAGTGGCGCGAACGGGTGGTGCACGTCGCCTTCGCCTACCCCTCGCGGCAGGACCTCGCCGTCTACCGCGCGTACACGGCCGAGGTGCAGCGGGTCGCCCAGGAGATCAACGAGCGGTACGGGACACCCGGCTGGACGCCGGTCGTGCTGCACGTCAAGGACGACTTCGCGCGCTCCCTGGCCGCCTACCGGCTGGCGGACGTGGCGCTGGTCAACCCGATCCGGGACGGCATGAACCTGGTCGCGAAGGAGGTGCCGCTCGTCTCCGACGAGGGCTGCGTCCTGGTCCTGTCCCGCGAGGCCGGCGCCTTCGAGGAACTCGGCGAGGACGCCGTCCCGGTCAACCCGTACGACGTGGTCGACACGGCCCGCGCCCTGCACGAGGCGCTGTCCGTCCCCCCGGCGGAACGAGCGGAACGCTCCAAGCGCCTGGCCGCGGCCGCGACGGCCCTGCCCCCGTCCCAGTGGTTCCTGGACCAGCTGAACGCCTTGAGGGACGACCGGGCCTGACGCCCGAGCCTCGAGCGGGCCGTCGACGTCGCAGTGCGGGCAAGCCGCCGCAGGTGCCGGGAATCCCGCCGGGGCCCCGGACGGGCGCGAGCGGGGACGCCCCCGGCCGACGACTGTCAGCCCGTGCCCGGCCGGTCCCCCACGTTCCCACCCCTGCCCCACACACCACCGGGCCGGGCGGCGCGGGCCGGCAGCACGTCGCGGGTGACCGGCGGCTCCGCCGCGAGCGGGGACGCCCCGGCGGGGCGGGCGGTCAGCCGGTGCTCCGGGGGCCGTCGTGATCCTCCCGCCGCCGCGCACCGGCAGACCCGAGGGCCCTGGACGCCGGGGCGCGCGGAGGCAGGCCGCCCGCAGCCCCGGCAGAGCGGGGACGCCCCGGCCCGGCGAGCGGTCAGTCCCTGTCCGGGTGGGCCGATCTGATCCGATCGGCCAGGGCGCGGAGCAGGGTGACGACGCCCTCGGGGCCGGTCACCACCACGTCCGCGCGTTCCGAGAGCGCCGTCACCTCCTCGCTGCCGCTGCACACCAGGAGGCCGGGGGTGCCGGCCGCGCGGAGGGTGTCGACGGCGGCGTAGGCGGGCAGGTCGCCGAGGTCGTCCCCGGCGTACAGGACCGCCTCGGCGTCCAGGTCGCGGGCGAGGTCACGCAGCGCCTTGCCCTTGTCCATGCCGGGCGGGCGCAGTTCGAGGACCATCCGGCCCGGCTCGACGATCAGGCCGTTGCGCCCGGCGAGGTCGGTGAGCGGGCCGCGCAGGGCGTCGAAGGTGCCCTGCGGGTCGGCCGCGCGGCGGGTGTGCACGGCGACCGCGTGCCCCTTGTCCTCGACCCAGGTGCCATCCTCGTGGTCCGCCAGCAGGGCGGGCAGGGCGGCGCGGACGGCGGCGACCCCGGGATGCGGGTCGGGCGCGGACACCTCACCGCTGACGGCGTCCCAGCGCTCGGCACCGTAGTGCCCGAGCACCACCAGGTGCTCCAGCCCCGCGACCCCGGCGAAGCCGCCGTGGTGCACGGCCACCTCGGCGGGCCGGCCGGTGATCACGGCCACGGCGGCGACCTCGGGCGCGAGCGCGGCCAGCGCCGGCACCGCCTCGGGATGGGCCCGCGCCTTCTCGGGGTCGGGCACGATCGGCGCGAGGGTACCGTCGAAGTCCAGCGCGATCAGGGCGCGGGCGGGCCGGGCGAGCAGCGCGGCGAGCCCGTCCCGGCCGGGTCCGGTGGCCGGCTCCGGAAGGGCCGCGCCGGCGGACGGGGGCGGGTCGGTCAGGTCGTTGTGACGGGCCATAACGGGACCCTATCCAGCGGCGGCGGACCTATCCCTGCCGTCAGCGCTCCGCCCGGCGCGCCTCGCGCACCCGGCGCAGCCGGTTCACCGTCAGCGGGTCGTGGGCCAGGGCCCGCGGGTCGTCCAGCAGGGCGTTGAGCAGCTGGTAGTAGCGCACCGGGGCCAGGCCCAGCTCCTCGCGTATGGCCCGCTCCTTGGCGCCGGGGCCGGAGAAGCCCCGGCGCTCAAGAGCGAGCACGGCCCGCTCGCGGTCGGCGAGGGCGGCGTCGGGCCGGTCCTGGTGCTGGTCCATGCCTGGCACCGTAACCCCCGCCGCCGACAGCGGCTCCTACTCGGCCCCGTCCAGCTTGGTCGCCGTCGCCTGGAGCCGGGCCAGGACCGCCGACGGGCTGCCGCCGGAGGCGACCGCCGAGCCGATGGTCTTCTTGACGTCCGCGCTGACCGCGGCCCAGGAGGTCCGGCCGACCGGGTAGAGCTCGGAGGACGGCAACTGCTCCAGGAAGGGCTTGAGGTCGGCGTCCTCCTCGGCGCCGGCCATCACCTCGGACGCGGCGGTGGTGACGGGGAGCAGGTCGTAGCGCCGGGAGAAGTCCAGCACGTTCCGCTTGTCGTAGACGAAGTCGAGGAACGTGCCGATCTGCTCGGCGTGGTCGTTCTGCTTGAACGCCATCATCCAGTCGGCCACGCCCATGGACAGCTTGGTGGGGCCGTCGACGCCGGGCATGGGCACCATGCCGACCTTCACGCCCTTCTTCTGGGCGGCCTGCATCAGCGAGGGGTGGCCGTTGAGCATGCCGACGTCACCGCTCGCGAAGGCGGCGAAGGCGTCGGCGCGGTTGAGCTCGCCGGGCGCGACGGGGCCGGTGAGGCCCTTGCCGACCAGGTCGTCCCTCAGCCAGGTGAAGGTGGTGACGTTCTCCGGGGAGTCGATGCTGTAGGTGCCGAGCTGGGGGTCGGTGTAGCCGCCCCCGCCGCTGAGCAGCCACTGCATGGTCTCGGCCTGCGCCTCCTCGGACCCGAGCGGCAGCGCGTACGGGTACTTCACGCCCTGCGCCTTGAGCGCGGCGGCGTCGGCCGCCAGCTCCTTCCAGGTCCGCGGCGCGGTCAGGCCGGCCTTCTCGAAGAGGGACTTGTTGTAGAAGAGCAGCCGCGCGGAGGACGCGAACGGGATGCCGTACTGCACGCCGTCCACCTGCCCCGCCTCGGCGAGCTGCGGGACCAGGTCGGCCTGCACGGGGATGGAGAGCAGGTCGTCGGCCTCGTGGAGCAGGTCCTTCGCGGCGTAGTCGGCGTAGGCGCCGATCTGCGCGAGGTCGGGCGCCTCGCCCGCGGCGACCATCTCCTTGACCTTGGCGTCGACCTCGTTCCAGGAGTACACCTCGACGTCGACGGTCACCCCGGGGTGCTCCGCCTCGTAGGCCTCGGTGAGCGTGTCCCAGTACTTCCGCGAGCTGGTCGCCTTGCTGTCGCCGTAGTCGGCGGCCACCAGCTTGAGCGTGACGTCGTCCGAGCCGCCGGTCACCCCGCAGCCGCCCAGCACCGCCGTCATGCCCAGTGCGGACACCACCGCCGCCGCTCCCGTACGCCTCCGACCACGCCGCTGCACGCGCACCCGCCCCACGCCTCTGTTCGATCTTCGAATCTTCATACATATTGCACGCATAGGTCTACACCACGTAGTGGACTAGACCTCTCGCGGGTCCGCAAGCCACACTGTCCCCCGTGAGACATGTCATCGCCCTCGACGTGGGCGGCACCGGAATGAAGGCCGCCCTGGCCGGGGCGGGCGGTGAGCTGCTCCACCAGGCACGCCGGCCGACCGGCCGCGCCCGCGGCCCGGAGGCGGTCGTCGAGGGCATCCTGGACTTCGCCGCCGAGCTGCGCGCCTACGGCGAAGAGCACTTCGGCGAGCCGGCGGCCGCCGCCGGCGTCGCGATCCCCGGGATCGTCGACGCCGCACGCGGCATCGCCGTGTACGCCGCCAACCTGGGCTGGCGGGACCTCCCGCTGCGCGACCTGCTCACCGAACGGCTCGGCGGCATCCCCGTCGCCCTCGGCCACGACGTACGCACCGGCGGCCTCGCCGAGGGGCGCGTCGGCGCGGGCCGGGGAGCCGACCGCTTCCTGTTCGTGCCCCTCGGCACCGGGATCGCCGGCGCCATCGGCATCGACGGGCGCGTCGAGGCGGGCGCGCACGGCTTCGCCGGCGAGATCGGCCATGTCGTCGTCCGGCCCGGCGGCGCCCCCTGCCCGTGCGGGCAGCACGGCTGCCTGGAGCGGTACGCCTCGGCGGCCGCGGTCAGCGAGGCGTGGACCGCCGCCTGCGGCGACCCGGACGCGGACGCGGCGGACTGCGCCAAGGCCGTCGTGTCCGGCGACCCGAACGCCGTCCGCGTCTGGCAGGCGGCCGTGGACGCGCTCGCCGACGGGCTGGTCACGGCCCTCACCCTGCTGGACCCGCGCACCCTGATCATCGGTGGCGGCCTGGCCGAAGCGGGGGAAACCTTGTTCACACCCCTGCGGGACGCGGTCCGGCGGCGGGTCACCTTCCAGAAGCTGCCGGAGATCGTCCCCGCGGCACTCGGAGACACGGCCGGCTGCCTCGGTGCCGGTCTCCTGGCCTGGGATCTCCTCACATCCACCGACCGCACGGAGGAATCGGCCTGATGGCAATCCCCCCAGGGGCGCGGGACAGCGCCACGACGCACCCGCGGCCCGCGACGGGCACGGTGCCCCTCGTCCTGTCCGGCGCCCGCGTGGTCCTGCCGACGGGGACGCTCGACGAGGGCCACGTGGTCGTCGACGGCACCCGGATCGCCGGCACCGCACCGGAGAACGCCCGCCGCGTCGACCTCACCGGGCACTGGATCGTGCCCGGCTTCGTGGACATCCACAACCACGGTGGCGGCGGGGCCTCCTTCACCTCGGGCACTCCCGAGGACGTCCTGCGGGGCATCCACACCCACCGGCTGCACGGCACCACCACCCTGGTCGCCTCCACCGTCACCGGTGACATGGACTTCCTGACCCACCGGGCCGGGCTGCTCGCCGAGCTCGCCGAGCAGGGCGACATCGCGGGCATCCACTTCGAGGGGCCGTTCATCTCGCCGTGCCGCAAGGGCGCGCACTCCGAGGAGCTGCTGCGCGACCCGAACCCGGCGGACGTCCGCAAGCTGGTCGACGCGGCCCGGGGCCACGCGGCGATGGTCACCCTCGCCACCGAACTGCCGGGCGGCATCGACTCCGTCCGGCTGCTGGCCGAGCACGGCGTGATCGCCGCGATCGGGCACACGGACGCCAGCTACGAGCAGACCCTGGAGGCGATCGACGCGGGGGCCACGGTCGCCACCCACCTGTTCAACGCGATGCCCCCGCTCGGCCACCGCGAGCCCGGCCCGATCGTGGCCCTGCTGGAGGACGAGCGGGTGACGGTCGAGCTGATCAACGACGGAACGCATCTGCACCCGGCCTCCCTGGAGCTGGCGTTCCGTCACGCGGGCGCGGACCGTGTCGCGTTCATCACGGACGCGATGGACGCCGCCGGCTTCGGCGACGGCCGCTACATGCTCGGCCCGCTGGAGGTGGAGGTCGCCGACGGCGTGGCGCGCCTGGTGGAGGGCGGCTCGATCGCGGGCTCGACCCTCACCCTGGACCGCGCCTTCAAGCGCGCGGTGACGATCGACCGGCTGCCGGTCGGGGACGCGGTGGCGGCCCTGTCGGCCAACCCGGCGAAGCTCCTCGGCCGCTACGACCGCGTCGGCTCCCTGGAGCCCGGCAAGGACGCCGACCTGGTGGTCCTGGACGCCGGCTTCGACCTCAAGGGCGTGATGCGCCGGGGCGAATGGGTGATTGAGCCCCAACTGGGGTGATGTGTGCAGCTGTTGAGGGCGGCGGTTGTCCTGGGAGACTGTGACGGCCGCCGCCCTTTTGGCATGATCGGGAGGCCCGCGCGGGACATCCCGCGGGAAAGCGGCACACGCATCGAGATTTTCTTCGGGGGAGGTCGGCCCAGGTGATCCTGACGGTCACGCTGAACACCGCTCTCGACATCACCTACCGGGTCGGGGCGCTGCGTCCCCACGCCTCCCACCGGGTCTCCGAGGTGACCGAACGCGCCGGCGGCAAGGGCCTGAACGTGGCCCGCGTCCTGGCGGCCCTCGGGCACGAGGTGACGGTCACGGGCTTCGCGGGCGGTGCGACCGGCCGGGAGGTGCGGGAGCGGCTCACCGCCGCCCCCGGCGTGATCGACGCCCTGGTGCCGGTGACGGGCCCGACCCGGCGGACCGTCGCCGTGGTCGACGACCGCACCGGTGACACGACCCAGCTGAACGAGCCCGGCCCGACCGTCTCGCCCGCCGAATGGTCCGCCTTCCAGGAGACGTACGACACCCTCCTCGCCGCGGCCTCCGCGGTGGCCCTGTGCGGGAGCCTGCCGCCGGGGGTGCCGGTGGGGGCCTACGCCGGACTGGTCCGCTACGCGCGGGCGGCCGGTGTCCCCGTCCTCCTCGACACCAGCGGGGAGGCGCTGCGCCGGGGCGTCGCCGCCCGGCCGGACGTCCTGAAGCCGAACGCCGGGGAACTGGCCGAGCTCACCGGCTCGCACGAGCCGTCACGGGCGACGCAGGACGCGCGACGGCGGGGTGCCCGCGCGGTGGTGGCCTCCCTCGGGGAGGGCGGACTGCTCGCCGTCACCCCGGAGGGCCGCTGGCGCGCCGCACCGCCCGCCGGGCTGCGCGGCAATCCGACGGGCGCCGGTGACGCGGTGGTCGCGGGCCTGCTGTCGGGCCTCGTCGAGGGGCTGGCCTGGCCGGACCGCCTGGCCCGGGCGACGGCGCTGGGCGCGGCGAGCGTGGTGGCCCCGGTGGCCGGCGAGTTCGACCGCGGCACCTACGAGAACCTGCGAGGACGGGTGGCGGTGACCGGCGAGGCCACCGCCGCGTGACGGCCGCGTGACGGCCGGACAGAACCTAGGACTTGACCCAGCCCTTGACGAGCCACATCTGGTCGATGAGGGCGTCGCACTGGTTGCCCTCCTCGCACGACACCTTGATCGTGTTCGTGCCCTTGTTGAGCTGGATCCAGTTGTAGGTCTTGGTCCAGCCCTTCTCGTAGTCGCCCTCGGCGGCGTGCGCGTAGTTCTTGAGGCTGACCGGCGCGGTGGAGGGCGTGCCGTTGACCGTCAGGGTGGCGTTGCCGTCCTTGCCCGGGACGCTGTAGCCGACGTAGACGCTGTACTTGCCGCCCTTCGGGATGCCGTTCACCGTCCAGGTGACCGACGCGCCGGCCTGGTTGAAGCCGGTGACGTACACGCCGCCGTCCGCCTGGGCGCCCTTGACGTCGGACGCGGCGGCCGCGGTGCCGCCGAGGGCCAGCGTCTTCGCGTCGCTCTTCGGCAGTTCGACCTCGTCCCCGGGGTCGGCCGTCCCCGACGGCTTGGACCCCTCGGACTGGGACTGGGTCGGGGTCGCCGGGGTGTCGTCGCCCTTGGCGTCCTTGTCGTCGTCGCCGCCCAGCATGGCCACGCCGATGCCGATGACGACCGCCGCGACGACGGCGATGGCGCCGATCAGCAGGCCCTTCGTGTTGGGCCCGCGGCCGCGGCCGCCGCCGGATCCGGTGCCGGTGCTGTAGGACGTCTGAGTGGTCGGCGCTCCGCCGGGCAGGGTCTCCGGGGCCGCGTAGTGCGCGTTCGGCTGGCCGTAGGCGCCCTGCTGCTGCGGTATCTGGCCGTACCCGGCGCCCGGCTGCTGGCCGTACTGGCGCTGGCCGACCGTACGCACCCGGTTGACGGCGTTCGGATAGCCGTAGCCACCGGCACCGGAGGGGGGCTGGGCGCCGTTGGCCTGCCCGTCGGCGTAGAGGTAGCCGAACGGGTCGTCGTCCTCGGGCGTAGCGGCGCCGTTGTTGCCGGACGTCATCCCTTGGTACTCCTCACCAGGTGCGGGCTGTGATGCATGGGGTCAGAATGGCGAGCCTACCCGCTCCTGTGTGCCCAAACGGGTGACTCACGCCGCACCAGCTCGCCGACCTGGACTTCATCCCGCCCGTCTGTGCTGTTTGGGACGAGATCGTTTCTCTACGTACATCCGCTCGTCAGCGGACTTCAACACTTCGTCCGCGGTCATTCCGCAGTGTGCCCATCCGATGCCGAAACTGGCGCCGACGCGCACGGCCCGTCCCTCGGCCCGGATGGGCTGGATGATCTCGTTGCGCAGCCGGACGGCGAGGTCCTGGGCGTCGGCCCGGCCCAGCCCGTCGGCGAGGATCACGAACTCGTCGCCGCCGAGCCGGGCGACCGTGTCGCCGTCGCGTACGCCGCGCGTCAGCCGCCGGGCCACCTCGATGAGGACCGCGTCACCCGCGTTGTGCCCGAACCGGTCGTTGATCGACTTGAAGCCGTCGAGGTCGCAGAAGAGCACCGCGAGGCCCTTGGTGCCGTCGTCGCGCTCGGACTCCTCCGGCGCGACGGTGTGCACATGGTGGTCGTAGGCGTCCAGCGCCGCCGAGCCGGGGAAGTCGAAGCCGTGCCCGTTGGCGTCGAAGACGGCCGGGTGCCCGTAGGCGGCGTCCGTGGACTCCAGGGCACCGGCGTGCGCCGGGCGCTTGCACAGCCGGGCGGACAGGCGCGAGCGCAGCTCGGCGGAGTTCGGCAGGCCGGTGAGCGAGTCGTGGGACGCGCGGTGGGCGAGCTGGAGCTCGCGGCGCTTGCGCTCCTCGATGTCCTCGACGTGGGTGAGCAGGAAGCGCGGGCCGTCGGCGGCGTCCGCGACGACGCTGTTGCGCAGGGAGACCCAGACGTAGGTGCCGTCGCGGCGCGCGAGCCGCAGCTCGGCCCGCCCGCCCTCGGCGGAGGTGCGCAGCAGGGTGCCGATGTCCTCGGGGTGGACCAGGTCGGAGAAGGAGTAGCGGCGCATCGCGGAGGCCGGGCGGCCGAGCAGCCGGCACAGGGCGTCGTTGGTGCGCAGGACGCGTCCGTGCTGGTCGCCGCCCATCTCGGCGATGGCCATGCCGGAGGGCGCGTACTCGAAGGCCTGCCGGAAGCTCTCCTCGCTGGCCCGCAGCGCCTGCTGGTCGCGCTCCAGGCGGACGAGGGCCCGCTGCATATTCGCGCGTAGACGTGCGTTGCTGATGGCGATGGCGGCCTGGAACGCGTACATCTGGAGCGCCTCGCGCCCCCAGGCGCCGGGCAGCCGGCCGTTGCGCGGGCGGTCCACGGAGAGGACGCCGATCAGCTCGCCGCACGCGCCGCCGTGCACGCCGGGCGTGTACATCGGGGCGAAGAGGCGGTCAGCGGGGTGCCACTCGTCCTCGAAGCGGGGCGCGGGGCCCTCCGTGTACCACTGCGGGACGTCGTCGTCGTCGAGCACCCAGCCCTCGGTGTGCGGGATGAAGACCAGGTCGCCCCAGTGCTCGCCCATGTTCAGGCGGCGGTCCCAGGAGTCGCGGGAGCCGACGCGGCCGGTGATGAGGGCCTCGGCGGCCGGGTTGCCGGCGAAGGCGGCGACCACGAGATCGCCGTCGGGGCGCACCAGGTTGACGCAGGCGAGTTCGTAGCCGAGGCCGTTGACGACGCCGTCGGCGACGGTCTGGAGGGTGTCGGCCAGGCTGCGAGCCGTATTCATGTCAGCCATGACCTGATGCAGTTGCCGCAGGGTGGCAAGACGGACGTACGGTTCCGACTCGGTCTCCATGCTCACCCTCCCCCCGAGACCTCGCAGCGCTTCAAGGGTGCTCTTCGGCATATCGTCCTTGCTGGGTTCACCGCCACTGAATCACAGCGCGCTGCCCACTCGGTACACAGGGTCAACAAATAATGCCTCTTGTGACTCAAGTCACAGAGAAACGTGAGCAATTGAGCGGCGTTTCAGCGTTTTTCCTGGGCGTTTACAGAACGCAAACCTGGGGCGTGTGTGGAGGTGCCGCGAATCACCCCGGAAGACGGTACGCCGCGAGTCCTAGGTCCGTTCTCGTCCGCAGGCCCGATGTGCCCGCGTCCGGCCGACATTAGCGTTTCCCCGTGCCGAACTTCACCACTCCCGCGCCGCCCGTGACCGCCGTCCTCCCCGCCTCCCGCAGCCCCCACATGCATGCTGAGGGAGTGAGCAACGACGAGTTCCGTGCCGCCATGTCGCGGCTGGCCGCGGGGGTGGTGCTGGTGACCGCGCTGGAGCCGCCCCTGGACCCCGACGACCCGCACGCGCCGGCCGGCGAGGACGTCGGGATGACGGCCACCGCGTTCCTGTCCGTGTCGCTGGACCCGCCGTTGGTGCTGGTCAGCCTGCGGGAGGGCTCCCGCATGGACGACCTGCTCGACGAGCAGCCGCTGTGGGCGGTCTCCGTCCTCGCCGAGAGCCAGCGGCACATCGCGGGCCGCTTCGCCATGAAGGGCCGGGTCAGCGACCGGCTGCTCTTCGCCGACATCCCGTACACCCGCGGCATCGAGTCGGGCGCCCCGCTGGTGGGCGGCGCGCTCGCCACGCTGGAGTGCCGCACCGAGCAGCGTGTGACGGCCGGCGACCACACGCTGGTCATCGGCCGGGTCCTGACGGCCTCGCTGCCGAGTCCGGACGGCGGCCCGCTGACGTATTTCCGAGGCCGTTACCGGCAGTTGAGGTGATCTCATCCCGCGATGAGCGGCCGCGGCAGAAGAAATTCCCGTGCCCCCGAAGATCGCCCGGCTTACCCTCCCGGGATGACACCGCCGACTTCCTCGCCGCGACTCGAAAAGATCACACCTGGAAATCTCGAGTCCGCGACGGGCATACGGGTCCGCCCCGACCAGGAACACGCGGTCACCCCCGTCGTGGAGTCGCTCGCCGAGGCGTACGTCCACCCCGCGGGCGTGGCCTGGCCGCGGCTGATCATGGACGGGGAGCGCCCGGTCGGCTTCCTGATGGCCTTCCTCCACATCGACTGGCGCGGCGACGGCGGCAGCGTGCGCCGCTCGGGGCTGTGGCGGCTGAACATCGACGCGCGCGAGCAGGGCCGGGGCTACGGCCGGTTCGCGGTCGCGAGCGTGGCCGCCGAGATCCGCCGCCGCGGCGGCCGCGAGCTGTACGTCACCTGGCACCCCGGACCGGACGGCCCGGAGGGCTTCTACCTCGGCCTGGGCTTCCGCACGACCGGGGAGACCTCCGGCGACCAGACGGTGGGCGTGCTGGACCTGACCACGGCCCCCTCCCGCTAGGTCCAGTCCCGCCCGGACCGCCCCCGCTTGGTCTGCGCCCGCTGCTTCTTCTCCCGCAGGCGCCGCTCGTTGATCCCGCGCGGGACGCGGGTCGGCCGGCGCGGCTTGGGCGGCGGGGCCGTCGCCTCGGCGAGGAGCGAGGCCATCCGTACGGCGGCGGTCTCGCGGTTGCGCCACTGGGAGCGGTGTTCGGAGGCCCGTACGGTCAGGACGCCGTCGACCAGCCGGCCGGCCAGCCGCTCCAGCGCCCGGCGCTTCCACACCTCGGGCAGCGCCTCGGTCGCCGCGAGGTCGAACCGCAGCTCGACCTGCGAGTCACTGGTGTTGACGTGCTGGCCCCCGGGGCCGCTCGACCGCGAGAAACGCCACATGAGCTCGGCCTCCGGGAGGGAGACGGAGCCGCGGATGACATGGGGACCGGACATGCCGTCCATGGTCCCGCGCCTGTCCCGTCCACGTCACGCGAATATCGGCGGCGGATGCCCCCTCCGGGCGCTCTTTGGCAAAGAAAGTAAAGACACCTGGAACTGCGGTACCGCCCCCGGCGTTCATAGGGGTAGCTGTAGCTTCTAGCCGTACCGCAACGAGGGAAGGGACTCCCAACAATGGCTGTAAGCCTGTCCAAGGGTGGCAACGTCTCGCTCACCAAGGAGGCTCCGGGCCTGACCGCCGTCACCGTGGGTCTCGGCTGGGACGTCCGCACCACCACCGGCACGGACTTCGACCTCGACGCCTCGGCGATCGCGGTCAACCCCCAGGGCAAGGTCTACTCGGACGCCCACTTCGTCTTCTTCAACAACAAGCAGACCCCGGACAGCACGATTGTGCACACCGGTGACAACCGCACGGGCGAGGGCGAGGGCGACGACGAGGCGATCAACGTCAACCTGGCCGGTCTGCCCGCCGACATCGACAAGATCGTGTTCCCGGTCTCCATCTACGACGCGGAGAACCGCTCGCAGAACTTCGGCCAGGTGCGCAACGCCTACATCCGCATCGTCAACCAGGCCGGCGGCGCCGAGATCGCCCGCTACGACCTGTCGGAGGACGCCGCGACCGAGACCGCCATGGTCTTCGGCGAGCTGTACCGCAACGGCGCGGAGTGGAAGTTCCGTGCCGTCGGCCAGGGTTACGCCTCGGGCCTCGTCGGCATCGCGCAGGACTTCGGCGTCAACGTCTGACGGTCCCCCGCACCGGCCCGGCCCCCCGGCCCCGCCGGGGGGCCGCGGTACCGGGAGGCCTGACGGCCTCTCCGATAGGTTGCCCCCGTGATCCTCGCCCCCCTCCGGCTGACCCCCGACCACGACATCCCGGGTCTGCTCCTGACCGAGCTGACCGCGCTGTACGCCTCCAACCGCGCGTTCCAGGCACTCAGCGGCGACTTCCCCGACCCGGACGACATCCGGCCGGAGCAGGTCGCGGCGGCCCTGGCCGACGAGCTGGCGGTGCCGGGGGCGGAGGTCCTGCTCGCCCGCAGCGCCGGACGGCTGGTCGGCGTCGTGATCACCCTGGCCCGGCACCCCGACCCCAAGGACCCCGACCCCTGGATCGGGCTGCTGATGGTGGACGCCTCGGCCCAGCGTCAGGGCCATGGCACCCGGCTCGCCACCCTCGTGGAGGAGCGCCTGCGCGCCGAGGGCCGCACCGGCGTCCGCCTCGCGGTCCTCGACGGCAACGCCGCCGCCCTCGCCTTCTGGACGTCCCTCGGCTACGAGGCGATCGGCCACGGCAGGGACCGCGAGCACGGCCGGCCCTGCACGGTCCTGCGCAAGTCTCTGCCCGGTCCTCCACGGGCCGTGCTCGACGGCGCCCGCGTGGCCGTGCTCGACCCCACCGGCGCGGTGTTCCTGTTCCGCTACGCCGACGACGAGGCCGGCCCGCACTGGGCCCTCCCCGGCGGCGCCCCGGCCGGCGGGGAGAGCCCCCGCGAGGCCGCCGTGCGCGAACTGCGCGCGGAGACCGGCTGGACGGACCTGGAGCCGGGCCCGCTGCTGGCCACCTGGGACCACGATTTCACCCACCAGGGCATCGCCATCCGCCGCCGGGAGCACATCTATCTGGCGCTGAGCCCGCGCCGTGAGCCGACGGGCCCGCACCTCGACCCGGCCGGCGACATCCTCGGCTGGCGCTGGTGGACCGCCGCCGAACTCGTCGCGCCCCCCGAGCCGCTGTGGCCGCCGGACCTGGCCCGGCTGCTGGCCGCGTACGGCGAGGGCGGGGACACCTGACCCGCCATGGACGGGACGCCCCAGGGGTGTCTCCCGCGGGACACCGGTCGGCGCCGGCTCGACTCGTCCCGCCGACCGCGTCGGCCGCGATCCGGTGGGACCTGGAGCGGACGGGCTGACGGCACCGGGGTCCGGCCCGCGGGCTGTCAGGGACGCTCGGGTTTGCCGTCCCCGTACAGCCAGTCCCGCCAGACCGGCGTGAAGTCCTTGTCGGGCGCCGTCCGTTCCACATAGGACGTGAAGTCGTCGGTGTCCGCGTTGCCATGGCGGTGCTTCGCCGCCCAGCCTCGTACGAGGTCCCGGAAGTCGTCGTCGCCGACGGTCTGCCGGATCTTGTGGAGCACCATCGCGCCGCGCGAGTAGACGGGCTCGTCGGAGATGTGGGCGGCGCCGGGCGGCTCGGCGGGCGGGAAGGACCACAGGTCCTCGTACTCGTCCTCGCCGTGGTCGTAGAGCGCGTCGAAGGTCTGCTGCGCGCTGTCGCCGCCGTGCTCCTCCTCCCACAGCCACTCCGCGTACGTCGCGAAGCCCTCGTTCAGCCACATGTCCCGCCAGCTCTCGGGCGTCACCGAGTCGCCGAACCACTGGTGGGCCAGCTCGTGCACCAGCAGCTCGGTGCCGGGGGCGCCGGGGAAGACGGGCCGGTTCTGCGTCTCCAGGGCGTACCCGGCGTCCCCCTCGCCGGCGACGATCACCCCGGTGGAGGAGAAGGGGTAGGGGCCGAAGGTGTCCTCGCCCCACCGCACGATCTCCGGCAGCCGCGCCAGCGCCTTGCGGGCGGGCCCGGCCTGCTCGGGGACGACGGCGGACAGGACGGGCAGGTCACGCCCCGCCGCCGTGCGCACGGTGGACCGGTGGACGGTGTAGTCGCCGATGGCGAGGGTGGCCAGATACGTGGCCATGGGTTCCGCCGTACGCCAGTGGAAGGTTGTACGGCCGCCGGTGGCGCGCCGTCCGGCGAGCTCCCCGTTGGACACCACCTCGGTCCCCTCCGGCACGCTCACCCTGATGTCGTAGGCCGCCTTGTCGGAGGGGTGGTGGTTGCCGGGGAACCACGCCATGGACCCGGTCGGCTCGCCCAGCGCGAGCGCCCCGCCCCCGGCGGGGCGCAGCCAGCCCTCCTCGGAGCCGTCGGGGTCGGTCACGGTCCGGGGGCTGCCGGAATAGCGGACGACGGTCCGGAAGGTCTCGCCGGCGTCGAGTTCGTCGTGCGGCCGCACGATCAGTTCCTGGCCGTTGCGGCTGAAGCGGGCGGGGCGGCCCTCCACCTCGACCCGTTCGACGTCCAGACCGGTCAGGTCCAGGTCGAAGGCGGACAGGTCCTGGCCGGCGCGCGCGGTGATCTCGGCGGTGCCGGCGAGGTGCCGCGCGGCGGGGTCGTAGGAGAGGTCGAGGGCGTAGTGCCTCACGTCGTAGCCGCCGTTGCCGGCCTTGGGGAAGTAGGGGTCGCGCACGCCCGGGCCGCCGGGGGTGCCGTCGACCCCGCCGCACGCCGTGAGGGTGACGGCGAGCAGGGCGCTCAGGACGGCCGGGACGGCGGGTGCGGTACGGGACACGTCGGTGATCCTACGAGCGGGAGCCGTGACACCATGCCCAGCGTGCTCGACATCGGCTACGCCCTCTCCAACCGCTTCCCCGACCCGCCGCAGACGGACTACCGCCGCGCGGACGTCCGCGCCCTGCGCCACGACCTGTTCTGCGGTGACGTCTACCTCGCCGACACCGAGACGGACCGGGAGCTGTCCACAGCCTGGGGATGGGTGCCGGTGCTCGACTTCGCGTGGGCGCTGTGCGACATCGTCGAGCGGCTGGGCCGGGACCCGGCCGGCTCCCGCGCCTCCCGCCCGCTCCACGCCGAGCTGGACTTCACCGAGTCCACGGACCGGATGCTCTTCGAGCGGCGGTTCGGCTGGGTGGACGTCGAGGCGGACTGGATGCCGGCGGAGGAGCCTCCGCTGACCTTCTCGTACGCCGACCTGCGCCGCGAGGCCCGGGACTTCCTGCACGACCTGCTCGCCGACCTGATCGACCTGCACGAGGGCCTGGGCGAGAACCCGGCGATCTGGACGCTCCAGGCCCGCTTCCCCCGGCTGCCGTGAGACGCGGGCCGCGCGCCCGTCACCCCTCCACGCGGATGCCCAGCTGCGCGGCCAGCGCCGGCGCCAGGTCGAGCAGCTGACCCGTGCTGATCACGGCCCCGGACAGCCGGTCCAGGCCGCACGCGATGTCCAGCTCGCCCGCCCCGCGCAGATCCACGTCGGTCAGGGTCGCCCCGGTGAGGTCGGCCCCGCGCAGCGCGCAGTCCACGAACTCCACCCGCTCCAGGCGGGCACCGCCGAAGTCCGGCTCGACCAGGACGCAGCCCTCGAAGACGACGTCCCTGAGCTTCGCCTTGCGCAGATTCAGGTAGTCGATCTTTCCGCCCCTGACCACCACCCGCTCCAGCACGGCCCCGTGCGCCTGCGCCCCGCCCAGCCGGGCGTCCAGCACCTCGACGTCCCGCAGCGTCGCCTCGGCGAGGTCCGTGCCGACCCCGCGCGGCGCGGAGAGCACCGAGTCGAGGATCCGGGCGTACCGCAGCCGCGTCCCGTCCAGCACACAGCCGCGCAGCGCGCAGTCCATGAACCGGGCGCCCCCGCCGTCCTGTTCGGAGAGGTCCGCCTCCGGGAACTCCAGCCCGTCGTAGTCGCCGTCCGGCTCCAGCCCGCCGCCCCCGTACGGCTCCAGCGGCGGCAGCCGCAGCTCCGGCCGCCGCGCGCCCGGCACACCCCCGCGGCCCGGACCGCCCGCCGCTCCCGCGCCCCTCGCTCGTCTCGCCATGCGCACCATGCTGCACCCCGCCACTGACAACGCCCGTCACCCGCGGCGATCCCCGGGGTGTCCTTCACCAGCGCGCGCACGGCGGTGTCCCTGGCGCTCGGACGGCACGCGCTTGACCTCAAGCAAGCTTGAGGTCACAGCATCGTCGCAGCGTCCCGCCCGCCCGGACGGGACGCCCGACCGACCCGCACCTACAGCGATGGGGGACCGCGATGCACGCCATCCGCCTGCACACCTTCGGCCCGGCCGAGCACCTCTCCTACGAGGAGGTGGACGACCCGCGCCCGGCTCCCGGCCAGGTCCGGATCGCCGTCCGGGCCGCCGGCGTCCACCTCCTCGACACGGCCCTGCGGGAGGGCTTCCAGGGCCCGTCGCCTCAGCCCACGCGGCTGCCCACCATCCCCGGCCGTGAGGTCGCCGGCGTGGTGGAGTCGCTCGGCGAGGGCGTCGCCGCGCTCTGGCTCGGCAAGCGGGTCGTCGCCCACCTCGGCTTCGCGCCGGGCGGCTACGCCGAACTCGCCGTCACGGACGTCGAACGGCTCCACGAGATCCCCGGGAACCTGGACTTCGCGCAGGCCGTCGCCATGATCGGGACGGGCCGTACGGCGCTGGGGATCGTCCAGTTCGCCGAGTTCGGGCCGGACGCGGTGGCCGTGATCCCGGCCGCGGCCGGCGGCGTCGGCACCCTCCTCGTGCAGTACGCGAAGAACGCCGGGGCGGTCGTCGTCGGTCTGGCCGGCGGACCGGAGAAGACCGCGCGGGTCCGGGACAACGGCGCCGACCTCGCCGTCGACTACACGGACACCGGCTGGCCGGAGAAGGTGCGCGCCTTCCTCGGCGGACGGCCCGCCACCGTCGTCCTCGACGGCGTCGGCGGCGAGGTGGCCCGCGCGAGCGTGGCCCTGCTCGGGCCGGGCGGCCGCCACCTGGTGTTCGGCTGGTCCGGCGAGGGCCTGCGCGGCGGCGGCCCCCACCTTGTCGAAGGCGTGTCCGAGCAGGTCCTGGGCCCGGTGATGATGCGCCGGGCCGGCGGCCCCGACCCGATGCGGACCCTGGAGCTGCGCGCCCTCACCGAGGCCGCCGCGGGCCGTCTCGTCCCGGCCGTGCGGCGCTTCCCGCTGGCCGAGGCGGCGGCCGCCCACCGCGCCCTGGAGACCCGGGCGACCACCGGAAAGGTGGTGCTGGAGCCGTGACCGCTCCCCGGCCGCGAAGGCCGTCCGCCCCGGATGCGGCACCTACCGAACCATGGTCTTCTGGCCAGATGACAGTCACCCGAACGGGTGAAACAGCCCGCGAAGCGGACCCCCGTCGCTGGTGGGGTCTGGTGACCATCGCGCTCGCGCAGCTCATGGTGGTCCTCGACGCGACCATCGTGAACATCGCGCTCCCCTCCGCCCAGGAGGACCTCGGCATCTCCGACGGCAACCGGCAGTGGGTCATCACGGCCTACACGCTGGCGTTCGGGGGGCTCCTGCTGCTCGGCGGGCGCATAGCCGACCTCGCGGGCCGCAAACGCACCTTCGTCATCGGCCTGATCGGCTTCGCCGCCGCGTCCGCGCTGGGCGGCGCCGCCACCTCCTCCGGGATGCTGTTCGGCGCCCGCGCCCTCCAGGGCGTCTTCGCCGCCGTGCTGGCCCCGTCCGCCCTGTCCTTGCTGACCACGACCTTCACCGACCCCAGGGAGCGCGGGAAGGCGTTCGGCATCTACGGCGCCCTGGCCGGCAGCGGCAGCGCCATCGGGTTCATCGTCGGCGGTGTGCTCACCGAGTACCTGGACTGGCGCTGGTGCCTGTACGTCAACGTGCCGATCGCCGTGATCGCCGTGATCGGCGCCTTCGCGCTGCTCCACGACAGCCCCGTCCACCAGGACGCCCGGCTCGACGTGCCCGGCGTGGTGCTGGGCTGCGGCGGGCTCGTCGCGATCGTCTACGGCTTCGCCGAGGCCGAGCCGCGCGGCTGGACCGACCCGCTCGTGCTGACCCTGTTCGCGGCGGGCGTCGTCCTGCTCGTGGCGTTCGTCGCCTGGCAGACCCGCGCCCCGGTCCCGCTGCTGCCGCTGCACATCGTCAGGGACCGCAACCGGGCCGGCTGCTTCCTCACCATGGTCCTTGCGGTGATCGGGCTGTTCGGCCTGTTCCTGTTCATGACGTACTACCTCCAGGTCATCCTCGGCTACTCGCCGGTGACGACCGGGCTCGCCTTCCTGCCCCTGACGGCCGCCATCATCGTCGGCTCCACCCAGATCGCCGCCCGTCTCCTGGACCATGTGGCGCCCCGCCTGCTGATGGCCCCGGGCGCCCTGCTCGCCGCGATCGGCATGGTGCTGCTGACGCAGCTCACCGTCGACTCCTCGTACGCGGCCCACGTCCTGCCCGCCCTGATCCTCATGGGGCTCGGCATGGGCCTGGTCTTCATGCCGGTGTTCGCCACGGCGACGGCGGGCGTGGCACCGCAGGACTCCGGGGTGACGTCGGCGACGGTCAACACCTCACAGCAGGTGGGCGGTTCGATCGGCACGGCCCTGCTGAACACCATCGCCACCACCAGCTCGACCGCCTACATCACCGCCCACCTCACGGACCCCGCCCGCCGCCAACTGGTCATCCAGCAGGGCATCGTGCACGGCTACACCGTCGCCATCTGGTGGGCCGCCGCCATCATGCTCCTGGCCGGCGTCGTCGCCGCGGTCATGGTCACAGCCGAACCCCCGGGCCGGGGCGCCCCGCGGCCGGCCGGGGCCTGAGTCCTCCCGGGGGCCACCGAGGCCCCCCTGCCCCGCCCGGGAACCGCCAGGGGATCAGTGCCGCCCCGCCACCCGGTCCGCCACCCGTGCCAGCCGGGACGACTCGGCGCCGCTCGTGCCGCGCTCCCGGCGGTCCGCCGCGCGGTAGGCGGCGTACAGGCCGTGGACGCCCAGCCAGCGCAGCGGCTCCGGCTCCCACTTGCGCACCTTGTGCCCGGCCCAGGGCAGTTCGGTGAGGTCCGTCCTGCCGCCCTGGCCCGAGTCCTGCCGGACGAGGTCGCGCAGGGTGCGGGCCGCCAGGTTCGCCGTGGCCACGCCCGAGCCGACGTACCCGCCCGCCCAGCCGAGCCCGGTCGACCGGTCCAGCGTCACCGTCGCGCACCAGTCGCGCGGCACGCCCAGCACCCCCGACCAGGCGTGCGCGACACGCACCCCGGCCAGCGACGGGAAGAACCCGACCAGCACGTCCCGCAGCGCCTCGACGGTCTCCGGCCGGGTGCGCCCGTCGTTGTCCGTCCGCGACCCGAAGCGGTACGGCACGCCCCGCCCGCCCAGCGCGATCCGCCCGTCGGCCGTGCGCTGCGCGTACATGTAGGCGTGCGCCATGTCCCCGAGCGTCTCGCGCCCCTCCCAGCCCACCGACGCCCACTGCTCGTCGGTCAGCGGCTCGGTGGCGATCATCGAGGAGTTCATCGGCAGCCAGGTGCGCCGCTGGCCCTTCAGGCTCGCCGTGAACCCCTCGGTGCAGCGCAGCACATAGGGCGCGCGCACGGTGCCGTACGGGGTGACGGCGTGCTTCGGCCGGATCTCCGTGACCGGCGTCAGCTCGTGGACGGTCACGCCCAGCGCCTCGACGGCCGCCGCGAGCGCCTTGACCAGTTTCACGGGGTGCACGCGGGCGCCGTGCGGCGTCCACGTCGAACCGACCGCGTCGGCCACCCGGATCCGCTCGGCCGTCTCCCGGGCCCCGTACAGCTCCCGGTCCTTCTCGCCGTACGACAGCTCGTGCTCGTGGAACGCCTTCAGCCGCGCCCACTGCGCGGGCGTGCGGGCGACCTCCAGGACGCCGCCCTTGTGGATGCCCGCGTCGAAGCCCTCCTCCCCGGCGACCCGGACGACCTCGTCGACGGTGTCGTTCATGGCCCGCTGGAGCCGTACGGCCGCCTCGTGCCCGTGCAGCTTCGCGTACCGGTCGCGGCCCGCGACGCCGTTGTACAGCCAGCCGCCGTTGCGCCCGGACGCGCCGTACCCGCAGAAGCGCTGCTCCAGGACGGTGATCCGCAGGAAGGGGACCGCCTTCTTCAGGTAGTACGCGGTCCACAGCCCCGTGTAGCCGCCGCCCACGATCACCACGTCCGCCGAGGCGTCCCCGGCCAGCGGCTCACGCACCGCGGGCAGGCCGTCGTCGGCGTACCAGAAGGAGATGCCGCCGTTCACCGCACCACTGTCCGATCTGCTCATGCGAGGACGGTAATTCGCGGGAGCCGATTCCGGGAGCCCGGTAGGGTCCTCAAAATGATCGAGGTCCCCGCCGGGCTCGCCGCGTCGCAGCAGGAGTACAACGGGGAGGCGGGCCGCGCCTTCGTCGCCGCTCTCCCCCGGCTCACGGCCGCGTTCCTCGACCGCTGGGAGCTCACGGCCGACGGACGGCCGATGCACGGGGTCGCCGCGCTGGTCGTCCCGGTGACCCGGCGGGACGGCACCCCCGCCGCGCTGAAGCTGCAACTCCTCGACGACGAGACGGCGGGCGAACCGGTCGCCCTGCGCCACTGGGACGGCGACGGCGCGGTCCGCCTCCTCGACCACGACGCGGCCACCGGCACGATGCTCCTCGAACGCCTCGACGCCACCCGCTCCCTCGCGGCCCTGGACGTCCACCGGTCCGTGCCGGCCATCGCCGGTCTGCTGGCCCATCTGACGTCGTTCACCGCTCCCCCGGGGCTGCGCCGCCTCGGCGACATCGCGCGAGGCATGCTGGAGCGCGCCCCGCGTGCCCTGGAGCAGCTCACGGACCCGCACGCCCGCCGCCTGCTCACCGACTGCGCCGCCGCCGTACGGGAGGTCGCCGACGAGCCCGGCGACCGCCTGCTCCACTGGGACCTGCACGAGGAGAACGTCCTCGCCTCCGCACGCGCCCCCTGGCTGGCGATCGACCCCAAGCCCCTCGCCGGCGACCCCGGCTTCGAGCTGTGGCCCGCCCTGGACAACCGCTTCGACGCCGACGACGTCGTCTGGCGTTTCGACGCCATGACCGACATCCTCGGCCTGGACCGGGCCCGCGCGCGGGCCTGGACATACGGCCGCCTGCTGCAGAACTGCCTGTGGGACATCGAGGACGGCCGCCCGCTCGACGAGCGCCAGTTCGAGATCGCCGGGCGGCTGCGCGCGGCGGCCGGTTAGCCTCCGACCATGATTCGCCCCGCCACCCCCGCCGACGTCCCCGCCCTGCACACCCTGATCCGGGAGCTCGCCGCGTACGAGAAGGCGCCGCACGAGGCCAGGGCGACACCGGAGCAGTTGCACGAGGCCCTCTTCGGCGACCGGCCCGCCGTGTACGCGCACATCGCGGCCGACGACGGCACCGGCGAGACCGTCGGCTGCGCGCTGTGGTTCCTGAACTTCTCCACCTGGCGCGGGGTGCACGGCATCCACCTGGAGGATCTCTACGTCCGCCCCGCCGCCCGGGGCGCCGGCCACGGCAAGGCGCTGCTCACCGAGCTGGCCCGGCTGTGCGTGGAGCGCGGCTACCAGCGCCTGGAGTGGTCGGTCCTCGACTGGAACGCCCCGTCGATCGCCTTCTACGAGTCCCTGGGCGCCCGCCCGCAGGACGGGTGGACGGGGTACCGGCTGACGGACGACGCGCTGGCCGCGCTGGGCGGCGCCGGGCCGTCCTGACTCACCGCGCCCGCACTTCCCGCGCCGCACGTGCGGCCGGTGCCTCGCACGCCGCGACCGCCGCGAGTTCCCGGGCCACGGCGCCGCCGATCAGCCCGGCGTCCCCGTCCCGCAGATGGCTGACGACGGTGAGGGTGTAGGTGTCCGCGCAGTGCACCAGGCACAGGTTCGCGGTGCCCGGCGTCGCGAGCTGCGGCAGGGGCACGACCCGGGCCAGGGTGCGCCCGTGCAGCCGGCTCGGGTTGTCCCTCCACTTGAACGCCGTGCACAGGCTGGTCGTCAGCTCGGGGCGGGCCAGGCGCCGGGCCATCACCTCGGCCAGCCACGGCATGGCCCGCGCGGTGGCGAGCAGCGGCGGCAGGATCGCCCGGTGCGCGTCGCAGCGGTGGTCGAACGCCGCGACCTCCTCCTGGCAGACGCGCAGCCGCGCCACCGGCGAGTCGAGGTCCACGGGCAGCGGGATGCGCAGCGCGGTGACGCCGTTGCCGAGCCGCTGGGCGTCGTGCCGGCCCCGCAGGTCGACGGGGACGGTGCCGAAGAACGGGACCGGTCCCGCGGGCCAGGCGCGCAACGGGCCGTAACGGGCGCGCAGGGCGCCGGCGAAGCTGCTGAGCAGCAGTTCGTTGAGGGTGGCGCCCCGGCCGGCCTCGGGCTGGCGGCGGGCCGCGCGCATCACGGGCGCGTCGAGCCGTACCACGGCCACCGACGGCGCGTACTCCCCCGCCGGGGAGGCGGGCAGGGCGCGGCCCCGGGCGCCGATGACCCGCAGTTCCCGGCCCACGGTGGCGGGGCGGACGGGCCGCCGGCGGGGCTCGGCACCCGGCGCGGCGGGCGGGCGGGGCGGCGCGGCGTCGTCCATCAGCAGCCGGAACAGCGTCTCCAGCGACCGCCCGTCGAGCAGGGCGTGGTGCGCGAGCAGGACGACGGCGCGCTCACCGCGTTCGGTGGCCCGCTCCGTCACCAGCAGCCGCCACAGCGGCCGGTCCTCGGGCAGCGGCCGGCTCACCGCGTCGGTCAGCAGCGTGCGCAGGTCCCGGTCGTCCGTGGCGATGTGCGCGGCGGGGTCGAACGGCCGGGCCGCCCAGCGGTGCCCGGAGAACGCGGCCGGGCCGGCGGGCGGCCGCAGGGCGAGGCTCATCCGCTCCAGGCCGCCCCATCGCTCCCGGACCCGGGCCCGCAGCCACGCCAGGTCGAACGGCGGATCGTCCGCGGGGAACAGCCCCACGATCCCGATGGTCCCGGGCATCCCGTTGCGCAGGTGCCCTTCCTCGATGGCCGTCAGCCTCATGCCCCGCCACCTCCCTTCCGCGATTCCCCCTGTCATGCCCGCCGCCGGTGCTCAGGGAGCAGGCGAGTCGAGGACGACACAGGCGTTGTGGCCCCCGAAGGCGAAGCTGTTGCTGATCACCGGGCCGTCCGGGATCTTGCGCGGTTCACCGACGACCACGTCCAGCTCGCAGCGCGGGTCCAGCCTGGTCAGATGGGCTGTGGGCGGAGCGATCCCCTCGCGCACGGACAGCGCCGTGACCACGGCCTCCAGCGCCCCCGCCAGCCCCAGTCCGTGCCCGGTCACCGCCTTCGGAGCGGTCACCGGCACCCGCCGCGGCCCGAACAGGCCGCTGATGGCCCGCGCCTCCGCCAGGTCGTTCAACTCGGTTCCCGTGCCGTGCGCGTTGACATGGGTGACGGCGTCGGCGGTGGTCCCCGCGTCGGCCAGCGCCTGCTCCATGCAGGCGCGCGCGCCCGTCCCGTCCGGCTGGGGCGCCGTAAGGTGGTAGGCGTCGGAGGTGCGTCCGTACCCGGTGAGCGTCGCGTACACGCGCGCACCGCGCGCCCGGGCCAGGTCGAGCCGCTCCAGCACCAGGAAGGCGGCGCCCTCGGCGAGCACGAAGCCCTGCCGTGCGGCGTCGAACGGCCGTGACGCGGACGCCGGTTCGGCACAGGAGGTGACCATCGCGCCGGCCCGCCCGAAGGCCAGCGCGGTCGTCGGCGTCAGAGGGCTGTCGTGTCCCCCGGCGACCACGACGTCCGCGCATCCCGACCGGATCATCTGCAGCGCCTCGCCCACGGCGTGCGTACCGGAGGAGCAGGCGGTGGACACCGTCAGGCTGGGCCCGGTGACGTCGAGCTTGGCGGTGATCCAGTACGCGCCCGCGTTGTTCATCAGCCGGGGCGCGTAGAGCACGTCGGGCTGCCCGATGCCGTTCTCCTGGCTGATCACCCCGCCGTAGCCGGTGCCGGTGACCACCGCGCGCCGCGCGGGCGGCACGTGCAGCCCTCCGGCGTCGGTCACGGCGTCCAGGGCCGCGCACACCGCCAATTGCACCGACCGGTCGGTGCGCCGCACCTCCTTGGGAGCGAGGTACCCGGCCGCGTCGAAGCCGCGCATCGCCGACGCCGGATGCACGACGGTGCCGTCGGCGTCGAAGGAGTGCAGCGAGACCGCCGAACGGCCGTGCAGCAGGCTGTCCCACAGCTCGTCCGGACTCGAGCCGGCCGCGCAGCGGACCCCGAGGCCGGTGACGGCGACGGCGGGGCGGCCGGTCATCGGCCCACGGGGCTGTGGAGGCCGGGGACCCCGGCACGCAGCCGCACGATCAGATCGGCGACGTCACCCACGGTGGACACCCCGGTCTTGTCGGTGCCCCGCAGGGACACCCCGAACATCTCCTCGGACGCCACCTCGAGTTCGGTGATGTCCAGGCTGTCGGCGCCCAGGTCGGCGACCAGCCGGGCGTGCGGCACCACCGCCTCCGCCGGCACGGACATCACCCGCGCGCACAGCGGGCGCAGCGCTTCCCATACGTGGCCGTGTTCCGCTTCCATCCAACTGCCTCCCTCTCGTGGTGCCGTCAGGGCACTGACGGCGTCGTCGTCCGCGCCCAGGTCCCGAACTCCGCGACGACCGCGTCGGCGAGCCGTCCGGCGTCGTCCGGGCGCAGGTGGGACACGACGGTGAGCGTGAACGCGTCCCCCACCTGGGCCACGGCGAAGCTGGCGGTGCCCGGTCGCTGCAGGGGCGGGAGCCCCACCGTGCGCACGAGGCGGCGCCCTTCGAACGTGCCGGCCGCGCCGGGCCACTTCAGGGCCGTGGTGGCGGTCGCGGCGAAACAGGTGTGCCGGCCCCGGCCGGTCAGCAGCCGGGTCACCCAGGGCCCCGTGCGGCGAACCGCTTCTGCAGCGGGGAAGAGCACGCCGGCGTGGACGGCCGCCCGGTCGGGGACCGTGGCCAGCGCGGCCTGGCAGGCTCGCAGCCGGGCCACGGGGCCGTCCACGTCGACGGGCAACGGCACCCGGACGACCGTGACGGTGTTGCCGAGTTCCGTGGTGTTCGTCCGGGTGCGCAGATCGCAGGGCACCGCCGTGTACACGGGTTCGTCCCGAGCGCGCCAGTCCCGGACGGGGCCGTAGCGTGCGCGCAGCGCCCCGGCGACGGCGGCCACCAGCAGTTCGCTGAGTGTGGCGCCCCGGCCGTCGGCGGGCTGGCGGCGGGCCGACCGCACGGTCTGCGCGGCCAGTTCACGCACCGCGACCGATGAGCGGGCCTCACCCGGCGGCCGCAACGGGACGGACTGTCCGACGGCCGTCATGGTCCTGAGTTCCCGGCCCGCCGCACGCAGCCCGGGCCGGACCGGCGCGGGCCGGGCCGCACCGCGCGCCGCGGCGGGCTCGTCCACCAGGGCCCGCATCAGCGTCGCGAGGGACCGCCCGTCGAGCAGGGTGTGCTGAGCGACCAGAGCGAGCGCGAAGTCACCGCCGTACGCCGCGCCGGGGACGACGTACAGCCGCCAGGGCGGGAGGCCGCCGGGCAGCGGCCGGTCCACGCTCGTGGACCACAGGCCGTCCAACCCGGCCGGTGCGACGGCGACATGGGCGCCGGGGTCGAAGGGCCCCGGTACGGTCCAGCGCGCGCCGCCCGCTCCGCCCGCGGGGCGGTCCAGCACCTGGTGCATCCGCTCCAGGCCGGACCACCGCTCGGCGACGCGGGCCCGCACCCGGTCCGGTGCGGGCGGCTCACCGGAGAAGACGGCGGCCAGGCCGATGACTCCGGGGCAGCCGTTGATCAGCAGCATCTCGTCGGCGTAGGACAGTCGCGTGCGAGGGATCTTCAGCAAGGTCGACTTGCCCAAGGGACCACTCCTCGCCGTCCGTTCCGTCGGGCCTCGTGAGCCGACGCGACCAACCATACACGTAGAGTCACACACGTTCACACAGCGTTGCCGGCGGCGGCAGTCCAACGCCCGCCCCGTGACGGAGCGGGCGTGAACCGGGCGCTTACCGCGACTACTTGAGGGCGGCGCTGTTGCAGCCCATGTCGGAGCCGAGGTGGCTGGGCTGGGCGCCCGGGGAGCCCTCGCCGTTGAGGGCGTTGGCCAGCGCGCCGTTCAGGGCGCCGAGGTTGCCCAGGACGTCGATGTTCATGTCGTGCGAGCGGCACTCGATGCCCTGCGTGATGTCCACGTCGTGGGCCCTGCCCTCACCGTGGGCCAGGGCGGTGCCGGCGCCGAACGAGCCGACGCTGCCGAGGACGGCGCCCACGAGGGCCACCTTGTGGAGCTTGCGCATGTTCTCTCCGTTGGTCTTGCGATTGAGGGGGTGTGCGGCGGATCGGTGCGGTGATCAGCCGAGGCGGGGCAGACCCAGCTGGCCCACCGGAGGCGCGGCGACCTGGCCCAGGCCGAGACCGGGCACCTGCGGCGCGCTGGCCGGCGAGATCAGCGGGTTGATCAGCGGGTTCACCTCAGGGTTGACCTGCGGGTTCACCTGCGGCGCGACATGCGGCGCCGGCTCCGGGCTGAAGACCTGCGGAGCGGAGACGTGCGGGGCGACCTGCGGCATGACCTGCGGAGCGGCCTGCGGCGTCACCTGCGGCACGACCTGCGGCGCCGCCTGCTGCGGAGCGGCGAGCTGCGGAGCGGCAGCGGGGGTCGCGGCCTGCGCGAAGCCGCCCGAGGTGGCGGTGGCGCTGGCGTAGCCGGTGGGCTCCTGCGGGGCGGCCACCGGAGCGGGAGCCGGTGCCGGTGCGGGGGCCGGGGCCGCGTACTGCGGCGCCGGCTGCGGACGGCTGACGGCCGCCGTGCCCTCCGAACGGGACGTCGCCGCCGCGGCCACCGGCGCGCTCTGCGGCGGCGCCTGGTACTGCGGAGCGGGAGCCGGGACGTACTGCGGCGGCGCCTGGTACTGCGGAGCGGGAGCCGGGGCCGCGTACTGCGGCGGCGCCTGGTACTGCGGGGCGGGAGCGGGAGCGGGAGCCGCGTACTGCGGCGGCGCCTGGTACTGCGGAGCGGGAGCCGGTGCCGGGGCCGCGTACTGCGGCGCCGGGTATCCGGGAGCGGGAGCCGGGGCGGCACCGCTGTACCCGACGGGATAGTCGGCGGCCTCGCTCACGCCGGCACCGATGGCGGTGAGACCGCCTGCAGCCGCTACGACGAGCGCGGCCTTGTGAAGCTTGCGCATGGAAACCCTCGGCCCTTCATTACCTGTGCAGGGAAATCCGTATTAATTCAGTGGGATGTCGCGTGCGCTCAGTCTGATATTCGTACTGCGCCCTTACAGGGGTAATGCCTGAGCTGTCATGTGGACTTCACGCCTTCCTGCTGGGGAACGACTATGAGAGCGACCAGGTCACGGCACTCCGAATTCCGTCACTCAAATGCCACCGGTCATATCAAAGGACTCAGCGGCAAACGGGTGACCGCGCATTCCGGAACGTGACCGCACAAGCCGCCGTGTCGTTCCCCGCACAGGGTCGGAGCGACGTGGTCCGTCGCAGTCGCATTTCCGTACGTCCATGCACAGGTCAATGAAGGGCCGAGTTCCATGCGCAAGCTTCACCAGGTCGCGCTCGTCGTAGCAGCAGCCAGTGGTCTGTCGGCGATCGGCGCGGGCCCCAGCCTCGCCGGGGGGACGCCCGCCGGTTACGGCGGCGGCGCCCCCGCCGCGCCGCAGCAGGACGCCCAGGCCGGTTCGTGGACCAACTCCCAGGCCAGCGTGCAGTCCTCCAACCTGCCGGCCGCCCAGCGCCAGGCGGCCGCCCCGGCCGCGGCCCCGCAGCGCGGCGCGGAGGTCAGCCCGCAGGTCAGCCCCCAGCTGAGCCCGAAGATCAGCCCCCAGGTCAACCCGCAGCCCGCCGCCGCGCCGTCCGGTCCGGTCCAGCAGGCCAACCTCTTCCGCCCGTACCAGGAGTGCAGCCCGCAGAGCCTGCTCAACGCGGCCGTCCCGGTCGCGGTGCTCGCCGCCGCCGAGACCCGGGGCATCGACTGCGACCAGGCCAACAGCCAGGCCAACTCCCTCGCCCACGCCCACGCCTCACGCTGACCCACGGCAACGCCGCCGCCAACGAGTTCGAACGGCACGGCGGTTCGGACGGTGCCCCGGCATCCGGCGTGAACCGGGCGCCGGGGCACCGTCTTGCGCGATGCGACTTTCCGGGTGCTTCCGGAGCGACATCGCCCAACTCGGCGTGCCGTTTCGGACATATCGGATTGTCCCTATTAATCTCCGGTGACTGTAAGAAGTCGATCTCTCACGGATCGCATCCCACCTCACTCCACCGGAGATGAACATGCACAAGCTTCGCAAGGCCGCCGTCGTGGTCGCCGCCCTCGGCACCGTCGGGTTCCTGGGCGCCGGCACGGCCACCGCGCACGGCGACGAGGGTCACGGCAAGAGCGGCGGCGACAAGTACAGCGTCCTGCAGAGCTCCAACTGCAAGTCGCACGACCTGAACCTGGACATCCTCGGCGAGGTCGGCATCCTCAACGGCCTGCTGGGCAGCGCGCTCAACGGCGAGGGCGACCCGGGCGCGCAGGAGACCCACCTCGGCTCGACGATGGGCTGCAACAACAGCGCCTTCTGAGCCACCCCGGGCCGCACCGCCGGCCCGAGTCAGGGCCATGTCCCGGCGTCGGACCGCGAGTCCGGCGCCGGGACTGCTTTTTGCCGCCAATTCATGGGCGCACGCGCGAATTCACATGCCATCGGCCAACGCGGTGAGAGTTTCCCGAATTCGGCGCGCCGCCCATTGCTTTGAAATACTTCTTATTAGTCTCCGTAACTGTACGAACGCGGTCCATGACGGGCCGCAACCCCCTCCACTCCACCGGAGATGAACATGCACAAGCTCCACAAGGCCGCCGTCGTGGTCGCCGCGCTCGGCACCGTCGGGCTCCTGGGCGCCGGAACCGCCCAGGCCGACCAAGGCGGCTGGGGCCAGAAGACGGGCAGCAGCGTCAGCGTTCTGCAGAGCAGCAACTGCCGTTCGCACGACGCCAACGTCGACGTCCTGGGCCAGGTCGGCATCGCCAACGGCCTGGGCGGCAACCTGCTGAACGGCGAGGGCAACCCCGGCGCGCAGGAGACGAGCCTCGGCTCCTCCATGGGCTGCAACAACAGCGCCTTCGGCAAGTGACGTAAGGGAGTTCTCTCCCGAGGTGCCCCCGGCCGCCGGCCGGGGGCACCCGTCGTTCGGCCGGGCGGCCCCGCACCGGGGCACGAAGAAGCCGGACCCGGAGTGATCCGGGTCCGGCTTCTTCGTGTGCGGGGGGGCAGGCGTCAGAAGTCGAACTTGGGGAGCTTGAACCCCTTCGGCAGCTCCGCCCGGTTGTTGCACTCGATGACGGGACCCGAGTCCGTGGCGCCCTCGTCCACCGCCCTGCCGTCGACCCCGACGAAACGCGGCCGCTCGGTCGTCGAGCAGTCCTGCTTCTGCTGGACCACGTAGCCGTTGCGCTTGTCCTTGCGGACGACCTCGGTCTTCTTGACGCAGACGATGTCGCCCTGCGACGTGATGGTGCAGACCCCCTTGGAGTCGTCCGCGAACGCGGGTGCGGCACCGCCGTACAGGACGGCGAGCGCTCCGATGAGCCCCGAGACGGTTGCGATCTTCTGTCGACCGGTCATGTGCTGCGTTCCTCTTGTCCTGGAGATGGTCGAGTTTCGAAAAACCCGTCGCCCGGCGCGAACTCGTACGCGCCCGGCGACGGCACCGCCGCAGCCCGGCCGCGCACCCCGAAGGGTCTGCCGCGCGGCCGGGCTGCGAGTCGCTGAGGGTTTCACCGGCACACCGCGTGCGGCGTACCGGGGGAATCCGGTGCGAGGCCCTGAATCTCGTGCACCGGTTCCCGCGGGGAGATGCTTACTTGGCGGCGTACTCGCCGTAGCCGTACTCCGGGGCGGCAGCCACGGGAGCGGCCTCCGGGGCGGCCTGCTGAGCGGCCTCGGGGGCGACGACCGGAGCAGCCTCGGGAGCGGCCTCGGGAGCGGCCTCGGGAGCAGCCTCGGGAGCGGCCTCGGGAGCAGCCTCGGGAGCGGCGACCGGGGCAGCCTCGGGAGCGGCGACCGGGGCAGCCTCGGGAGCGGCGACGGGAGCGGCCTCCGGCGCGACCTGCGGCTCGGCGGCCACAGGAGCGGCCCCCGGGGCGACGGCCTTCTCGTCCTGCGGGGCACCCGCCGTGGCGACGGCGTTGGCCGAGGAGTTGGCCACCGCGGTGACGAACTGCCCCTCCCACTCACCCTCGTCGGCGAAAGCGGTACCGGCACCGATACCGAAGGCGGACAGCCCCGCAAGAGCTGCGGCTACCACCGCGACGCGCTGAAACCTGCGCATGGATTGACCCTTTCTTCCCGGGCACGAAGCCCTGGTTGACTACTTAATGTGAGCATATACAGTCAATCCGTAGCAATTTGGGATCTTTCGCTGTGGCGATAGGTGTGTCGGCGCCGTTTTCCTTCAAGGGAAAACGACGTCACCCCGGGTCCTGGTCACGGCTCGGAAGGAAGGGTCACCCAATTGCCGAATTACCGGGCCAGGCGCACAAGAAAGCGACGGCCGGATCAGGTCTCCCTGATTCCGGCCGTCCGCTGCTTCTTCCGTACCGCGGTCGCCCGCTCAGCCCAGGAGGCGGGCGATGAGCGGGCTCACCTCGCTCTGCTCGCCGCTGTCGGCGGGGGCCGCGGGCGCCGGCTCGTTCATGTCGGCGCACGTGATCTGGGGGCCGATCCGGGTCTTCCCGTTGGACAGGACACCGGGGGCGGGCAGGGTGAGGGGCTGCGACGGCTGGCAGTTCACGCTGCGCCGCAGGACGAAGTCCTCGCCCTCGGGCGTCTGCCCGGTGACCGTCTGGGTGCAGATGATGTTGCCCTGCGCGTCCACGGCGCAGGCGGGGTTCGCGGCGTGGGCCTGCCCGGCGCCGAGGCCGGCCAGGGCGAGGCCGCCGAGCAGCCCCGAGACAGCCAGGATCTTCTTGCCGTTGAACATGTGTTGCGTCTCCTTCATGGGGGTGGGCCCGGACACGCCTTCCCGGGGGCCGCGCAGGAACGGGCCCCCTCGGGGGTGACTCCGAAGGGGCCCGGGGAAGGCGTCGCGCACGACTACGCCGCCGACTGTCAGCGGGTGAAGGCGTTGTTGAACTGACCGCAGGTGGTGTCGAAGGTCTCGGAGAGGCCGAGGACGGCGACCGGGACGTCGGTGGCGGCCACGGTCTGCGGGCTGCACTCCTGGTACGGGCGGTACATGTCGGTCACGGACGGCGTGGCGTCGTGGGCGACGCTCGTACCGGCGCCGATGGCGGTGAGCCCGCCGGCGGCGGCAGCGGCGATCATGACCTGGTGAAGCTTGCGCATGGAACCCTCGGATTTCATTACATGTACATGAGGCTGATTGCCCACTGTGACTGCGTGAACACTAGCAGTAGCCACCCTATTCCATGACGGCACATGTCCCGTGTCCCCGGCGGGACATGGAGGTGTGAAAGGGGACGGGAAAAGACGTGCGGGGCGGCCTCTTTCGAGTCGCCGCCCCGCAGTCGCGAAGAGCCCCCTGTCGGATTCGAACCGACGACCTGCTGTTTACAAGACAGCCGCTCTGGACCAACTGAGCTAAGGAGGCATGCGCGCGGTGTCTCGCACGCGCCCGTGCAGTGTACCCACCCCAGCAGCGGGCTCCGTCGGGAATTCCCGCGAAGTTCACATGCTCCATGTACTGACAGACCAGGCGAACGCCAGGTAGCGTCCAGTGCCAGTCCGCGCAAGTGGACTACACCAACCACCTTCCTACAACGGATCGTCCGGCACGTTCCTGCCGGTAGAAGGGGGCCCATTCACCATGGCCACTGTTTCGTTCGACAAGGCGACCCGGATCTACCCGGGTTCCGACAAGCCCGCCGTCGACGCACTCGACATCGAGATCGCGGACGGCGAGTTCCTCGTCCTGGTCGGCCCGTCGGGCTGCGGCAAGTCCACCTCGCTCCGGATGCTCGCGGGGCTCGAGGACGTCAACGCCGGAGCCATCCGTATCGGTGACCGCGACGTCACGCACCTGCCGCCCAAGGACCGGGACATCGCCATGGTGTTCCAGAACTACGCGCTGTACCCGCACATGACGGTCGCCGACAACATGGGCTTCGCGCTCAAGATCGCCGGCGTGCCGAAGGCGGAGATCCGCCAGAAGGTCGAGGACGCCGCGAAGATCCTCGACCTCACCGAGTACCTGGGCCGCAAGCCCAAGGCCCTCTCCGGCGGTCAGCGCCAGCGCGTGGCGATGGGCCGCGCCATCGTGCGTGAGCCGCAGGTCTTCCTCATGGACGAGCCGCTGTCCAACCTGGACGCCAAGCTCCGCGTCTCCACCCGTACGCAGATCGCGTCGCTGCAGCGCCGCCTCGGCATCACCACCGTCTACGTCACCCACGACCAGGTCGAGGCCATGACGATGGGCGACCGTGTGGCGGTCCTCAAGGACGGCCTGCTCCAGCAGGTCGACGCCCCGCGCAACATGTACGACCGCCCGGCCAACCTCTTCGTCGCCGGCTTCATCGGCTCCCCGGCCATGAACCTGGTCGAGGTCCCGATCGCCGACGGCGGCGTGAAGTTCGGCAACTCCGTCGTCCCGGTCGACCGTGACGCGCTCTCCGCGACCACCGACAAGACGGTCACCGTCGGTGTCCGCCCCGAGCACTTCGACGTGGCCGGCGCCGACTCGGACCAGGGTCTCGCCGTCACGGTGAACGTGGTCGAGGAGCTCGGCGCCGACGCCTACGTCTACGGCACCGCCAAGGTCGGCGGCGACGACTCCAAGGACCTCGTGGTCCGCGTCAGCGGCCGTGACGTCCCGGCGAAGGGCAGCACGCTGCACATCGTCCCGCGGTCCGGTGAGACCCACGTCTTCTCGACGTCGACGGGCGAGCGCCTGTCCGACTGAGCCGGAGATCACCGGGTGAGGCACCCGCGGTGAACGAGGAGGGCCCCGCAGATCCCTGCGGGGCCCTTTTCCATGTCGACAAATACTCCGGCATACCGGGCATTTCGAATGATGTGCGTCAACACGCAACCCACGAAAGGGGACTGACCGTCCCTCGAACCGGTGACTAAATGTCGCCATATCCGCACTGACCGCTACCCTCACTCGCGTGAAGCACTCCACCACCCAACAGACACGACGCGGCCACCGGGGCCCCGCCCGCCAGCTCGGCCGCACTCTCGCCCTCGTCCTGCCCGTCGTCCTGGTGCTCTCCGGGACACTCGCGGTCACCCGGGTCAACTGGTCGGGGAACTCCTCGGACTCGGTGCTCACGGCGACCGACGTCACGAGCGTCGGCGGTGCGAAGAACGCCGCCCCGCGCGCTCCGCAGGACGTGCTGCGCGACCGGCTGCTGACCGAACTGCAGGAGAAGGACCCGGGGATCGCCCTGACCCATCTCCAGCAGGCGGTCGACGAACGTCCCTCGCTGGGCCGGCACTGCGCGTCCATCGCCCGCGCCCTCGGCCGCGCCGCGGTCCGCGCGTACGGCCCGAACCGCGCGCAGTCCTTCGCCCGGCCCGTCTGCGACACCGCGTTCGCGTCGGGGGTGGCGGCCGCCCACAGCTGACCGGGTGCCTCCGCGGAGGCACCCTCGCGCTTCCGGACGGTTACGTCCGATGGCGGAACGGTTTCCCGCGCATGCCCGGAGCGGGGCGCCGCGTACAGTGCGGTCATGACTGATCCGAACGCCGCGTCCCGCCCCGTTCAAGCCGTCGTCCTGGCCGGTGGCCAGGGCTCCCGGCTGCGCCCGTACACCGACGACCGGCCCAAGCCGATGGTCGAGATCCCCGGCACGGGGACGCCGATCATCGGCCATCAGCTCGTCTGGCTCGCCGAGGAAGGCGTGACGGACGTCGTGATCAGCTGCGGGCATCTCGCCGAGGTGCTCCAGGAGTGGCTGAAGACGGCCGACCTGCCGGTACGCGTCACGACCGTCGTCGAGACCGAGCCCCTCGGCCGCGGCGGCGGTCTGAAGTACGCCGCCGCCCATCTCCCGCACCCCGACCAGCCCTGGTACGCCACCAACGGCGACATCTGGACGCGTTTCTCGCTGCGCGACATGGCCGACTTCCACGCCGAGCGTGACGCCGTCGCCACCCTCGCCCTCGCGCGGCCGCGTATCCCCTGGGGCGCCGTGAAGACGGACGGCTTCGGGCACATCACGGACTTCATCGAGGCCCCGCCGTCGACCTTCGAGATCAACGCGGGCGTCTACGTCTTCTCCCCCGTCTTCGCCGGCCTGCTGCCCGAACTCGGCGACCACGAGCGCACCACGTTCCCGCATCTCGCCCGCGAACGGCGCCTGTACGGCTTCCCGATCCCGCAGGGCGCGTACTGGAGGGCCATCGACACCGCGAAGGACCTCACGGAGGCCGCGAAGGAACTGGCGGCGCTGGGCCGCTGAGCGCCGCCCGGCGGCCGTACGACGGCGCCGCACAGCGGAAGGGGCCCCGGACACGAGATGTCCGGGGCCCCTTCGGCGTCCTGCGGTGGCGGCTACCCCAGCAGACCGCCCACCAGGCCGGGCCGGTCCGGCTCGGAGCCGCCGCCCGTGGAGGCGCCTCCACCGGAGTCGGGGCCGCCGGACGTCGGGTCGGTGGTGCCGGGCTCCTGGTCGGCCGGCGAGGACTGCTGGGGCGGCGCCTGCCCGGCCGTCCCCTGCGTCTGGCTGGGCGTCCCGACACCGGTCGAGCCGGTGTCGCGGCTGGCACCCGGGGCGCTCGCCGCGCCGGACGGGGACGCGGCGCCCGAGGTGGCGCCCTGCGTCGGCGAATTGGAGGCCGACGGCGTCTGCCGGTGCCGCTTGTGGGGATCCTGCGGCAGGGGCGAGCCCGGCAGTTCGTTGCGCGGGGCCTCACCCGGGCCGGGCACCACCACACGGTCGGCGTCCCGGACGGCACCGCCGAGCAGGGAGCCGACGAGCAGGGTCAGCCCGGTGGCGAGCGCCGTGATCAGGGCGCCGCGGCGCAGCACGTACTGGCGCAGCTCCCAGATGTCGGAGCGAGGGCCGAGCCGTCGCCAGGCCATGCCCGCGAGGCGTCCGTCGATGGAGTAGACGGGCGCGCCGGCGATGATGAGCGGGGACCAGGCGGCGAGGTAGATGATGTCGGGCGCGTCGTAGGCCGGGACGCTCTTCCAGCTGACGGTGACCAGCAGCGCGGCGGACAGCAGTGCGCCGACGACCGCGGCGACCCGCTGCCAGCACCCCAGGACCGTGAGGACGCCCACGATGACCTGGAAGAAGGCGATCACGAGGCCGGAGCCGACCGGGTGCGCCAGCGCGAACTGGCGCAGCGGCTCGGCGACTTCCCACGGGTGCAGGGTGTTGAGCCAGGTCACCATGGAGCCGCGCTTGCCGCCGTCGAAGTAGACGGGGTCGCACAGCTTGCCCATGCCGGCGTAGATCGAGATGAAGCCGAGGAAGACGCGCAGCGGGAGCAGGACGACGCCGAGGTTCATCCGGCGCCCGGGGAAGTACGCGTGCCGGGCGGGATCGTCGCCGGAGCGCCTGGGCGCCGCCTCGGTCCCGTCGTCCGCCTCGTCGGCGTCGTCGTGCGGCCCGAAGTCGTCGGCGGCGTACGCGAACTCCTCGTCGTACGCGCTCTCGACCGTGCGCATATGGGGCAGCAGACGGGTCTGCAGGGACTCGTCGTACGTGCGCTGCGCGCCCACGATCGGGGTCTCGACGGTCCGGGTCAGGTCGTCGTCGTAACCGCCGTCGTCGTAGCCGCCGGCATAGCCGGCGCCGACGTCGACGCGCGGGATGACCTGGGTGCCGCCCGCGTAGGGCGCCGGTTCGTCACCGTGCCGGACGCTACCGTCCCGTGCGGCCTGGAGGAGGCGGTGGGCGCCGGTGTCGTCGGGCGCCGACATGCCGTTCCAGACGGACACCCGGCGCCGGGCGCCGGACGCCGCTCCCGCGGCGTTGGCGACGGGCACGCGGGCGGGGTTCTCGGTGGCGCTCAGGTGCCGTGCGATCCGCTGGGACGTGGGGCGCCCGGTCGACGCGCCCAGCAGCACGCGGAAGCTCGCGTGATTGACGATGATCTGCGCCGGATCGCTCGGCACCTTCACCATGCTCAGCGCGGGAGCGTCGTCGTATCCCGACGAGCGGTCCCCCGTGGGAGTGCGGGGTGTTCTGGTGTCCACGCTCAACTAACCGAGTGACGCGAGGTTAGGACACTGCCTTGACCGGTCCGATCTGTCCGGACCCCGTCAAGGATGCGCAGGTCGCACCACTGTCACCACAATTAGCCCGCACGGGTGACCCCACGGACAGGTGTTCAGCGGCGCCGGCGGGCCGCCTCGTACAGCACGATCCCCGCCGCCACACCGGCGTTGAGCGACTCCGCTCCACCGGGCATCGGGATGCGGACCCGGACGTCGCACGTCTCGCCGACCAGGCGCGACAGGCCCTTGCCCTCGCTGCCGATGACGATGACGACCGGGCCGTCCAGGGCCTGCAGCTCAGCGAGATCGGCCTCCCCGTCGGCGGCGAGACCGACGACCACGAGGCCCGCCTTCTTGTACGCCTCCAGCGCGCGGGTCAGATTCGTCGCCCGGGCGACCGGTGTCCGGGCCGCCGTGCCCGCGGACGTCTTCCAGGCGCCGGCCGTCATGCCCGCCGCGCGCCGCTCGGGCACGACGACGCCGTGACCGCCGAACGCGGAGACCGAGCGCACGACCGCGCCCAGGTTGCGCGGGTCGGTCACCCCGTCGAGGGCGACGATGAGCGGGTCCTCGCCCGCGTCCGCGGCCGCGCCCGCCAGATCCTCGGGGTGCGCGTACTCGTACGGCGGGACCTGCAGGACGAGGCCCTGGTGGTTCAGGCCGTTCGTCATGCGGTCCAGCTCGGGGCGCGGGGCCTCCATGAGGTTGATGCCGCCGCGCTCGGCGGCGAGCTGGAGGGCCTCGCGGACGCGCTCGTCGTTGTCGATGAACTGCTGCACGTAGAGGGTGCTGGCGGGCACGCCCTCGCGCAGCGCCTCGACGACCGGGTTGCGGCCGACGACCAGCTCCGAGGTGCCCTTGCCGCCGCGGCCGCGCGGCGCGGGACGGCGTACGGCCTGCTTCGCCTTGGCGTTGGAGATGCGGTTCTTCTTGTGCCCCTTGCGCATCTCGGCGGGCGGCGTCGGGCCCCGGCCTTCGAGACCCTTGCGTCGCTGGCCGCCACTGCCGACCTGCGCGCCCTTCTTGCCGGACATGCGGCGGTTGTTCGCGGCCATGACCTACCTGTCTGTCGTGAGCGTTCGAAAGTACGTACTGTGCAGTGTGCCGCCCGGAGGGCCGGGCGGCACAATCGATCTTCCCCGGGAGCCGGTCCGGTCAGCGCGGGCCGAGGCTCCAGCGCGGACCCTGCGGGCTGTCCTCGATGACGAGTCCGGACTGGTTGAGTTGGTCACGGATGGCGTCCGCGGTCGCCCAGTCCTTGCGGGAGCGGGCCGCCTCGCGCTGGTCGAGGACCATCCGGACGAGGGTGTCCACCACGCCGTGCAGATCCTCGCCCCGGTCGGTCTCACCGGCCCAGTGCGCGTCGAGCGGGTCCAGGCCCAGCACGCCGAGCATGGCCCGCACCTCGGCGAGGCGCGCCACGGCGGCCTCCTTGTCGTCGGCGGCCAGCGCGCTGTTGCCCTGCCGGACCGTCGTGTGCACGACCGCGAGCGCCTGCGGGACGCCGAGGTCGTCGTCCATCGCCTCGGCGAACGCCGGCGGCACGTCGGCGGAGGGCTCGACGACGCCGGCCTTCTCCACGACGCGCTGCACGAAGCCCTCGATCCGGGCGAACGCCGACTCGGCCTCGCGCAGGGCCTCCTCGCTGTACTCGATGGTCGAGCGGTAGTGCGGGGTGCCCAGGTAGTAGCGCAGGACGATCGGGCGCCACTGCTTGACCATCTCGGACACCAGCACGCTGTTGCCGAGGGACTTCGACATCTTCTCGCCGCTCATGGTGACCCAGGCGTTGTGCACCCAGTACCGGGCGAACTCGTCGCCGTAGGCCTTGGCCTGGGCGATCTCGTTCTCGTGGTGCGGGAAGATCAGGTCGAGTCCGCCGCCGTGGATGTCGAAGGCGGGGCCCAAGTACTTGTGGGCCATCGCCGAGCACTCCAGGTGCCAGCCGGGACGGCCCCGCCCCCACGGCGTCTCCCAGGAGGGCTCACCGGGCTTGGCGGCCTTCCACATCGCGAAGTCGCGCGGGTCCCGCTTGCCGGTGATGCCCTCCTCGGTGGGCTGGCGCATCTCGTCGAGGTTCTGCCGGGACAGCTCCAGGTAGGAGGGCCAGGAGCGGACGTCGAAGTAGACGCTGCCGTCCGCCTCGTAGGCGTGCCCGCGCTCGATGAGGCCGCGCATCATCTCGACCATCTCGGTGACATGGCCGGTGGCGCGCGGCTCGTACGTCGGCGGGAGGCAGCCGAGGGCGGTGTAGCCGTCGGCGAAGGCGCGCTCGTTCTCGTAGCCGATGGCCCACCAGGGGCGGCCCTGTTCGATGGACTTGGTGATGATCTTGTCGTCGATGTCCGTGACGTTCCTGACGAACGTCACGTCATAGCCGCGGTACGCGAACCAGCGGCGCATGATGTCGAAGTTGAGACCGGAGCGGATGTGCCCGATGTGGGGCGCGGCCTGCACGGTGGCGCCACAGAGGTAGATCGAGACATGGCCCGGCTTGAGCGGGGTGAAGTCACGGATCTGCCGGGCGCTGGTGTCGTACAGCCGAATAGTCACGACACCTAGGGTAGTGGGCCGATCCCACTGCCCGGTGCCTTGGCTGCGATTCGCCGCCGTCCCGTGCCGCGGCCGCCGTCACCCGTCCCCGGCGACCCGCACGACCAGCGCCGTCGCCACGGCCATCAGACCCTCGTCCCGGCCGGGGAAGCCGAGGCCGTCCGTGGTCGCGCCCGACACCGCCACCGGTGCCCCCGCCGCCTCGGAGAGGATCTTCTGGGCCTCGTCGCGCCGCTTGCCGATCTTCGGGCGGGGGCCGACGACCTGCACGGCGATGTTGCCGATCCGGAAGCCGGCCTCGCGCACGATGCGGGCGGCCTCCGCCAGCAGGACGGCCCCCGGCGCCCCCGACCACTCGGGGCGCCCGGTGCCGAAGTGCTGTCCGAGGTCGCCGAGCCCGGCCGCCGAGAACAGCGCGTTGCAGGCGGCGTGCGCGACGACGTCCGCGTCCGAGTGACCCGCGAGTCCGGGTCCCTCGCCCTCCCACTTGAGGCCGGCGCACCACAGTTCGCGGCCGTCCTCGAAGGCGTGGATGTCGGTGCCGATGCCGACCTGGGGCAGCGGGGGCGTCTCAGAAGCCATCGTTCAGCCTCCTGCGGGCGAGGACCGCCTCGGCGAGCAACAGGTCCAGGGGCCGGGTGACCTTGAAGGCCTCCTCGTGGCCGGGCACGACCACGACGGTCAGGCCCAGCCGCTCGACCATGCTCGCGTCGTCGGTGACGTCCTCGGTGACGGTCTCGTGCGCGCGGACCAGCGTGGCGCGGTCGAAGCCCTGCGGGGTCTGCACGGCGCGCAGCCGGGCGCGCGACGGGGTGGCCACCACCGGTTCGGGGGTGCCGGGCACCTCGGCGGGCTCCACCTCCTTGACCGTGTCGGCGAGCGGCAGGGCGGGCACGACGGCCGGCGCGCCGTCGCGGACGGCCTCGATGACGGCGTCCACCGTGTCGACGGGGACCAGCGGGCGGGCGGCGTCGTGCACCAGGACGATGTCGTGGCCCGGCGGCAGCGCGTTCAGGCCGTGCCGGACGGACTCCTGCCGGGACTCGCCGCCCGGCACGACCAGGAAGTCGGTGCGCTCGGGCAGCGCGTGCGCGTCGAGCAGGCTCTTGACCTCGGCGGCTCCCTCGGGCGGGGCCACGACGACCACCAGGGAGACGGAACGCGAGGCCGCCATGGCGCGGACGGCGTGGATGAGCATGGGCGTGCCGCTCAGCGCGCGCAGCGCCTTGGGGGCGCCCGGACCGAGGCGCACACCCCGTCCGGCGGCCGGGATCACGACGGCCGTACGGGTGCCGGCGCGCGCTTGCGGGGGCGAGGGACGCGATTCGTCGGACATCGGTTCCTGTCAGGTTTGTGTGCTCGGCCCAGGTGGGTATGGCCTGGGCGTGCCCCCTGCTCGAGCGGCAGCCTGAGCTGGGGGAGTGCCGGGCGCGACACCTCGACCGGACCCTTCCGTGACAGTCGGTCGAGTCAGCTGCCCGGGCCCGGCACGTCCAATATCGGGGGCGCCCCCGAGATCAGACGTCAGCGCAGTGCGAACATGCCGCAGCGCCCGGCGACTGGAGGGTCATCGGGCACCGCGGCACTTTTTTCGATCACACAGCACTGGTGGGTGCTGAGCTGAGGCGGATGGACCGCGTCAGGACGCGAGGACCTCGTCGAGCAGGGCCTCGGCCTTGTCCTCGTTCGTGTTCTCCGCGAGCGCGAGCTCGCTCACCAGGATCTGCCGGGCCTTGGCGAGCATGCGCTTCTCGCCGGCGGACAGTCCGCGCTCGCGCTCACGACGCCACAGGTCACGCACGACTTCCGCGACCTTGATGACATCGCCGGAGGCGAGCTTCTCCAGATTTGCCTTGTAACGACGCGACCAGTTCGTGGGCTCCTCGGCGTACGGCGCGCGCAGCACCTCGAAGACCCGGTCCAGCCCGTCCTGACCGACCACATCACGTACGCCGACGAACTCCGCATTGTCCGCTGGCACACGTACCGTCAGGTCACCCTGGGCGACCTTCAGCACCAAGTAGGTCTTGTCCACGCCTTTGATCTGGCGAGTTTCGATGGCCTCGATCAGCGCGGCCCCGTGATGGGGATAGACCACGGTGTCGCCAACCTTGAACGTCATGTGACAGGTACCCCTTCCGTGGCTATCCAGGGTAACACGGAAACGGCGGGTTCTGAATGGCGTTTTCGCAGGTCAGGGCATATCTCAGGGCTTGACAACTCCAACAGGAACGTGCTGCGCGAGCCGAGCGGAAGCAGGTATTCGCAGGTCGGAGGGGCTCTACGGGTGGACCGAAACGCGCACGCTACGCGCCTCCGAGCCCGCCCGCGAGCGCCCTAACGTACACAAATGTCCGGTTCCATGTGTGCGACTTCCGCTACTCCGTTCGGCGTCCCGGGCCGGGTCCCGGCCGAATCCGGAATTGATCACGACCCGGTCGGCGGTACGTCCGGTGATCAATTCCGGGGCGTCCGCGCATTCCTTCACAAAAATGCCGCGCGCGGCCGTGCGGCGCTCCTTATGTGAATGACGGACCACCTCACGGGCAATGCGACGGGCGGAGCACAAGTGGGTGAACGGACGGGTGGTGGAAGAGGGACTTCGGCGGCACTTGGCCGCTCAGGGGAGGGTCGGGTGCGGCCGCGCGGGAACGGATCGGTAACCTGAGGCCGCTGACAGACACTTAGGGCGGCTTCACGCGCCCGCCCCGTTCGAGTCAAGGAGTTGCCGCCGCCGTGAGCAGCAGCCTTCGACGCGGCGTCCTCGCCGCCGCCGCCCTCGCGTTCTCGATGACCACGCTCGCCGCGTGCGCCGCCGGCAACAACGCGCAGACACTGCAGATCAAGCCGGACAACGCGGCCACCAGCGTCGGAGTCATCGAGATCCAGAACGCCCTCGTCATCACCCCGTCCGAGCTGGAGTCCACCGGCTCCGCCACGGTCGCCGCGACCCTGTTCAACAACGGCGACACCGCCCAGACGCTGGACGCGGTGAAGGTGAAGGGCACCGGCGAGAAGGCCATGCTCTCGCCCGCCGAGGGCGGCAGCCTGACCATCCCGGCCGGCGGCTCGCTCATCCTCGGCGGCAAGGGCAACGCCTCCGCCGTGCTTCCCAAGGGCCGCAAGAGCATCCAGGACGGCAACGCCCAGCCGATCACCTTCACCTTCAGCAAGACCGGTGACGTGAGCCTGCGCGCCCTGGTCGTCCCAGCCGAGAGCTACTACAAGAGCTGGGGCCCGAGCGACGTCCCGTCCGCCCGGGAGACGGGCGCCACGCCGTCCGCGTCGGCCACCGGCACCCCGACCGCCAGCACCACGCCGAGCGGCGACGCCTCCGCGGACTCCACCGCGACCGCCGGGGCCGGCGCCGAGGAGACGGGTGCCGCCGTGCTCCCCTCCGACAGCGCCTCCCAGTCGGCCGGCGCCGGGCACTGAGCGCCGTGGACACGCCGAAGGGCGGGACCCGCACACGCGGGGTCCCGCCCTTCGGCGTGTCGGCACGGTCCGGGCCGGTCTACGGCTCGAACTTGTAGCCGAGGCCGCGCACGGTCACCAGGTACCGGGGCGCGCCCGGGTCCGGCTCGATCTTGGCGCGCAGGCGCTTGACGTGGACGTCGAGCGTCTTGGTGTCCCCGACGTAGTCGGCGCCCCAGACCCGGTCGATCAGCTGCATCCGGGTGAGGACCCGGCCGGCGTTGCGCAGGAGCATCTCCAGCAGGTCGAACTCCTTCAGCGGGAGGTCGATCTTGGCGCCGGAGACCGTGACCACGTGCCGGTCCACGTCCATCCGGACCGGGCCCGCCTCCAGGGCGGCCGGGGTCACCTCCTCGGGCTCGCCGCGGCGGCGCAGGACGGCCCGGATACGGGCGACCAGCTCGCGCGAGGAGAACGGCTTGGTGACGTAGTCGTCCGCGCCTATCTCCAGGCCGACGACCTTGTCGATCTCGCTGTCCTTGGCGGTGACCATGATCACCGGGACGTTGGAGCGGCCGCGCAACTGGCGGCAGACCTCCGTGCCGGGCAGCCCCGGCAGCATCAGGTCCAGGAGGACGAGGTCGGCGCCGTTGCGCTCGAACTCGTCGAGTCCGTCGGGCCCGGTGGTCGCGACCGCGACCTCGAAGCCCTCCTTGCGGAGCATGTACGACAGGGCGTCGGAGAAGGACTCCTCGTCCTCGACGACGAGCACTCGGGTCACGGAAGGACCTCCGGGGCGGAAAGCGTTTCGTACGCGGCTGACTCGGGGGTGGTGCGGGAATGCGTGGGGGCTTCGAACCCGGTCTCGTCGCCGGGACCGGGCGGCTGCTGCCCGCGATCGCGGGACTCGCCCGCCTCCGGCAGCCGCAGAGTGAAGGTGGAGCCCTGTCCCTCGGAGCTCCACACCGTGACCTCCCCGCCGTGCGAGGCGGCCACGTGCTTGACGATCGCCAGACCGAGGCCGGTGCCGCCGGTGGCACGGGAGCGGGCCGGGTCGACGCGGTAGAAGCGCTCGAAGACGCGCTCCTTGTCCTTCTCCGAGATGCCGATGCCCTGGTCGGTCACGGCGATCTCGATGTGGTCGCCGCCCGGCGCGGTGATCCGGCGGGCGGCGATGCCGACGCGGGTGCGGGCGGGCGAGTAGTTGACGGCGTTCTCCACGAGGTTGCCGAGCGCGGCGGCGAGCTGGCCGCGGTTGCCCCAGATCCTGAGGTCGGCGGTGCCGCCGACGGCCATGGTGATCTGCTTGGTCCCGGCTGCGTGCCGGCAGCGGTCCACGGCCTCGGCGACGAGTTCGTCCACCCGGACCGGCTCGGCGTCCTCCAGCGGGTCGTCGTTCTGCACCCGGGAGAGGTCGATGAGCTCCTGCACCAGGTTGGTGAGCCGGGTCGCCTCGATCTGCATGCGCCCGGCGAAGCGCTCGACGGCCTCCGGGTCGTCGGCGGCGTCCATGACGGCCTCGGACAGCAGCGAGAGCGCGCCGACCGGCGTCTTCAGCTCATGGCTCACATTGGCGACGAAGTCCCGGCGGACCGCCTCGATACGCCGGGCCTCGGTGAGGTCCTCGACCAGCAGCAGGACCAGCCGGGAGCCGAGGGGCGCGACACGCGCGGACACCGCGAGGGCCTCGCCGCGTCCGGTGCCGCGCCGCGGCAGGTCCAGCTCGACCTGCCGTATCTCGCCGTCGCGTCTGGTGTCGCGGGCCATCTGCAGCATGGGCTCCACCGACAGCCGGCCGCCGCGGACCAGGCCGAGGGCGTACGCCGCCGAGCTGGCCTTGACCACGGCGTCGCCCTCGTCGAGGACGACGGCGGAGGAGCGCAGCACCGACAGCACGGTGTCCACGCCGGGCGGCAGGACCGGGTCGGTGTGCAGGGAGGTGCGGGTGGGGCGCTTCAGGTCGCGTTCGCTCCAGCGGAACGCCAGCACGGCGATGACACCGGTGAGCACCCCGGCGATCGCAGCCGCTGCGGCGACCGCCGCGTTCACGTCCATGCGTCCAGGTTAGGCATGGCCCAGGTCATGCCCACAGCCGCCGGAGTGCGACCTCCGACACTCGTCGCCCAGAGTTCACCTGGGAGACGGAGCCGGTTCACTCGGGGTGGCGCAAACGGACGCGTGGCGCCCGCATCGTGGGACCGTCGGGAGCGGTACGGCGGCTCGGCGGGAGGCCGGGGCGGATCGGAACGACGATCCGCACCGATGATTTCCCGACCGTCGGACCATAGTGCCGTCGGACCGTAGCGCTGTCGTGCTGTCGCACCGTAGTGCCATCGGACCGTAGTGCTGTCGTTCTGTCGGCCTGTAATGCTGTCGGACCGTCGTTCTCCCGACCGTACGACTGTCGACGGTTCTACTGTCATAGGGAATGACCGTAGGACCGTCGGACACCCGGCAAAGCGGCTTTTCCGGTGAGACGACAGGCTGCCGGGCCACCCCTGAGGCAGATGTGAGAGAGGGACCCTGATGCGGGACGCGTACCACGAGGAACTGGACTCGATCGGCGACGGACTGGTCGAGATGGCCCGGCTGGCCGGGTCGGCGATCGGGCGCGCCACGACGGCCATCCTCGACTCCGACCTGAAGCTGGCCGAGAGCGTCATCGAGGCGGACCAGAAGGTCGACGACCTCCAGCACGACCTGGAGGCCCGGGCCATCGCCCTGCTCGCCCGCCAGCAGCCGGTGGCGACGGACCTGCGGATCGTGGTGACCTCCCTGCGCATGTCGGCGGACCTGGAGCGGTCCGGCGACCTCGCCCAGCACGTGGCCAAGCTGACGCGGCTGCGCTACCCGGAGCGGGCGATCCCGCAGGACCTGCACGCCACCATCCTGGAGATGGGGCAGCTGGCGCAGCGCCTGATGGCGAAGGCGGCCGAGGTGATCGTCACCAAGGACGTCGACCTCGCGCTGCAGCTGGAGCAGGACGACGACGAGATGGACCTGCTGCACCGCACGCTCTTCCAGCACCTGATGGACGAGCGCTGGAAGCACGGCATCGAGACGGCGGTCGACGTGACGCTGCTCGGCCGCTACTACGAGCGGTACGCCGACCACGCGGTGGCGGTCGCGAAGCGGGTCGTCTACCTGGTCACCGGTGAGCACGCCGACGAGCTCCAGGCCGACGTCCAGCCGGAGATCCCGTCGGCCCCGGGCGCGGACGGCGCGTAGCGCGCGCGGGCGCTGCGAGGGTCCGAGCGGGCTCGCGAGGTCCGGTCCGGGCGCGTGCGAGCCTCCGTGCGCCGTTGATGCGCCCAGCGGGGCGGGCATCCAATGGGCACAGGCACGAGCCTTCTAGGAGGGACCATGGCCGAATCTCCCAGCACCCCCGCCGCGACGCCCGACCCCACGCGGGAACGCCCGACCGAGCAGCCCGCCGACGTCCGGAGCCTCCCCCTGTTCGGGGCCTGCGGCTGCGGCTCGGGCTGCGGATGCGGGTGCCAGTCCGGGAACCCGTGCCAGTGCGGGTGAGATGAGGGGCGGGACCGCGCTCAGGGTGCCGTGGGCACGGCACCCGGCAACGCCTGCTCGGCCCAGATGACCTTGCCCTGCGAGGTGTACCGGGTGCCCCAGCGCTCGGTCGTCCGGGCGACCAGGAAGAGCCCGCGGCCGCCCTCGTCGGTCGTCGCGGCGTACCGCAGATGCGGTGAGGTGCTGCTGGAGTCGGAGACCTCGCAGGTCAGCACCCGGTCGCGGATCAGCCGTACCTGGATGGGCTCGCCGCCGTAGCGGATGGCGTTGGTGACGAGCTCGCTCAGGACGAGTTCGGTGACGAAGTCCAGCTCGGCCAGACCCCACTCCGCCAGCTTGCCGGAGACGGCCTCACGCACCCCCGCTACGGCGGACGGGTCGGGCGACACGTCCCAGGTGGCCACGTGGTCCGCCGGCAGTGCCTTGGTACGGGCGATCAGCAGGGCCACGTCGTCCTTGGGGCCGGCCGGCAGCAGTGCGTCCACCACCGCGTGGCAGCTGTCCTCCGGTGACCGCCCGGGGTGGCCGGTCAGGGCCCGGCGCAGCAGTTCCTGGCCGACGTCGAGGTCGCGGGTGCGGTCCTCGATGAGACCGTCGGTGTACAGGACGAGCTGGGTGCCGTCGGCCAGGTCGAACTCCGCCGTGCGGAAGGGCATCCCGCCCAGCCCGAGCGGCGGCCCGCCCGGCAGGTCGGGGTAGGTGACCTCGCCGTCGGCGCGGACCAGGGCGGGCGCCGGATGGCCGGCCCGCGCCATGGCGCAGCGGCCGGTGACGGGGTCGTAGATCGCGTACAGGCAGGTGGCGCCGACGACGGCGGCCCGGTCGGCGCAGGCCTCGTCCTGGTCGATACGGCCGACCAGGTCGTCGAGGTGGCTGAGCAGCTCGTCGGGGGGCAGGTCGAGCGTCGAGAAGTTGTGCACGGCGGTGCGCAGCCGGCCCATGGTGGCGGCGGCGTGCAGGCCGTGCCCGACCACGTCGCCGACGACCATCGCGACCCGGCTCCCCGGCAGCGGGATCACGTCGAACCAGTCGCCGCTCACCCCCGACTGGGCCGGAATGTAACGGGAGCCGACCTCCAGGGCGCTCTGCTCGGGCAGGGCCCTCGGCAGCAGGCTGCGCTGGAGGGTGACCGCCATGGTGTGCTCGCGGGTGAAGCGGCGGGCGTTGTCGATGCTGACCGCGGCCCGCGCCACCAGCTCCTCGGCCAGCGACAGCTCCTCCGCGTCAAACGCCTCGTGCTCCTTGCCGCGGTAGAAGTTGACCAGGCCCAGGACGGCGCCGCGGGCCCGGATCGGCGCGGCGATGAGGGAGTGGATGCCGTAGTCGAGGATCTCCCGGGTGCGGTCCGGGTCTTGGGCCTGCCAGTCGTCGGCGGTCGCGAGGTCGGCGACCAGGACGGAACGGCCGGTGCCGTAGCCGCGGGCCTGCGGGGTGGTGGGCAGGAAGTCGATGCGCCGGTCCACCTCGTAGAGGGGGTGGTCGTCGCGGACGCCGTGCGCGGCGACCCGCCGCATGTCCGTCGCCGTGAGCCTCGGCTCCTCCCCCTGCACCACGCCGTCGGCAAGGTCCACGGTGACGAAGTCGGCGAAGCGGGGGACGGCGATCCGGGCCAGTTCCCCGGCGGTGCCGATCACGTCGAGAGTGGTGCCGACGCCGAGGCCCGCGTCGTACAGCAGCTTGAGGCGTTCCCGGGCGGTCTCCGCCCGGCCGGAGACCGCCTGCAGTTCGGTGGTGTCGCGGAGGGTGACCACGGTGCCGCGGGGGCCGGCCCGGTCGGTGTGCCGCTGGTTGATCGCCAGCAGGCGGTCGCCCGCGAAGTGCACCTCGTCGGTGGCCTCCCGGCCGGAGACGAGCAGATCCACCGTCTCCGGGTCGAGCCCGGACAGCTCCGCCACATACCGGCCCTCGGCGTCCGGGGACAGCTCCAGCAGGCGCCTCGCCTCGTCGTTGGCGAGCAGCAGCCGGCCGTCGTCGACGATCAGCACGCCCTCCCGCACCGAGTGCAGGACCGCGTCGTGGTGCTCGTAGATGCGGTTCATCTCGTCCGCGGCCAGGGCGTGGGTCTGGCGCCGCAGCCGCCGGCTCACCAGGGCGGTGCCGCCCGCCGTCACGGCGAGCGCCACGGCGCCGGCGCCCAGGATGATCGGGAGCTGGCGGTACGCCTCGCCGGTCACGCTCTTGACCTTCAGCCCGGCGGAGACCAGGGCGGTGACCTTGCCGTTCCGGTCCTCGATGGGGACGGTCGCCTGGACCTCCTTGCCGAGCGGCCCCTGCACGCTCTCCGTGTACACCTGGCCCGCGAGGGACGGCTCGATCGTGCCGACGAAACGCTTGCCGATGCGGTCGGGCAGGGGGTGGGTGTAGCGGATGCCGTGGGTGTCCATGACGACGATGAAGTCGACGCCGGCGGCGCCCCGTCCGGCCTCGGTGAGCGGCTGGAGCACCTTGGAGGGGTTCTCCGACCGCAGGGCCGCGAGGACGCCGGGCGCGTGCGCGAACGTCTGGGCCACGGCGACGGAACGGCGCTTCGCCTCGGTCTGGGTGTCGCGGCTCGACTGGAGGATCAGGGCGACGACGGCGCAGACCCCGAGCAGCAGGACGAGCGCCACCTGGAGCACGAACACCTGACCGGCGACACTCCGAGGGCTCCTGCCGACCAGCGAGCGCCATCGCCCCCGCGTCCACCGGTCGAATCTGTCCGACATGTCGCTATTTGTACCATCGGTATTTTCTGCTGGCTACGGTGTGTCCACGATAGGGACGGCCACCCTGCTGTCGCGCGCGACGGGTGAGCGGCGACTGAGCGGCGATTGAGCAGTAAAGACGGAGGCGGCCGGGACCTTTCGCGACTGGGGCCTTTTCGCGACCGGGGCCTTTTCGCCGCTGCGGCCGCGCACGCTCATCCGCGCGGGAGGACACCCAGCAGCATCGAGATGAAGGCCGTCCGCAGGGCCTCGCGCAGCTCCACGTGCAGGACGCCGAGGGCGGGCTCGTCGGCGTAGGCGGCGAGGACGCTGGGCGGCGGAGGGACGTACGACGAGAGCGCGCCCGCCGAGGCGAGGCCCGTGAGGCAGAACAGCCGGGCGCCTTCGCCGAGTTCGGGCACATGGCGGCACAGCAGTCCGGTCATGGCCTCGAGCTTGGCGAGGGAGGCGCGCTTGTGCCGCTTGACCACCTCGACGGACACGTTGCGCTCGAGGACGCCGCCCTGGGCGCCGAAGAGATCACACAGCACCGTACGGTCCGCCAGCGACCGGCTGAGGATGTCCGCGAGCTGGGCCGCCCGCTTCTCCGCGGGGGCGTGTGCCTCGATCCCCTCGGCCAGCTCGCGCTCCAGCTCGGCGATCCAGCGGCCCAGGAAGTCGTCGAGGAGTTCGAGCAGGACGGCCTCGCGTGACTCGAAATAGCGCAGGACGTTCGACTTGGCCAGACCCACGCGCCGGCTGAGCTCGTTCAGGCTCAGCTCGGCCACCGGCATCTCCTCGAGCATCGCCGCCGCCGTGTCCAGGATCGCCCGGCGGCGGGCCTGTCGCTGCTCCTCGCTTCGCGCTCGCTGAAAAGTCACGCCTCAGCCTAACTTGCAGACCGGCGGTCTCTTGCTAGCAGACCGCCGGTCCCTTAGGGTCGGAGACGTAACAGACCGCTGGTCCGTTATGCCTCACGGGGCGACCTGGGCGACCCGGCGCCCCAGGCGCACGACGAGAACGAGGAGAAGACGATGACTGACGAGAAGTGGACCGAACAGCACATCCCCGACCAGCGCGGCCGGGTGGCGATCGTGACCGGCGCCAACACCGGGCTCGGCTTCGAGACCGCCCGGATGCTCGCGGAGCACGGTGCGACGGTGGTCCTGGCCGTACGCGACGTGGAGAAGGGGAAGCGGGCGGCCGCCCGGATCAGGGGTGAGGTCACCGTCCAGGCCCTCGACCTGACGTCCCTGGACTCGGTCCGGACCGCGGCGGCCGGCCTGCGCGCCGCGCACCCGCGCATCGACCTGCTGGTCAACAACGCCGGTGTGATGTACACGCCGAAGAAGACCACCGCCGACGGCTTCGAGCTGCAGTTCGGCACCAACCACCTGGGCCACTTCGCCCTCACCGGCCTGCTGCTCGACCGGCTCCTGCCCGTCCCCGGCTCCCGTGTCGTCACGGTGAGCAGCACCGGGCACCGCATCCGGGCCGCGATCCACTTCGACGACCTGCAATGGGAGCGGTCGTACAGCCGCACCCGCGCCTACGGGCAGTCCAAGCTGGCCAACCTGCTGTTCACGTACGAACTGCAGCGCCGACTCGCCCCGCACGGCACCACGGTGGCAGTGGCCGCCCATCCCGGCCTGTCCAACACCGAGCTGCTGCGCAACACCCCGGCGGCGCTCCGGGTGCCGGTCAGCCGCCTCGCCCCACTGCTGACGCAGAGCCCCGCGATGGGCGCCCTGCCCACCCTGCGCGCGGCCACCGACCCGGCCGTGACCGGCGGCCAGTACTACGGCCCCGGCGGCCGCGGCGAGATCCGCGGCTACCCGAAGCCGGTCGAGTCCAGCGCCGCCTCACACGACGAGACGGTCATGCACCGTCTGTGGACGGTCTCGGAGGAACTGACGGGGGTGTCGTTCCCGGTGGGGCGGGTCGCGACGGCCTCCTGAGCGACGGCCGGTTCCGTCCTTCGGCGTACACGACGCGGCCGTCCACCACGTCCAGGCCCGCCCCTCACGCGCCCGGCCCGGCAGGCTTCTCTCCTCCGAAGCGGACAGGAGTTCGCCGCGCTCAGCCTGAGCCGCTTCGGCGTCGTCGGGACCTCTCGGCTGGACTGGCGGGGCGCCGAAGTCCTGCGGAGCTCACCGGCGTTCGACGATGCGGCCTCCGGAAGACGGTGGTGACCTGGTACGTCCGGATGAACTGGTCGTGCTGCTCCGGGGCAACCGCGCGGTGCCGTCGACCGCCGTGGCTGCCCGGCGGGTGGCGAAGTCGAGCGGCCTCGGACGGCCTGGAGACGGCCCAGGCAACGCCCCGTTGGCAAGGCCTACGAGCTGATTGGCAGCTCCCTCGCTCGCTGCCGTGCTTGGGCCCGTAGCTCCCGCAGTCGACTGTGGAAGGCGTTGTGGCGGTTCTGGGCAAGGTTCAACGGGAGGTCGAGCTCGGAAATGAGCTGGGACTCCAAGGTCCACGGTTCGTTCTGCTCGATCCAGCACACTCGCGCGTTGTCCGCCATCCACTGACTCAGCGTGGCTTCGCCAGCCTTGCCGAAGGTCATCTTCTGACCGCTGCCCACGCGGCGCAGCTCAAGTCCGAGCAGGCAGCCGAGGGTGAGTCGTAGCGTCGAACTGGCCGCGTTGCCCCGGTAGTGGTTCCGCACCCGCTTGCGCAGGTTCTGCGCGCTGGTCCGGTTCGCCATGTACCGCGGGGCTATACCGACGTAGAGCAGGCGCCCGGCATCCAGGTACGAATGGGGCGGCTGCTTGAAGTGCCATCCATAGATCCCTGCCACTGCTGGGACAGGCGTCGGGCGAGCCAAGACCTCGCGCGCGTTCCACAACCGGTCGGGACTGACGAGAGCGGTAGCCTCCACGAAGCCTCCAGGCGTGCCACGGATGATCGTCGCAGGCTACTGGTAGACGCTGACAGGACGTGCCTGGCCTGCGCAGCGTTGGACATCAGTTTGGGGAGCCCGCATCTCCCGGCCCGGTCGCCCTGCTGACTTGCGACCAAGGGGGCTGGCGCCTCCGGGAGCCCACCCGCTACCTGGCGGCCGAAATGCCACGGCTGTCCGCTATCGGTCAGTGACCTGCCGGGGAAGCGGCTGACGGCCGAGGTCGGCGACGACGGCAGTTGTCCGGCTGGCAGCTTGCCTGACCTGCCGCAACGCGCGGGCCACGGGGGGAAGTGGGGCCGTTTTCGTCGCTGCGCCGACTTGGTCAGGGATATCTGATACAGGCTGGGGGTACCCGCGTCGCAGGATGGTCCATGGCCGAGTCCGGTACGCGGTGACAGCAACGGAGAACCAGATGAAGGCCCGCCAATCAGCAGCCCCGCCCACGCCGCTGCCGGTTCCAGCGGATGAGCAGCCCGCCGAAGTCCTCTCCGGCCGCTACCGGTTGGGCGCGAGAATCGGGTCGGGAGGCATGGCCGACGTGTACGAGGGCGTTGACACGCGCCTTCGGCGGTCCGTGGCCGTCAAGGTGTTCCGGCCCGGCCCCGACCCGCAGACGGAGGACCGTCTCACCGCGGAGGCCGTCCTTCTGGCCCGCCTGCAGCACCCGGGTCTGGTCACTGTCTACGACGCCGGCCGCCACGACGACCGCACCTATCTGGTCATGCAACTGATCAAGGGCCCCACGCTGCGGAGCCTTTTGGAGTGTGGAGCGCTGCCTGAGCGGCGTGTGGTCGATGTGGGCGCCGCCCTCGCTCGGGTGCTGGCCTACGTCCACCAGGCCGGCGTCGTCCACCGAGACGTCAAACCGTCGAACATCCTCCTCGATGCGGCCGGTGATCCTCACCTTGCTGATTTCGGCATCGCGCGCCTGGCCGATGCCACCCGCCACACGGCACCGGACGTGCTGATAGGCACCGCCGCCTATCTGGCACCGGAGCAGGTTGAGGGCAGGCGGATCGGGCCGGCGGCCGACGTCTACGCGCTCGGCCTGGTTCTGCTGGAGTGCTTGAAAGGTGAACTGGAGTACCAGGGCACCCCGTTGGAAGCGACAGTCGCCCGCCTGCACCGCCCACCCGAAGTCCCCACCTGGCTCCCCCCGGAACTCGCGGCCCTGCTGCGGGCCATGACCGCCCAGGACCCCGAGGCCCGCCCGGACGCCGAGCAGTGCGCGCAAGCCCTCGCCTCCCGGCACGCCGGACCTGATCCATACCCCCTGCCGCTCCCGGCGCCCCCCGAGGCATACCTTCCGATGCCGCCGGCCGCCCACTCCGGAACGAAGGAGCACATTCGCTCTCACGGGGCGGCAGCCACCCGACGCAACCTCCCCGGCGGCACTCGCCACATCCGTCGCGTGGCAGCGGGCACGGCCCTGGCCCTCTCCGTGGCCCTGGGCGCGGCCCTTGCCGTCACATCGAGCACGAGCGGAAGCGACGACCGGGAAGCAGCGACGCCCGCCGAAACTCCCGCGCACCCGCCCTCCGGTACGGCGTCTGCCAAGAGCGGGCCCGGCGCCCTCCCACCCACCCGATCTCACGGCGCTCAGCCCCCCTCCGGGGCATTCGGTGCGTCCCACCCCGCGGCTGCGGCAACCGGATCTCATGCCCAGCCCGTCTCCAGAACACTCGACGCCTCTTATCCGGCGGCTGCCCCGAACTCGAGCCGCAGCGCCTCCGCACCGCACGCGAGCTCCGGGCCGCCCGGACCGGCGTCACCGCCGCCAGGATCCGTACCGACCGCAACCGGGCCCGCCGGCTCAAGCCGGACGACACCCGCGGCGACGCCGACCACTGGCACGGCGTCCCCCTCACCAAGGCCCACGAAGGGCGGCGCCACTACCAGCGCACCGCCCAGCCCAAACCCGACGCAGTAGAGGCCCAGGACCAAACCCGCCGTGCCGTTACATGCTCAACCTTCTCGAGATGCACCCGCTTCAGGAGTTCGATCCAACCCCGGGCTGGTCGGGTCTCGCCTCGTGCGTCGATGCCGTCCGCGACCGTTGTGTGTGGCTCGTATCCGGGGTCGTTGACGGCATCGTTGGATGTCGGCGGAACAGCTCCGGCACCGGACATGCCACCAAAGGCTCATCTGCCCGATCGGCCCAGCGCCACCAAACAGTCCGCTGTCCGTGCTCCAGAGCGCCGGCGCCAGAGCGGAGTGGAGACAGGAGCCGGAGCCCGGAGATCGCACGGTCCCATCGCCCTGACGGCCCAGAGGCAGCGAAAAGCCCCCTCCCAGCGGAGAACTCGCAGGCAGGGGGCTTGTTCGCGGACGACTACTTCTTCTTGCCCTGGTTCTTGACCGCCTCGATCGCCGCCGCCGCGGCCTCCGGGTCGAGGTAGCGGCCGCCCGGGGTGAGCGGCTTGAAGTCGGCGTCCAGGTCGTAGGCGAGCGGGATGCCGGTCGGGATGTTCAGGCCCGCGATGTCGGCGTCCGAGATGCCGTCCAGGTGCTTGACCAGGGCGCGCAGCGAGTTGCCGTGGGCCGCGACCAGGACCGTGCGGCCGGTCAGCAGGTCGGGGATGATCGCGTCGAACCAGTACGGCAGCATGCGGACGACGACGTCCTTGAGGCACTCCGTGCGCGGGCGCAGCTCCGGCGGGAGGGTCGCGTAGCGCGGGTCGTGGAACTGGGAGTACTCGGAGTCGATGTCGAGCGGCGGGGGCGGGGTGTCGTAGGAGCGGCGCCACAGCATGAACTGCTCCTCGCCGAACTCGGCGAGGGTCTGGGCCTTGTCCTTGCCCTGCAGGGCGCCGTAGTGGCGCTCGTTCAGGCGCCACGAGCGGTGGACCGGGATCCAGAGGCGGTCTGCCGCCTCCAGCGCCAGCTGGGCCGTGCGGATCGCGCGCTTCTGGAGCGAGGTGTGGACCACGTCGGGCAGGAGTCCGGCGTCCTTCAGGAGCTCGCCACCGCGGACCGCCTCCTTCTCGCCCTTCTCGTTGAGGTTGACGTCCACCCAGCCGGTGAACAGGTTCTTCGCGTTCCACTCGCTCTCGCCGTGGCGGAGGAGGATCAGCTTGTACGGTGCGTCGGCCATGCCTCAGAGCGTAATCCACGCATTCGGGCCCCCGGCGGTCCCGCCCAGCAGGCGGACGGTTGACGGGATCTGTTAATCGAGTGGCTCGCCCTCGCCGTGGTTTTGTAAGTTGCGAATGCCGTTCTGGCTTCTTACATCCGCTGCCGGTGTCCGGCTCGTCCGTGGGGGATCCCTAATGTCACTCGCCGCCGTCAGACGCGCCACCAGGGAGAGCGTCTCCGGGCTCCCCCGTGAGTTCTGGTGGCTGTGGACGAGCACCCTGGTGAACCGGCTCGGCGCCTTCGTCGCCACCTTCATGGCCCTGTACCTGACCCTCGAGCGCGGCTACTCCGCCTCCTACGCCGGTCTGGTCGCCGCGCTCCACGGCCTCGGCGGGGTCGTCTCCTCGCTCGGCGGCGGGGTGATGGCCGACCGGCTCGGCCGCCGGCCCACCCTGCTGATCGCGCAGTCCGCGACCGCCGTGTCGGTGGCGGTGCTGGGCTTCGTGCAGCACCCCGCGGCCATCGCCGCCGTCGCCTTCGCGGTGGGCGCCGCCTCCAACGCCTCCCGGCCGGCCGTGCAGGCGATGATGGCGGACATCGTCCGGCCCGAGGACCGGGTCCGCGCCTTCTCCCTGAACTACTGGGCCCTCAACCTCGGTTTCGCGATCTCCTCCATGGCCGCCGGTTTCATCGCCGAGGTCAGCTACCGCGCCGGATTCCTGCTGGAGGCCGGGATGACGGCCGTCTGCGCGGTCGTCGTCTTCATGAAGCTCCCCGAGTCGCGGCCCGGGAAGGCGGACACCGGAGAGCCCGGCGAGGAGATCGGGCTGGGGACGGTGCTGCGCGACCGGCGTTTCATGGGGGTCGTCGGGCTGTGCTTCCTCGTCGCCCTCGTCTTCCAGCAGGGCGCGGTCGGGCTGCCGGTGGCCATGGGCGCGGCCGGGTTCTCCCCCGCCGACTACGGCCTCGCCATCGCCGTCAACGGCGTCCTGATCGTCGCGCTGCAGATCCCGGTCACCCGGTTCATCGAACGCCGGGACGCCGGCCGCATCCTCGTCGTGTCGTCCCTGGTGGCGGGCTACGGCTTCGGGCTCACCGCGTTCGCCGGGTCGGTCGGTGTCTTCGCGCTGACGGTGTGCGTGTGGACGCTCGGCGAGATGCTCAACGCGCCCACCCAGACAGGCCTGGTCGTGCGCCTGTCCCCGGCCCACGGACGCGGCCGCTACCAGGGCGTGTACACGCTGTCCTGGTCGGTGGCGGCCCTCGTCGCCCCGCTGATGTCGGGCCTCGTCATCGACCACCTCGGCGCCGGGTGGCTGTGGGCGCTGTGCGCGGCCGTCGGCACGGTCGCGGCGGCCGGGTACGGCGTGCTGATGCGCCGGCTGCCCGCCGACGCGCCCGGCGCCACCGTGCCCGTGGCCGCGTCCAGGCCGGAGACCAGCGCGGCCTGACCGGCTCGGACGGACCCGCTCAGGGACTCCGGCCGTCCCGGACGGACCCGCTCAGGGAGTCAGGGGTGCATCCGCGCCCCCTTGAGCACCTTGTCCACGGCGTTCCTCGGCCCGTACACCGCGAGCCCCACCAGGTCCAGCTCGTCCGTGCCCACGGCCCGTACCGCCGCCCGGTTGGCGCCGTCGTGGCCCGTGCCGAAGAGGTCGGAGGTGAACAGGGCGCGCGGCAGGGCGCGGGAGAGCGTGCGGGCGTGGGCGGCCGTCAGGGTCTCCTTGGTGCCCTCGAAGACCAGCACCGGCTGGCGGAACATCGGCAGGTACGGGACGCCGTCCGCGTCCTCGTACGGCTCCCCGATCACCTCGGGGACCTGCGTGCCCAGACCGCTGACCAGGAACGCGGTGACGTTCAGCCGCTGCCAGGTCTCCAGGTCCTCGCGCAGCAGCACGGCGATCTTGGTGTCGAAACGGACGGGGGCGGGTGCTTCGGCGTTCATACGGCGAGACTCGCCGACGCCGTCCGGTCCGGTCTCGTACGTTCTTTGCATGGGCACCGCCGCAGAGGTCACCGCGTGGCGTCCCCGCGTCCCCGGCGTCACCGAGGTCTTCCACGCCCGTTTCACCGACTACGCGTACCCGATGCACGTCCACGAGGCGTGGACGCTGCTCATCGTGGACGACGGCGCCGTGCGCTACGACCTGGACCGGCACGAGCACGGCACCCCGCACGACACCGTGTCCCTGCTGCCGCCGCACGTCCCGCACAACGGCTCCCCCGCGACCCCGCACGGCTTCCGCAAACGCGTCCTGTACCTGGACGGCACCCGGCTCGGCGACGACCTGATCGGCCCGGCCGTGGACTCGCCCGACCTGCGTGACCCGGTGCTGCGGCGGCGCGTCGGGCAGCTGCACGCGGCGCTCACCCACCCCGGCGACGAGTTGGAGGCCGACAGCCGGCTGACCCTCATCGGCGACCGGCTGCGCGCGTGCCTGCGGCCGGGCACGGCGACCGGGGCCGACCGCCGCGACCCCGTGCTCGCCCGCCGGCTGCGCGAACTCCTCGACGAGCGGGTGGTGCGGGGCATCGCCCTGGACGAGGCCGCGGCGCTGGTGCGGGCCCATCCCGCCCATCTGGTCCGGGCGTTCGGCGCCGCGTACGGCATCGCCCCGCACCAGTACCTGATGTCCCGCCGGGTCGACCGCGCCCGCCGGCTGCTGCTGGAGGGCCGGGCGCCGGCCGAGGTGGCCGCCGCGACCGGCTTCTACGACCAGTCGCACCTCACCCGGCACTTCCGCCGGATGGTGGGCGTCACCCCGGGCCGCTACCGCGGCAGCGCGCGCTGGGCGTCGTAGAGGTTGCGGGGCCGTACGACGTCCGTGGTGCCGTACAGCTCCAGGCGGGTGTGCAGGTCGCCGGTGAAGTCGGGCACGTCGATCTGGCCGAACTCGCCGACCTCGTTGAGGCCGACGGTGGCGGAGTACGGCGCGAGGCCGTCGAGGCGGACCATGCCGGCGCGGCCGTTGGTCACCCGGACGTTCCAGTGGGTGAAGCGCGCCCCGAACAGCGGTCCGGCGCTCGCGTCGCCGCCGTGGCGGCCGTCGTTGACGACGGTGATGTCGGTGCGGACGTTGGCGAAGGGCAGTCCGCGGTGGCTGTCGAAGGTGCCCATGCGCAGGTCGCCGCGCGACCAGACGTTGTGGGAGGACAGGCCCTCGACGTTGATGCCGTGCAGCTGGGTGTTGGCGGGGGCGGGGGTGGTGCGGGCCTCGATCGTGAAGTCCTCCACGAGGTTGTCGTGCGAGCCTTCCCGGCAGAAGTACGGGTGGTGCACTCCGCGGCCCGCCACACGTGTGTGCGTGAGCGTGCAGGCGGAGGCGGCCACCAGGCCGAAGCCGTTGTCGACGTGCCGGACCGTCACGTCGTGCACCCAGCAGTCGTAGGCGCACTGAAGGACGACGCCGTTGTAGCCCTTGTCGAGGAGGTGGGGCTGCTGCGGGGTCTCCACAGCCTCCAGGGTGAGGCCCTCCACGCCCGCCCCGGTCAGCTCGTCCACATGCGTGGTCAGCCGGGGGTCCCACTCCGGGCGCACGTCGAGCGGCAGCGGACGTTCGAGGGTGACCTCGCGGCCGCGGACCCGGGTGACGCGCACCGGCCACTCATAGGGCACGTACGAGGTCAGCTTCGTCTTGTCGTCCCAGGTGTACGCCGCGGCGCCCGGCCCGTCGCCGCTCATGTGCTCCAGGAGCGTGTGCCCGGCGTCGTCGGCGAGGCGCAGCAGCACGAGGGCGCCGGGGCGCAGCGCCGACGGGTCGGCCACCCGTACCGTCCAGGAACCGCGGCGGGCGGGGGCGACGGTGGTGAGGGTGCGCCATTCGTCGCGCCGGTTGCCGGTCCAGCCCTCGAACGGCCAGTCCTTCGCGCGGACGGCGTCGACCAGGGACCGCCAGCGCGCCTCGGGGGCCAGCCAGATCAGGCCGCCGGCCCAGGACCAGGACGACTTGTCGCCGCCGTAGCGGGAGCCGTAGACGCCGATGAGCTCGGTGAGGTTCTTCGTGGCGAGGAGGGTCGTTCGGTCGCTGCCGGCGCCGCGCAGGACGACGTTCGAGTGGCCGACGCGGATCACGTCGTCGATGCGGAAGGTGCCGGGCGGGAGGGTGACCGTGCCACCGCCGGCCCGTCCGGCGGCGGCGATGGCACGGTTGATCGCGGGGGCGCAGTCGGTCGTGCCGTCCGGCACGGCGCCGAAGGCGCGGACGTCGGCGACGAGGCGGGGGCGGGGCCGGCGGGGGTCCCCGCCGCGCCGGCCGGCCCGGCCGACGTAGGGGATCTGCGGGTGGGTGAAGGGCGTACGGGTGAACTCGTGCCAGAGGGCGGGGACTTGCAGGGTGCCAGGTGCGGGGGCGGGAAGGGCGTCCGCCCGGGCCGTCGTGCCGGTCGTCGCGCCGGTCGTCGCGCCGAGCGCCACGGCCGTGGCCCCGCCGAGCAGGGCCCGTCTGGTGAGATGCGCGTCGCCCATGTCCGTACGCCCTCCATGCTGCTTTTCATGGATGTGAACGATGTTCAGAAGTGCGTCGGGTGGTGAGCATGCCACGAGACCCCCGCGACCGGAAGAGGGTGCGCAGAGGCGAGGTGCTGTACCGGGTGTAAGTCCGGGTCTACGGGGCTGCCGTCAGCCCGTGGACTTCTGGGTCAGGTGGCTGAACGCGTCCAGGTTGCGCGTGGACTCGCCGCGCGCGACCCGCCACTCGTACTCCTTGCGGATCGCGGAGGCGAACCCGAGCTCCAGGAGGGTGTTGAAGGCGCCGTCGGCCGCCTCCAGGACCTGGCCGAGGAGACGGTCGATCTCGTCGGGGGTGATCACGGCGAGCGGGAGCCGCGCGGTGACGTACACGTCACCGAGCCGGTCCACGGCGTAACTGACGCCGTACAGCTTGAGGTTGCGCTCCAGGAGCCAGCGGTGGACCCCGGCCTCGTTCTCGTCGGGGTGGCGGATGACGAAAGCGTTCAGGGACAGGGAGTGGCGGCCGGCGATCAGGGAGACCGTCGTGGACAGCTTCCGCGTGCCGGGGAGCTTGACGACGTAGGTGCCCGGCTCGGGGCTCTCCCACTCCAGTTCGGCGTCCTTCAGTGCTCCCTCGACGACCTGCGCCGCCTTCTGTGCGTCAGCCATGGTGGGAGCGTACGCGACGGCGGTGGGCCTGGACCGCGGCCGCGTAGACCTCCGCCGTGGCGGCCGCCGCCGTGTCCCAGCCGAACGACTGGGCGTGCCGCGCCGCCGCCTCGCCCATCCGGAAGCTCAGCCGGGGGTCGTCGGCGAAGTCGCGCAGCACGGGCGCGTAGGCGGCCGGGTCGTGGCCCTGGACCAGGAAGCCCGTCCGGCCGTCGGCCACGGCCACCGGAAGCCCGCCCACCGCGGCCGCCAGCACGGGGGTGCCCGCCGCCTGCGCCTCGATGGCCACCAGCCCGAAGGACTCGCTGTACGACGGCATGACCAGCACCGACGCCGCCCGGAACCAGTCGGCGAGCTGCTCCTGCCCGACCGGCGGGTGGAACCGCACGACGTCCGCGATGCCGAGGCGGGCGGCGAGCTTCTGCAGCCCCTCCGGCTTGGCCATGCCGCTGCCGCTCGGGCCGCCGACGACCGGCACCAGGATGCGGGAGCGCAGGTCGGGGCGCTCGTCCAGCAGGACGGCGACCGCGCGCAGCAGGATGTCCGGCGCCTTCAGCGGCTGGATGCGGCCCGCGAAGAGCGGGATCAGGGCGTCCTGCGGGAGCCCGAGGCGGGAGCGGGCGGCGGCCCGGCCGTCGGCCGGCGAGAAGCGGGAGAGGTTCACCCCGGGGTGGACGACGGCGACCTTGGCCGGGTCGGCGGCGTAGTGCCGTACGAGCTCGTGGGCCTCCTCCTCGGTGTTGGCGATGAGGCGGTCGGCGGCGTCGACGATCTGGGTCTCGCCGATGACACGGGCGGCCGGTTCGGGCGTGTCGCCGTCGGCCAGGTTGGCGTTCTTGACCTTGGCCATGGTGTGCATGGCGTGCACCAGGGGGACCCCCCAGCGCTGGGCGGCGAGCCAGCCGACGTGGCCGGAGAGCCAGTAGTGCGAGTGGACCAGGTCGTAGTGGCCCGGGCGGTGGCCGGCCCAGGCCTGCATGACGCCGTGGGTGAAGGCGCACAGCTGGGCGGGCAGGTCCTCCTTGTTGAGGCCCTCGTAGGGGCCCGCGTCGATGTGCCGGACGAGGACGCCGGGCGCGAGCTCCACGACCGGGGGGAGGTCCGCGGCGGTCGTCCGCGTGAAGATCTCGACCTCGATGTTGATCGCGGCCAGGCACCGCGCGAGTTCGACGATGTAGACGTTCATGCCGCCCGCGTCGCCCGTGCCGGGCTGGTGCAGCGGTGAGGTGTGTACGGAGAGCATGGCGACCCGGCGGGGGCGGCGGTGCAGCCTGAGCCGGGAGGGGGCCGCCGGGGAGCGACGCCCGAGCCTGCTGACGTACTGGCTCACGTGGCGTTCCTCCTTGGCCTGCGGGCATGCCGGACAGAGGGGTGTGACGCCCTCCAACGCGGTGCAACGCCGGAAGACGGGGTTCCCATTCCTGGCCGGGCAGTTTTTGCCGAGGCGTTACCGGCTGTCGCTCAACCGTTCGACGTCGGGGTGCGTCGCCCGCACCGGGTTCCCCCCGCGCGGGCCCCCATGCGGCGGACGAAAAGGGGTCCCGTTCGCCCCTTACCCTCGTATCCATGACAGCCCGCGCAGCCCACCGCCCCGTGGGATCGGTGACGCGCGGCACCACCAACCCCAACCGGCTGCGGCGCATGGACCGCTGGGTCGCCCACGCCCACGGGGCCGAGCTGCGCCGGGCCGCCGACCCCGTGGCGGTCGACCTCGGGTACGGCGCCGCCCCCTGGACCGCCGTGGAACTGCTCGGCCGGCTGCGGGCCGCCGCGCCCCGGGTGCGGGTCGTCGGCATCGAGATCGAACCGGCCCGGGTGGCCGCCGCGAAACCGTACGCACGCAACGGGCTCGTCTTCCGGCACGGCGGCTTCGAGATCCCCCTCCCCCAGCGCCCGCATCTGGTCCGCGCCGCGAACGTGCTGCGCCAGTACGACGAGGACCAGGTCGCCGAGGTGTGGGAGCGGCTGTGCGCCCGGCTCGCCCCGGCCGACCCGGCGACCGGCTCGCGGGGCGGGCTGCTGGTCGAGGGGACCTGTGACGAGATCGGGCGCCGGCACGTGTGGGTGGCGCTCGGCCCGGAGGGGCCGCGCACGGTCACCTTCGCGACCCGGCTGGGCTCACTGGAACGGCCGTCGGACCTCGCCGAACGGCTCCCGAAGGCGCTGATCCACCGCAATGTCCCCGGCGAGCCCGTGCACGCCTTCCTGCGGGACTTCGACCGCGCCTGGGCCGCCGCCGCGCCCTACGCCTCCTACGGCGCCCGCCAGCGCTGGATCCGGACTGTGCGTCAGCTGACGGCGGACTGGCCGGTGACGGACGGCCCGGCGCGCTGGCGCCAGGGCGAAGTCAGCGTGGAATGGGCGGCGTTGGCGCCCCGGAGCTGACCCCTCCGGTCACGGGAGGCGGCCCGTGCCTCACCCCGCCCCGCTGACCTGCGGGGAACGATCTCCCTGAGTCGTTCGTCACAGAGTCGGGGTGATCGTCATGACCGGGAGGGGACGGGGGAAGGCAGACCTCTGTCACTTTGCGCGCCGACATGGCACGATCCCCCGGACGCCTTAAGTTACTGACGGGACATCAGTTTGGGGGCACAGGTATGGGCACGGGCAAGCGCGGCCTGATGACGGCGGCCGTGGCCGTCGTCTGCGCGGTCACCGTCCTGGCGGCACCGGGCACCGCGTTCGCGGCACCCTCCCCGACCCCCTCCCCCAGCGCCTCGGCCTCCGCCGGCACGGCTCCGGTGACCAACGAGGAGCTCGAAGCCGTCCGCGCGAAGCTGGAGAAGCTCTACCACGCCGCGTCCGTCGCCACCGACGAGTACAACGCCGCCGAGGAGGCCGCCGAGAAGCAGTCGGCCGAGATCGTCGAGCTGGCGAAGAAGATCGTCAAGGGCAAGGAGCGGCTCGCCGAGCTGAAGAAGCGCGCCGGTGCGGCGGCCGCCGCCCAGTACCGCTCCGGCGGGCTGCCGGACGAGGCGCACCTGATGCTCAGCGACAACCCGCAGCACTTCCTCGACAACACCCGCCGGGTGCTCCAGGGACAGCGCGCCACCAAGGGCCTGCTGGCCGAACTGACCCGCACCCAGCAGGACCTGGAGCAGTACGCGAAGGACGCCTCCACGCAGTGGCGGCGGCTGGAGGAGGGCCGCAAGGCCAAGGCGGCCGCCCAGAAGAAGATCGAGAAGCAGATCAAGGCGGCCGAGGAGCTCGAGTCGCAGCTCGAGAAGGAGGAGCGGGAGCGGCTGGCCGAGCTGGAGGAGGCTGCCGCGCACAAGGCGCAGACCGCCTGGCTGGACTCCGGCATCCTCGAGGACCTCAAGACGAAGGCGTCCGAGCGGGGCCGCAAGGCCGTCGCCTACGCCACCGCACAGCTGGGCAAGCCGTACGAGTGGGGCGCCGAGGGGCCGAAGACGTACGACTGCTCCGGGCTGACCTCCCAGGCGTGGGCGAGCGCGGGACGCCCGATCCCCCGGACCTCCCAGGAGCAGTGGAAGCGGCTCGAGCACATCCCGGTCGAGGACATGCGCCCCGGCGACCTCATCATCTACAACGCCGACGCCAGCCATGTGGCGATGTACGTCGGTGACGGCGCCATCATCCACGCCCCCCGGCCCGGCCGTACGGTGACCGTGGCGGGCGCCGGTTCGATGCGGATTCTCGGAGTGGTCCGGCCCGACGCGTGAGGGTGCGGGGGCCTTGTGACGTTCTCGTCGTGACCGCCACCACGTGACCCACTCCACGTCACGTTTCCCACGCCTCCGTCACGGACGTGACGTTCGTCATCCCCGGGGCACCGTCAGCCTGTCCAAGTGCGGTGGTAAACGGGGCATATGACAGCGGCGCGGGTCCACCGGACGTGCCCCGCGCCATTCCGCTGCGGCGCCGACACCCGCTATGGTCCCCGTCGGTGGATCGAGGACCCTCGTTCCACCTGCCCTCGGGGGGAGGGAAGGAACACACGACCATGCCCGTACCCGTACCGCGGCAGAGAGCGATCCCGGCCGTGGAGACAGGTCAGGCGCAGGCCGCGTCCCCAGGCGGCGGCATCCTCAAGGATGAGGCCCCGCGTAAGGAACAGACGGTCGAGAACACCTCGCACACCAATCTGACGCTGCTGCTGATCGAGGACGATCCCGGCGGCTCGACGGTCGTGCCCGAGATGCTCGACTCGGCCGGCAAGCCCATCCGGGTGCGCACCGCCCGCAACCTCACCGAGGCCGCGCGACTGCTCACCGACGACGTCCACTGCATCCTGCTGGACCTGGCGCTGCCCGCGCCCGGCCGGTCGGGCGATGCCGACGACGAGCTCGGCGTGCTCAAGCACGTCCTGGAGCTCGCGCCCCGGCACGCCGTGCTGGCCCTCACCGCCTCCGGAGACGCCGAGCGAGCCGCCGAGGCCGTGCGCGTCGGCGCGCAGGACTATCTGTTCCGGGACGAGCTGGACGGCCGGCTGCTGAGCCGGGCGATCCGCTACGCCGTGGAGAGGAAACGTTCCGACACGGCCGAGCGAAGGCTGGCCGAGGGACGGCTGCGGGCACAGGAGAACCGGCGCCTGGAGCGCGGTCTGCTGCCGACCCCCCTGCTGGAGGGCTCCTCGCTGCGGTTCGCCGCCCGCTACCGCCCGGGCCGCTCGCGCGCCCTGCTCGGCGGCGACTTCTACGACGTCGTGCGCACCGCGGACGGCACCGTGCACGCCATGATCGGCGATGTGTGCGGGCACGGGCCCGACGAGGCCGCGCTCGGCGTGGAGCTGCGCATCGCGTGGCGGGCGCTGACGCTGGCCGGGCTCTGCGGCGACCAGCTGCTGAACACGCTCCAGCAGGTGCTGGAGCACGAGCGGAGCGACGACGAGATCTTCGCGACGCTGTGCACGGTCGACATAGCGCCGGACGGGCGCCGCGCCGGGCTCTGCCTGGCCGGGCATCCGTCCCCGCTGCTGGCCCGCCCGGGGCGGGCGGCGCGGCTGCTGCCCTACGACAACAACGGACCCGCGCTCGGGCTGGTGCCCGGCGCCCGCTGGCCGCGGATGCAGGTGGAGCTCGGGGCCGAGTGGAGCCTGATGCTCTACACCGACGGCCTGATCGAGGGCCGCGTCGGCGAGGGCCGCGAGCGGCTGGGGCAGGACGGCATGGTCGACATGGTCCGGCGGCAGCTCGGCGAGGGACTGCGCGGCGAGGGACTGCTGAGGGCGGCCGTCAACGAGGTCCGGGACCTCAACGGCGGCGAGCTGACGGACGATGTGGCGGTGCTGCTGCTCGACCGGTCGGTGTGAGGGCCACCGGTCCCGGCCGGCGTCCTCCGCTCGTCAGTACCGGTCAGCGCCCGCCGTTGTACGGCCCGTAGGGGCCGTCGCTGCTGGAGCCGCCCCTGCGCGGGCGTCCGCCGCCCGACAGGCCCCGCAGGGCGGGACGGACGTCGACCATGTAGACGATCGTCGCGATGAGGCCGATGATCGGCAGGAACGACAGGATGTTGAAGATCAGGTTCACCACGAAGGCGAGCCCGAGGATGATGAGCCAGAAGGCCTTGCTCTGCTTGTCGACCGCCCGGTAGGCGTCCTCCCGGCGGACGGCGGCGTCGATCAGCGCGAAGCCGCTGAAGAGGATCAGGGCCACGCTCAGCAGCCACATGAATCCCGCGAAGCCCTGCATCAGCACAACGTCCACCACCTGAATCAGCTCGTGTCTACGCGGTCACCGTACCCGCATCCGCAGGACCGTTACCCGCAGAACGGGCCGCGCACTCGGTAAGTGCCCGGCCCGTCTCCGTACGCGTCTTTCACCCGTCCGGGCGACCCGGCGGGCCCGATCGGCGCTACTTGGCCGACGGGGGCGTCTTCTTGGCGGTGGGCTTGCGCACCGGGGCCGGCTTGGCCGGGTCCTTCTTCGCCTGCGCGGCGGCGGCCGGCTCGGTCTTCACCGGCTCCGGCCTCACGGGCGTGGGCTTGGCAGGGACGGGCGTGGGCTGGGAAGCGGCGGGCGTGGGCTGGGCAGCGGCGGGCGTGGGCTGGGCAGCGGCGGGCGCGGACTTCTCCTCGTTGTCCTCGGCCGGCTTGGTGTTCGGCTCGACGGCGATCGCGAACTCCTCGATCTCCTCGGCCGCCTCGCCGCGCCAGGTCCGCACGGTCTGCTCGCCGTGCTCGGCGACCTTCTCGTAGGCCTCGCGGGCCTTCACGGCGTACTCGGCGGCGACGCCGATGGTGCGCAGCGCGAGGTCCTGCGCGCTCTCGCCGAACTTCTTCAGGTCGGCGTCGAGGTTGCTGCCGAACTTCTTGAAGTCGGCGTCCAGGCTGCTGCCCAGCTTCTTGAGGTCGGTGTCCAGGCTGGCGACGAACTCGGTGACCTTGGCCTGCAGGGCCTCCTGGGCCTCCTTCGCCTTGGCACCGGCCTCCTTCGCCTTGGCACCGGCCTCCTTGGCGCGGGCGGCGGCCTTCTCCTGGACGGCCTTGGGGTCGGTGTTGCGCACGGCCTCGAACCGCGAAGGCGCCTCGGTGCGCAGCTGCTCCACCAGTCCGGGCACCTTCTTCGCCTGCTGGATGGCGAGGTCGGCGGTGCCGGCGGCGAAGTAGAGCGGGGTCGGGTCGCTGAGGGTCTTGCGCAGGTCGTCGGTGATGGCCATGGTGATGGTCCTCCCGGGTCGCTATCAGATGAGGGTTCTGGGTACCCGCGAACGCCGGACGGCTGACACCCGAGGGGCGGCCGACGCACGGGGTGCGTACGGCGGTTCGAGGTCAGCCGGCCGACTGCTGCGGGCCGGTCGGGTTCTCCGGGTCGGCGTCGCTGCCGTCGGACGTACGGGTCGAACGGGTCGTGCGGGTGGCTCGGGGGCGGCGCGCGGTCTCCTTGCGGCCGCTGTCACCGTCGGTCTCGCCGTCGGTCTCGCCGTCAGGGTCTCCGCCGTCCTGCGGGCCGCCGGCCAGATCCTCCACGGCGTCGGCGAGCCGCTCGGCCGCCGCCTCCGCTTCCGCCTCCGTGGCCTCGCGGGATATCCCGAAGCCGTTCTCCTTGCGGAAGGACTCGTAGATCTGGAGCAGCACCTGCTTCTGGCGCTCGTTCAGGGTCGGGTCGGCCAGGATGACGGCGCGCGTCTCCACCTCGTCCCGGTCCCGCTCGGCGTCGAGGATCCCGGCGCGGACGTACAGCGTCTCCGCGGAGATCCGCAGGGCTTTGGCGACCTGCTGCAGCACCTCCGCGGACGGCTTGCGCAGCCCGCGCTCGATCTGGCTCAGGTACGGATTGGACACCCCGGCGGCGTCGGCGAGCTGCCGCAGCGACAGCTGCGCGTTGCGCCGCTGCTCGCGCAGGTACTCGCCGAGATTGCCGACGTTGAGCGATGCCATGCCTCCACTGTGCCGCACTTTCGCTAACTCTTGCAAGCACCCGCTTGCAAAAGTGCGCCACGCCACCCGCACGGCGTCGCAGAACGGCCGGCGTGGGAGAAGGACGGCCGTCACAGCACGGACTGCCCGCTCCCCCGGCCCCCGCCCGCGATCCACTCCTCCAGGACCGCGAAGTCGTGGTCGGTGAGGCCGCGGCGGTGGTCGACGCGGTGCAGGAGGGCCGGGGAGGGATGGTGCGCGGCCACATACGCGCGGTCCACATCGGTGATCTCGTCGTCGACCCATGCGAACGCCCGGCCCGCCGCCCAGGTCACCAGGGGCCGCGTCTTCCAGTGCGGGGCGCGGGACCCGAGCCAGGGTTCGGCGTCCTCGTCCGGCCAGTCGACCAGTCGCAGCGTGGGCAGGCCCAGCCAGGGTGAGAGGGCGACGTTCGCGTCGTCCAGCCAGGTCGTGGCCCACACGAGCTCGCACCCGAGCCGCGCGAGCCGCCGCAGCCGGGCGCCGAGGGTGGGGTCCACCCGGGAGAGAAGAGGGTGGGCGGGAGGTCCGGGCAGGGTGAGGGGTGCTTCGAACAGGGGGTACGGCCGCTGCGACCCGAAGGGGATGAGCGTGCCGTCGACGTCGAGGAACAGGAGCATCGAAAACAGCATCGCCCTTGGGCGGGCCCTGCGCTACCGTCGACCGCATGACTGCCGGGTCGGCCTTGTGCCGTGAGCGAGTTGGGTGTTGCCCGGCCTCTGAGTGAGGCCGTGGGCGCGGGCCAGGGGCCCGCCTGTTTCTCTCCGCTTCCCTCCCTGACGGATACCGCGAAGAGAAAGAGACCGACACCCGAACATGCCCCACGACTTCCAGCAGCAGGTCATCGAGGAGTTCCGCGCCGGCAAGGGCCGCGTCGGCGGCCCCTTCGAAGGCGCCAGGCTGCTCCTCCTCACCACCACCGGCGCCCGCACCGGGCGCCCCCACACCACCCCGGTCGGCTATCTGCCGGACGGCGGCGACCGCGTCCTGGTCATCGCCTCGGCCGCCGGCTCCCCGAGACACCCGGCGTGGTTCCACAACCTCGTCGCCCACCCCGAGGTCACCGTGGAGTCCGGGGCGTTCACCTACCCGGCGCGGGCGGTCGTCCTGGAGGGCGAGGAACGGGACCGGGCGTTCGCGCGGGCCGTGGAGGCCGATCCCGGCTGGGCCGCCTACCAGGAGCGGACGGAACGGGTGATCCCCGTGATCGCCCTGTACGAGATCACGCAGGGCCCACCGCACATCAACGCCTCCTCCATGGGCGAGGCCATCAAGGTCGTGCACGACGCCTTCCGCCGCGAACTGGCGCTGATCCGCGACGAGATGGCGAAGGGCGGCTCCACCCTGGGCGCCCAGCTGCGCGTCAACTGCCTCACGTTCTGCCAGGGCCTGCACCACCACCACACCGGTGAGGACAGCGCGCTGTTCCCGTTCCTCGCCGACCGCCATCCCGGCCACGCACCCGTGCTGGCCCGCCTGCGCGAGGAGCACGAGCGCATCGCGGGCCTCGTCGAACGGCTGCGCCGGGCCGTCGGGGAGGACGGGGCGGCGGGCGAACCGGAGGCCGCGCGCGAGGAGGTGGCCCGGCTGACGGCCGAACTGGAGGCCCATCTGACGTACGAGGAGGAGCAGTTGATCCCCCTCCTGGACGCCACCGGCTGACGGACTGCCTCCCGGGAGGCCGCCGCTCAGAAGGGCAGCGGCCTCCCGTGCACGACCTCCAGCCCCGCCACCGCCCGCGTCAGCACCACGTACAGCCGGTGCAGCCCGCGCTCCTCCGCCTCCGCGATCGCCGCCGGCTCCACCGCGACGACATGGTCGTACTCCAGCCCCTTCACCACACTCGCCGGTACGACGACCACCCGCTCCCCGGGCTCGTCGGCCCGCCCCGCGGCGATCCCGGCGACCTCCAGCGCCTCCCGCACCCGGGCCACGTCCGCGTCGGCCGCGATCACCCCCACGGACCCCTCGCGCCCCAGCGCGTCCCGGACGGCCCCCACGACGGCACCCCGCAGATCGTCCCCCGCCGCCCGGAACCGCACCTCCCCGTCGCCGCGCGGTGAGCGGGCCGCCGGCACCGGGACCGCCAGCCGCGCCAGCAGCCCGTCGGCCAGCTCCAGGATCGCGCGCGGCACCCGGAACCCGGTGGTCAGCGCGACGACCGCCGCGTCCGGCTTGCCGAGGTGCGCCATCGCCGACGCCCAGTCCCGCGCGGCCCACGGCGTCGTCCCCTGCGCCAGGTCCCCCAGGACGGTCAGCGAGCCGAACGGGCAGCGGCGCGCGATCGCCCGGCACTCCATCGGCGACAGGTCCTGCGCCTCGTCGACGACGACATGGCCGTACCCCCGCGGACGTTCGATCAGCCCGGCGACCTCGTCGAGGAGGACCAGGTCGGCGGCCGACCAGCGGGCCGACTTCCACGAGCGCGGCGGTCTCGCCCAGAGCAGCGCCTTCCGCTCCTCGTCGTCGAGCACCCCCTCGGAGGCGTCCGCCAGCGCCTCCGGGTCCGTGAACAGCGCGGCGACGACCTCCTCGGGCCGCATCTTCGGCCAGACCGCCTCCACGTACGCGCCGACCGCGCGCCCGTGTGACACCCGCTGCACCCAGCCGGCGGTCTGCGGTCCGGCGCGCCGCTCGGCCTGCTCCCGCAGAAGACGTACGGCCCGGGACCGCACCCGCTCCCGCCCCACGCCGTACGGCGGCTCCTCGGCGCGGACGTCCTCGGCGATCCGCCGCAGCGCGTCCGCCGGGACCCGCCACCGGTAGGAGCCGTCGGCCACCACGAGCGGGGCCAGATCCCCGGCCCGTCCCACGCGCGTGTACAGCGCCCGCCGCAGCACCCGCGCCATCCGGACGTCGTGCTTCAGCCGGGCGGCCCGCTCGTCGTCGGTCCCCCGCACCGGGTACCGGGCGATCTCGCCGGCCAGCGTGGACTGGCGCACCCCGGTCTCGCCCAGCGCCGGCAGCACCTCGGAGATGTAGGAGAGGAAGGTCGGGTTCGGTCCGAGGATCAGCAGGCCGCCGCGACGGATGCGCTGCGGGTGGGTGTAGAGCAGATACGCGGCCCGGTGCAGACCGACGGCGGTCTTGCCGGTGCCCGGGGCGCCCTGCACACACAGGGAGACGGCGAGGTCGCCCCGTACGAGGTCGTCCTGCTCGGGCTGGATGGTGGCGGCGATGTCCCGCATCGGCCCGACGCGCGGCCGCTCGATCTCCCGGGCGACGATCTCGCTGACCCGGGCCTCGCCCCGCTCCAGGTGCTCGTCCTCCAGCCCGGTGAGGTCACCGGAGTCGCCCCGGCCGCCCGGCGCCCAGCCGAACCGGCGCCGCACGGCCACGCCCTGCGGGTCGCGGGCGGACGCCTGGTAGAAGGCGCGGGCCACAGGGGCGCGCCAGTCGACGACGAGGGGCGGGTCGGCGGGGTGCTCGCTGATCCGCAGCCGGCCGATGTGCAGGGCGGCCTGCCGCTCGCCGCCCGTGAAGTCCAGCCGCCCGAAGAACAGCGGCCCCTCGGGCAGTTCGCGCAGCGCCTTGGCCCGGCTGCGCAGCCGGCGGCCCAGCACCTCGGCGTCGGCGCCGGACGCGGAGGCGTGCTCGCCGATGACCACCTGGTGGTCCGCCCCGTCGACCATCGCGGCGAGGGCGCGGCGGCAGCGGTCGTGATGGGCGCGCTCGTCCAGGAGCGCGGTGCGCAGGTCGGCGGAGGGAGCGGCAGGCGTCATGCCCGCCACTCTACCGAAAAAAGCAACTCGGTTACATTATTTACCGCGACTCAGTCGGCCCTCGGCTCGGTCAGCTCCGGCAACCCGGCCTCCAGCCACCCGAACGCCCGCTCCGCCGCCGCGATCGCGTCCCTTCTGACCTCCGCCAGCGGTTCCCCGGCCTTGATCCGGCGCCAGTTCTCCTCCGCGAGGATCCGCCGTACGGCCACGATCTGTCCGGCCGCGAGCCGCGCCTCCAGCCCTTCGCCCAGCGCCTCAGCGAGCGCGGCCTCGGACCGCTCGAGGTAGGCGTACATCCGCGCGACGAGGGCGGGCGTCCCGTAGACGAGCGAGTGGAAGGCGAGCACCTGGGGGTGGTCGTTGAGACCGGTGATGGGGTCGCCGCGCTCGATCGCGTCGAGGAAGTCCCGCCGCAGCGCCTCGACGGGCGGCCCCTCCGCCGCCGCGACGACGCGCGCGGCCTCCTCCTCGTGATCGGCGATGCGGTACAGCACGAGGTCCTCCTTGGCCGGGAAGTACCGGAAGAGGGTCGGCTTGGAGATCTCGGCGGCGGCGGCCACCTCGGCGACGGACACGGCGTCGAAGCCCTTCTCCAGGAAGAGCCGGATGGCCGTCTCCGAGACGGTCTCGTACATACGCCGCTTCTTGCGTTCCCGCAGGCCGGGGGCGGGGCTGCCGTCGTCGCTCATGGACGCGAGCCTACGCGCCGGGCGCACGCGGGCCGCAGCCGTTTGGCCGGGGTCAGCCGCCGTACCGCCGGTGCCAGTCGCGCAGCGAGCGGGCCACGGCCGTCAGGGTCGGCACCTCGTCCAGGCCCAGCGGGACGGCGGCCCGCTCCAGCACGCGCTGGACCTTCACCGACTCGCCGAGCCAGCGGCGCCAGTGGAACGATCCGCCCCGGCCGAGGACCTGGGTCGCCCGGATCACGTCGGTGAAGACGCTCTGCGCCCGCTTGAAGTCCCGCAGCCGTGGCAGGTCCTCCCGCCAGCCCTCGGTGCTGCCGGGTGCGGACCGTTCCGCGACCGCGCGCCAGCGCTCGGCCACCCGGGTCTCCTGCTCGGCCGGGTACCGCATGAGGTGCAGATGCGTGGCGAGGTCGTACAGCGGGTCGCCCAGCATGGCCAGTTCCCAGTCGATGGTCCACAGACGGCCGACGGGGTCGAGGACGAAGTTCTCCCGGTGCAGGTCGGCGTGGAGGAGGGTGAAGGGCCGTCGCGTCAGGCCGGGGACGAGGACGTGCTTGCGCAGGGACCGGAACGAGTCGTCGTCCACCCCGAGCGCGGCGAAGAGTCCCTCGAAGGCGTCCCGGTTGGCCTGGTACACCCGCTCCTCCGCGAACCGGATCAGCCCGTCCAGGAACCCGGCGGAGTCCCGGTCCTCGGCCCGGTCCTCGTCCGAGCAGCGGCGTCCGGCCCGCACCGTGGCGGGGGCGACGGCCGTCAACTCCCCGAAGAGGTGGAGGATCTGGTCGAGGACGCGGTCCGGGACCGGTCGGCCGGGGCCGTGCACGGACCCGAGCGTGCGCCCCTCGATGAACCTCTGGAGCGGGATGCCCCCCACGTCGACGAGGTCCGGAATATGGGAGATACGTCCCTGCAGCGTCTCCAGCAACTGCTCCTCCGAGAGGAAGCAGCGCCGGTCGAACCACAGCAGCCGCTCACGCGGGGCCCGGCACTTGACCCGGCCTGGTTCGGCCTCCTCGTCGTCCTCACCGTCACCGGCGGCGCCGGGCAGGGAGATCACATACGTCTCGTGGTGGTAGCCCTTGAGCGGACCCTCGACCGCCCTCGCGTCACCGCCGCTCAACTCGACGGCTCGCTCCCGCGTCTGGGACACCCGCTGGGCTGACATGGCACACGCTCTCTCGACTGACCCCGCACCGGTGGCGGGAATGGCACGGCATCCCCCGTGAGGGGGCATAGTGCCAGAAGAGACGGGCGAGTTCAGGGAGAACCTCTCAGAAGAGGGGACGGTTCCCCCCTCGGCTACCCCGGCGACCCGACGGCCCGCAGCACCTCGTGCAGGTCCGTGACGACGTGGTCGGCCCCCGCCCGGCGCAGTTGCTTCTCCTTGTCCTCGCCGCGCGCGTAGCCCAGGAACGGCACCCCCGCTTCCGCGGCCGCCTGCCAGTCGGTGGGCGTGTCGCCGATGAACAGGGCACTGCCGGGAGCCGCCCCCATCGCGCTCAGGGCGCGGTTCAGGTAGTGCGGGTGGGGTTTGAGGTACTGGAGGTCCTGGGTGCGGCCGTATATGTGTGGCTGGAAGCGGTGGAGGAGCCTGCGGCCGGTGAGGTAGGTGCGGACGGCGCGGGGAGCGTTGTTCGTCGCGACGGCCAGTCGGGCGCCGACCTCCGCCCAGGTGTGGATCAGTATGTCCGCGTAAGCGGTGGGCATCGCCGAGGCGGCGGCGCGCAGTTCCTCCTGGGTGAGGCGCTCCTCCAGCTCGGCGACCAGGTCGCTGCCCGGGTGGCGGCGGTTCACGGCGCGCAGGACGACGTGCGGGTCGAGGGACTCCCGTTCGGCCTCGTCCAGCAGGCTGTGCAGGCCGCGGCCCTCCAGCCATCGCACCAGGTCCCGGGCGACCCCTTCCGCCTTGTGCCCGGCGAAGAGCCGGCAGATCGGGCCGTCGAAGTCCCACACCACCACACGTGCGCGCGCGACCAGGGCCGCCAGGCCGTCGGTCTCGCCGTCCGGGTGTGCCGCCACCGCTTCTGAGTGCGTCGTATCAGGAGTCACTAGGAGAGTGTCAGGTCAGTCGTGATGGTTTCCCAGAGGGCGTCGAACCACTTCTGCGATTCCTGCACGAACGCGGCGTCCCGCTGTCCTGCCTGCTCCACGAAGGAGAAGAGCAGGGACGTCGAGCCGAGGGCGTCGTACATCTCCAGGGTCTGGCTCTCGTACTCCTCCTGACGTTCCGTGAGGACGTAGTAGCCGATCAGCGCCTCATGCCCGTTGAGGAGATACAGCTTCACCGGAGGGGTGAACGGCAGCGCCCGGAAGGTGACCCGGGCGTCGACGCCGATCGTGGAGCGCAGGGCCTGGAGGTTGTGCCGCAGCACGCGCGCCTGGGCGTTGCGCATCTCCAGCCACCGCTTGTGCACGGGGTCGTCGTCCTCGCCGCCGGCCACGGAGACCGGGAAGGCGAGGTGGATGGTGCGGGACGGCAGGAGGACGCGGACGTCGACGGACTCGGGGCGTATCGAGCCCTCGTGGATCAGGCGGAGCGGTTCACCGAGGGCGAGCATCAGTGTCTCGGAGGTGTGGCAGACGACGTCCACGCGCACGTGGGGCGCGGAGAACGCCTCCGTCAGCCGGGGGGCGAGCCCGACCATCGTCGGCTGCGGCGCGCCCCGCGTGGGCGACGGCAGGGCGATCCGCGGCGGGCTGCCCTTGCTGACGTTGGTGAGGAGACCGTCCTCCTGGAGGGCGCGCAGGGCCTGGCGTACGGTGCCGCGTTCGACGCCGAACTCCTCGGCGAGCTCGGCCTGGGTGGGCAGGCGGTCGCCGGCCTTGAGTTCTCCGACGCGGATGCGTTCCCGCAGGATGTCGGCGATCTCCTGCGGCGAGAGTCTCCTGCTGCCGTTCACGGCCACGTTCTCCTGAGTCACGACCAAACGCTACAACTTGTGCCCATCTGACGGCAGTTGTATGTAGCTAGTTTCAAAGTAGGTACCAAGTGGGGACAACCTATTCAGAGTTGGCACCAAGTTGGTTGAGTTGGCGGAAGTAATCCTTCCATCCCCGGAAGATCGAAGGGGGAAACACCGATGCCCGTCCTCGCACTCCTCTCCGCCGTCTTCGTCGTCGGCGTCGAGCAGCTCCTCCAGTGGAAGTACGGCGCCACGGGCCTCATCGGCCTGCTGCTCCTCACCATAGGCATCAAGGCCAGGAACCCGGCCGTCAGCTCCATCGGTGCCGCCGTCCTCGCCGTCCTCTTCTCGGGCCCCGCCCTGTGAGTCAAGCGCGCGAGGGACCGGCGAAAGCGCAGGTCGAACGCCGTGGGAGACCGTCAGGTCGTGAGCGTCAGCTCCGAACTGATCGTCTCCCACAGTGCGTTGAACCACACGTGCGACTGCTCCACGAACGTCGTGTCCCGCAGCCCGGCCCCCTGTTCGAAGGCGAACAGCGTCGACTGGATGCCCGGGGCGTCGTACATCTCCAGGTGCTGCTGCCCGATCTCCACCTCGCTGCGGGTCAGCGTGTAGTAGGCGAACAGGGCCTCCGTGCCGTTGAGCAGGTACAGCTTCACCGGCGGGGTGAACGGCAGCGCGCGGAAGGTGACCTGGACGTCGACGCCGTGCGTGGAGCGCAGCGCCAGCAGGTTGTGCCGGAGCACCTGGCCCTGGGCGTTGCGCTGGTCGAGCCAGCGCCGGCGCAGCTGGACGTCGAGGTCGTCGGACGCGCCGTCCACCGGCGTGGGGAAGGCGAGCGGGATGTCCCGGCTGGGCAGCAGCACCCGCACGACGACCTTGGCCGGTTTCATACGGCCCGCGTGGATCTGGCGGAGCGGTTCGCCGATGGCGAGGGTGAGGGAGACCGAGGTGAGGCACAGCGCGTCGATCTCGACCAGCGGGGCGGCGAAGGCGGCCGCGATACGCGGGCCGAGGGTCACCATGGTGGGCTGCGGGACGGCTTCGGGGCCGGTTGCGGCCCTGCCCGGCTCGGGGGCGACGGTGGCCGGGGCGCCCTTGGAGGCGTTGGTGAGCAGGTGCTCGGACTGCAGGATGCGCAGGGCCTGCCGAACGGCTCCGCGCTCGACGCCGAACTCGTCGGCCAGCTTGGCCTGGGTGGGCATGCGCTGACCCGGCCGCAGTTCGCCCGAGGTGATCCGGGCGCGCAGCGCGGCGGCCACCTCCCGGTGTGATGTCTGTGGCCGCTGCGACCTCTTCCGCCCAGTGGCGGAGGCGTGTTTCGGCTCCACGGCCGAACATTACAACTTCCCGCCATCTTTGGGCAGTTCGCCGGATGGTGGTTATAGGACGCGTCGAGACGGTCATAACTACAGTGAAGTTGGTCGCCAACTTCAACGACATGGTCAAGCTTCAAGGAGTTGGCCACGAGTCGCCGCAGGTTCAGCCGACCGGGCTCCCTTCCGGAGGGGAGCCGGGAGCCCGGACGGCCGGCGCACAGCCACAACTTCACATCGACAACCGAACACCGACAGCACAGCCACAACCGCATACGGACGCACAGCCACAACTGAAGAAGGGCGCACAGCGCCCGCCGGCACAACTGAACAGCTCGCTACGGATGAGCGGACCCGTCACCTCGTCGCTAGGAGGTTCAGAACATGTCCGGGCACCAAGGACGCCTGGACGTACGCAGCAGGGCGTCGGCCGTCAGGGCGGCGCCCGCTCGCTCTTCCCGCACCCGTCCCAGCGCGGCGAGCCGGACGACGGACTCGTCGCCGAGCCACAGCCGGCTCAGGTCGGCGATGTCGAGGGTCAGGTCCGCGGTGGCCGTGGCCGGCGCGCAGGACGCGCCGTCCGCGGCCGCCTCCAGCCGGAACCGCCCGCCCGACAGCCCGGAGTCGTCCACGACCTCCAGCACCAGCGCGCCCCGCCCGGCGTAGGTGCGCGCCTCCAGGGCCCGTTCGACGTCCAGGATCCGCACCCACAGCCAGTCCGCCAGCGTCGTGACACGGGCGGCTCGCGGATCGGGCAGGTACAGCGGCAGCAGGTCGTCCGGGGCCCGCCAGCCGCTCTTCACCGTGGTGATCCAGTCGATGGAGCACAGGTAGAGCCACAGGGAGCGCTCGGCCTGCGGGGTCGCCGCGATCAACCAGTTCACGGTCGCCGTGTTGAGGGGCTGCTTGCCGTCGCCCCAGTGGTCGTCCGCCTTGTACGACACCAGTCCGTCGACCGTGCCGTCCGCCGAGCGGTACACGGCGAAGAAGGGCTCGGTCCACGGGGACCCGTCCGGACGCAGCCCGCCGGTGCTCACCTGCCACCACCGCTCGTCCCGGTCGACGGCACCCGGCTGCGCGCGGCGCACCCGCTCGAACAGCTCGGGACCCGCCTTGCGGACGTCGTCTCCGTCCACGAGCTCGATACGGCCGCCGTCCTCCGGCCCCGACCACCGGGGGTCGACACCGGCGCGCGGCACGTCGATGGTCCACTCGGCCGTCCACGCGGCGGGCCCGAAGCCGTAGCGGCCGTAGATCGGGTACTCGGCGGCGATCAGCGTCGCGACGACGTCACCGCGCTCCCGGGCCGCCGTCAGGTCGTGGGCCATCATGCGGGTGAGCAGGCCGCGGCGGCGGTGGGTGGGACTGACGGTGACGTTGGTGACGGCGTCCGCGGGGATCGCGGCACCGCCGACCGCGGTGACCTCCTGCGCGAACGAGCGGAAGGTGGCCACACAGCGGCCCCCGTCGAAGGCACCGAGCGTGCGGGCCGGGTCGATGTACGACTCCCGGTCCGCGACCTCCGCCTCGGTGACGCCGGGCGACCGCAGAAACCCGGTCTTCAGGGCCCGGCTCCACTCCGGGACCTCGCCGGCGGCCAGGGGACGGATGTCGATGTCGACGGGGGATGCGGAACGGCTCATGGGGCCACGGTAGGCGGGCGCGCGGAACGTGTCTCGAAAATTTATTCGCGCTCCCGCCCGTACGACGTCCGCCCGCCCCGCCGTCAGCTCAGCAGGTCGTCCACCTGGGCCTCCCCGTCGCGGTAGCGCCGGGTGATCTCCGCACCGCACTCGTCGGCCGTGCGCTGCAGGCGCTGGCGGCGACGGGAGACCTGCTGCTCGTAGCGGACGAGGCGGCCCATCGCGGCGTGCAGTTCGGCGTCGGTGCGGGCCTGGAGGTCGGAGAGCTCGACCTCGGCCAGCATCTCGGACGCCAGCCGCCGGGACTCCTCGCTCTGCGGGGTCCCCAGCGTCACGTGGCGTGCCGAGGAGCGGTGCCGTGCGGGGGCGTCGGTGAGGATCTCCGGCAGGCGGTCCACGACGGCGGCGGCTCCCGCCGGGGACCGCCGCGCCAGCTCCGCCCGCAGGATGTCGATGCGGCCCTGCAACAGGCGCCGCACATAGCTCAGATCGGCTTCGTCGCTCTGCGCGTCCCGGCGCAGGGTGCGCAGTTCGGGCAGGCTGAGAACGGTCAGGTCCTGCTCGGGCGGCTCCGGGGGCAGCGGTGCGTGCGGGCCCGGGCCCGGATCCTCGGCAGTGCGCTGCGTGGGCGGCCGCAGACCGTCCGGCCGGCCCGTATGGGCCAGCACGACAGCCCCGGGCAGCGGCCCGGTACTCGGTGTGCTCATATGCCTCAACCGTCCCCTCGACCGGCGTGTGGGAGCATCGTGCCATCCCGACCGGCCCCTACGTGACCGAGAGCCCCCGAACAGCCCCAGATGGAGGGTTACCTGTTCAAAAAGAAGCACCCGAAGGGGTCTTCGGGACAGCCGCCGCCCTCATCGGGCGGTGCCGGACCGCCTCCGGACGCACGGCATGATGGCCGTATGCGAGCTGTGGTGCAGAGAGTGGACGGCGCGAGCGTCGTCGTGGACGGCGAGACGGTCGGCGAGATCAGCGGCGAGGGGCTGTGCGTCCTCGTCGGCGTCACTCACGAGGACACCAAGGAGAAGGCGGCGCAGCTCGCCCGCAAGCTCTGGTCGATCCGGATGCTGGACGACGAGAAGTCCTGCAGCGACTTCGACGCCCCGCTGCTCGTCGTCAGCCAGTTCACCCTCTACGGCGACGCCCGCAAGGGCCGCCGCCCCACCTGGAACGCCGCCGCCCCCGGCGAGGTGGCCGAGCCGCTCGTCGACGAGGTCGTCGCCCAGCTCCGCGCGCTGGGCGCGACGGTGGCGACGGGCCGGTTCGGCGCCAGGATGCGGGTGTCCCTGACGAACGACGGCCCGTTCACCGTGCTGATCGAGATCTAGAGGAGGCCGGTCAGGGCTCGACGACCACTTCCTGGGCGGCCGCCGTGTCGCCCGCGATCAGCCGGGCGTCCACCGGGACGTTGCGCTTGATGAGGGCGAGGGCGACCGGGCCCAGTTCGTGGTGGCGGGCCGACGTCGTGATGAAACCGATCTTGCGGCCGTCGGGCTCCTCGTCCGCGAGGCGGATCTCGGTGCCGGCGGCGGGCAGGTGCACCTCGCTGCCGTCCAGGTGCAGGAAGACCAGGCGGCGGGGCGGCTTGCCGAGGTTCTGGACCCGGGCGACCGTCTCCTGGCCCCGGTAGCAGCCCTTCTGCAGATGCACGGCCGTGCCGATCCAGCCCAGCTCGTGCGGGATGGTGCGGTGGTCGGTCTCGAAGCCGAGACGGGGGCGGTGGCTCTCGACGCGCAGCGCCTCGTGGGCGAGGAGCCCAGCGGGCGGGCCGGCCTGCCCGGCGTACGCCTCCAGGTCCGCGCGGGGCAGGAACAGGTCGCGGCCGTACGCCGTCTCGCGGACGACGACACCCTCGGGGACCTCGGTGATCGACCCGGCGGGCAGGTGCACCACGGCGAACTCACCGGTGCGGTCGGCGACTTCCACCCTGTAGAAGAACTTCATCGACTCCAGGTACGCGATCAGCGCGTCCTGGGTGCCGGGCTCGACGTGCGCCCAGGTCGTCGTGCCGTCGTCGACGAGGTACAGGGCGTGCTCGATGTGGCCGTGCGCGGAGAGGATCAGCGCCTCGGTGGCCTCGCCGACCGACAGGTCGGTGACGTGCTGGGTGAGCAGCAGGTGCAGCCAGGTCAGCCGGTCCTCGCCGGAGACGGTCACGACGCCGCGGTGGGAGAGGTCGACGAAGCCGGTGCCGTCGGCGAGGGCGCGCTGCTCGCGGAACAGATCGCCGTAGTGCGCGGCGACGCCTTCGTCCACGCCCTCGGCGGGCACGGCGCCGGGCAGGGTCAGCAGGGGGCTCTTCATGGCTCCAGCCTACGACCCGGTAGTTGAAGTCTTCCCGGTCGGACCCCGGGACGCACAGTCCCTGCACCGCCCGAAGATCGCGAAATGCTTCATGTCGGTCTCGAAGCCGAAGTCGCGGCGCAGCTTCGCGGTGAACTCGGCGGCCACCGACACATCGGCCTCGATGACGTTGTCGCAGTCCCGGCAGACCAGGTGGATGTGGTGGTGGCGGTCGGCCAGGTGGTAGGTGGGCGCGCCGTGCCCGAGGTGGGCGTGGCTGACCAGGCCCAGCTCCTCCAGCAGCTCCAGCGTGCGGTAGACCGTGGAAATGTTGACCCCCGACGCCGTCTTCCTCACTTCCACGAGGATGGCGTCGGGGGTCGCGTGCTCCAGGGTGTCCACGGCTTCGAGGACAAGCTGGCGCTGCGGCGTCAGCCGGTAGCCGCGCTGCCTGAGGTCGCTCTTCCAGTCGGTGCTCACCACATGGGAAGTCTAGAACTACTTGAAGAAGGCGATGCCGTCGTCCGGCATGTCGTCGGGCAGGGCCTTGGCCCAGCGCTCGACCTCCTCCGGGGTGACGACCTTCTTCAGGTGCGCCGACATGTAGGGGCGCAGCTCGACCTCGGGGGTCTGCTTCTCGCCGACCCACATCAGGTCGCTCTTGACGTAGCCGTACAGGCGCTTGCCGCCGGAGTACGGGCCGGAGGCGGCGGTGCGGGCCACCGCGTCGGTCACCAGGTCGATCTGGGGCTTCTTGTCGGCCATCTCGCCGTACCAGATCTCGACCACGCCGTCGTCGCGGACCATGGTCACCTCGACCTTGCGGTCGGCGTCGATGCGCCAGTAGCCGTGCTCGGACTCCAGCGGGCGCACCTTGTTGCCCTCGTTGTCGAGCACCCAGGTGTGGGACTCGTACTCCAGGAAGTCCCGGCCGTCGTGCGTGAACGACACCTCCTGACCGAAGTTGCACTTCTCGGAACCGGGGAAGTCGTGCACGCCCGCGCCGGCCCAGTTGCCGAGCAGGAAGGCGAGGGGCACGAGGTCCTTGTGGAGGTCGGACGGGATCTCGATCATGAGCAGCTCAGACGTCTCGTACGTGTGGGATGGGGGTCAGCGCTGGCCCTGGTACAGCTTCTTCACGGTCAGGCCGGTGAAGGCGAGGACGCCGACGCAGACCAGGACGAGCAGGGCTTCGAAGAAGATCTCCACGGGTGCTCCTCGATTGAGCGGAGGTTGAGCGAACGTACAAGGGCCGGTCCCCAGCTTAGTCGGCCCGGGACCGGCCCTTCGTGCGAGGTGCGCCCTCGCGGGGTCAGCCGAGCAGCTGGCCCTGCAGGGTCACCGTCTGGCGGAACGGTACGGACGCGGCGGTGCCCTTGCGTGACTGCACGATCACGGCGAGGACGTCACCGGCGGCCAGGTACGCCTGGCGCACCTGTTCGGCGCCGTACGGCTTGGACTCGGTGTACGCCCAGCGCGGGAAGTCGCCCGGCCAGGACAGGTCGGCGAAGCCCTCGTCGGCGACGGACGTCTCGGTGCCGCGCAGCCGGTAGCCGGGGGCGCCGAAGGGCGCCATGCGGCCGGCCAGGTCGTCCACGATCACCGAGGTGTCGAAGTGGAGCAGGTAGATCCGGGTGCGGGTGCCGTCCTCGGTGGTCCAGCCGCGGGCCGCTGTATGCCGCAGGCCGTCGTCCTTGAGCATCTGCCGCAGATCGGCGCGCTCGTCGTCGTCGGCGAACTCCTTCAGGAAGTCCTCGGTCGGCAGCCAGCCGTCCTCGCCGCGCAGGGCGCGGTCGTCGACGGCACCGGCCGGCGCGGGCAGCAGGAGCGCGCGCGGGTCGGCGTAGTGCGCCTCGGCGGCGTTCTCCTCGTCGAAGGGCCGCGGACTGCCCTTCGGCAGGGGCGGCCGGGTCAGCGTGGGGTAGTCCCACCGGCCGTCCGACTCGGTGGCGAGGCCGGGCACGTCGGTGCGTTCCATCCCGGCGATCCCGTACGCCGTCCCGGCCCCGACGGCCGCGAAGACGGCCACGGCGGCGGTCCAGCGCAGGACGGCCCGCAGGACCCGGCGGTCCTTCGCGGGGGCCGGGGCCTCGGGGACGACGGGGGTCTCGGGGGCGGAGGTCTGCTCCGGCTCCGGTGCGGGCGTCCGCTCCGGCGCGGGCGCCGGTGCCTCCGTCGTCGCGAGGGCGCCCGCGGGCGTCGTCTCGGGGCCCGGCTCGACGGCCTGGGGTTGCTGCTCGGTCATACGGCCTTCCCGGGTTCGGCGATGCGGTCGAGCTGGGTGCTCATGAGCTTCGCGACCGCCTCGGCGTCCAGGGGGCGGGCGCCCTGCGCCGAGACCGTGACCAGCACGTCCCCGACGTATCCGAAGCAGGACAGCTCGTCGGTGCCCTCGGTGAGGTCCTTGGGCGTCAGGAAGCACTTGGCGTCCTTGTGCCCCTTGACCGCCGGGCCCTTGCGGAAGATGTCGAGGGCGGTCAGGAAGCCGTTCTGGGTCCGGACCATGTCGCGCACGGCCGTGCGGTTGTCCATCCGGCTGAGCACGACGCTCGCGCTGTAGATGTCGGAGTCGGTTCCTCCGGCGCGGCCGGCGGCGAACTCGCTGAAGTAGCTGCGCATGGCCACGCCCTTCGGGCGCATCCGGTCCATCCGCTTCTCCAGCTCACGGCGCTGGGAGCGCGGCAGGTCACGCAGCTCCTCCTTGCGCAGGGCCGTCGCCTCGGCTCCCGTGAGCTGGGCGTCCGAGCCGAACTGCCCCATGTCGGGGCCGCGGACCCAGCTGTCGGTGCCGTACGGGACCAGCATCGCGGCGAGGCCCGTGGCCTTCGGCGCCTCGGCGGGGCGGTCGGCGGCGGCCGACGGGAACTTCCACGTCGGCGCCCCGGGGTCGCGGTCGGCGTCACGCACGGTGACGACGGTGTAGCCGGTGCCGGCCACGAGCGCGGCGACGGCCAGGACCGCTCCGGCCACGGCGGCGATCCGGCCGCGGCGCCACCGCTTCCGGGTGGGCGGCTGCTCCTCGACGGCCGTCTCGGCCGGGCTCTCGGCGACGGGGGCGCTGCCCTCGTCCAGGGGACGTTCCTCGCTCACAGCCGCTCCAACTGCCGCTTGGCCAGCCCGAGAAGGGTCTTCTTGCCGACCGGCCTGGTGGAGCTCACGAAGATCTCCATCTCGATGTCGCCGCGCCAGGCGTCGGCCCTCGCCTTGTACTCCGGCAGGTAGCCCGGGTTGGCCTCGGGCTTCTTGGCGGCGTAGGCCACGCCGTCCTCCGTGCCGGGGATCGGCCAGGAGTGGTTGTCGTCGGCGTCCGCCCAGTAGTGGGCGCCCCTCGCTCTCTCGGCCGCCGCCATCGACTCCTCCTGCCGGTACTGCACGAGCCGGATCTCCACCGCGGTCTGGCCCTGCTTCCAGGCGACGACGGCCGCGCGCCGGAACTCGTCGCCGACGAGACGGGCGAAGGCGGGCTTGGGGCGCTCGAAGACCTCCGCGTAGGAGGCCAGGTCGAGCCAGCCGTCCTGGGCGGACGACCAGTCGGCGGTCTTCGCCCCGCGGGGCTTCTTCAGCAGCAGCTTGCGCAGGTCGCCGTCGGTGCGCACGCGCCGGTCCCGGGCAGCCGACAGCGGCTCGGGCGCCTCGCCCTTCGCCTGCCTCAGCTTCGGCTGGGACAGCGACGGCAGCTTCGTGGGCTCGCGGTCGGCCTGCACCAGGTATCCGGTGCAGGTCCCGGCGACGAGCCCGAGCACGGCGGCCCCGGCGATCAGCAGCGTTGTCCGTCCACGGCGGCGCGCCCGGACCGGCGCTGCGGCGGCGTCAGGCGCGGCGGTCTCGGGCTCGGGCGCGGTGCCGGGTGGGGCCATGCCCTCGGGCTCGCCCGGTCTTTCGGGTAGTTCCACGACGTCTCCCACAGATGCGTGACGTGCGCATTTCACATGCGGCGCACTGGAGACCCACGACCCGCGGCCGAGGTTGTGGCGATGTTGATTACGATTCGGTCATGGCGAACAAGCTGGTGATCAAGGTGACGGCGGGGGCCGACGCTCCCGAACGCTGCTCGCAGGCGTTCACGGTCGCGGCGGTGGCCGTGGCCAGCGGCGTCGAGGTCTCCCTGTGGCTGACCGGCGAGTCCGCCTGGTTCGCCCTCCCGGGCCGGGCCGCCGAGTTCGAACTCCCGCACGCGGCCCCGCTGCCCGACCTGCTGGACGCGCTGCTGGCGGGCGGCCGGGTCACCCTGTGCACACAGTGCGCGGCCCGCCGGGACATCACGGAGAAGGACGTGATCGAGGGCGTGCGCATCGCGGGCGCCCAGGTCTTCGTCCAGGAGGCGATGACGGACGGCACCCAGGCCCTCGTCTACTGAGCGGCCTCCGTCCACAGACAGAACGGATGGCCCGCCGGGTCGAACAGCACCCGCACGTCGTCCTGCGGCTGGTGCCCGGCGAGGGCCGCCCCCGCCGCCACGGCCCGCGCGGTCTCGGCGGCCAGGTCGTCGACCTCGACGTCCAGGTGGAGCATCATCTGCTGGTCCCCCGGCCGCCGCGTCGGCCAGACCGGAGGTACGTAGTCCGCTTCGGTCTCGAAGGCCAGCGCGACGCCCTCGGAGCCGGGAGGCGGGCCGATCAGCACCCAGTTCGGTTCCTCGGCGCGCACCACATAGCCCAGCAGCAGCCGGTAGAAGGCGGCGAGTTCGTGCGCGTCGGGTGCGTCCAGCACCACGGTGGACAGCCTGGCGGGCGACATGGGGCCTGTTCTACTGCGGCTTCTTCTTGCCGTCCAGCTCGTCCCACCACTCGTCGGACTGGGGGTCGCCGGAGGGCTCGTCCCACCAGCGGTCGTCCGGGCCGCGCCGGTTCGCCACCATCGCCGCCACGGGCGGGATGACCATGGCGACCACACACATGCCCACCGCTACGGGGATCGACCACAGGCGCACGACGCCCCACGCCAGGACAAAGAGCGTGATGCAGATCCCCATCAAGGCGAAGTACCAGTGACGCCGCCGTACGTACATACGTCCAGGGTAGGTCGGCTCGCCGGGCTCGCATGCCGAAGGGCCGCACCCCCGGTGACACCGGGGGTGCGGCCCTTCCGATCGTCTCGCCTCAGACCGCGATCGCGACCTCGGCCAGGCCGCCCTGCCGGGCGACGACCGTGCGGTCGGCGGTCCCGCCGGGCACCAGCGCGCGGACGGTCCAGGTGCCCTCGGCCGCGTAGAAGCGGAACTGGCCCGTCGCGGAGGTGGGAACCTCGGCGGTGAACTCGCCGGTCGAGTCCAGCAGACGGACGTAGCCCGTCACCGGCTCGCCGTCGCGGGTCACCTGACCCTGGATCGTGGTCTCACCGGGCTTGATCGTCGAGGCGTCGGGGCCGCCGGCCTTCGCTCCACACATGTCTTTCTCCAGGTTGGGGTCTGACCGGAAGGAAGGCCGGTCGGGGTGGGTTACTTGGCGGGGCCGAGCTCGATCGGCACACCGATCAGGGAGCCGTACTCGGTCCAGGAGCCGTCGTAGTTCTTGACGTTCTCCACGCCGAGCAGCTCGTGCAGCACGAACCAGGTCAGCGCGGAGCGCTCACCGATACGGCAGTAGGCGATGGTGTCCTTCGCCAGGTCGACGTTCTCGTCGGTGTAGAGCGCCTTGAGCTCCTCGTCCGACTTGAAGGTGCCGTCGTCGTTGGCGTTCTTCGACCACGGGATGTTGGCGGCCGTCGGGATGTGGCCCGGGCGCTGCGACTGCTCCTGCGGCAGGTGGGCCGGGGCCAGCAGCTTGCCGGAGAACTCGTCGGGCGAACGGACGTCGACCAGGTTCTCCGCGCCGATGGCCTCCACGACCTCGTCGCGGAAGGCGCGGATCGCGGTGTTCTGCGGCTTGGCCTTGTAGTCGGTGGCCGGGCGCTCGGGGACGTCGTCGCCGGCGACCAGCTCGCGGGCGTCCAGCTCCCACTTCTTGCGGCCGCCGTCGAGAAGCCTGACGTTCTCGTGGCCGTAGAGCTTGAAGTACCAGTAGGCGTAGGACGCGAACCAGTTGTTGTTGCCGCCGTAGAGGATCACCAGCGTGTCGTTGGCGATGCCCTTCTCCGACAGGAGCTTCTCGAAGCCCTCCTGGTCGACGAAGTCGCGGCGGACCGGGTCCTGCAGGTCCTTGGTCCAGTCGATGCGGATCGCGTTCCTGATGTGGTTCTTCTCGTAGGCGGACGTGTCTTCGTCCACCTCCACGATCGCGATGTTCGCGTCGTCGAGGTGCTGCTCCAGCCAGTCGGCGTCGACCAGGACGTCGCTGCGGCTCATGTTTCTCCTCCGGGGCAGTTGCGGCGGGGCGTGCACAGTGCGGGCGTGCGGTTCGCCGCCGGCTCGGACGGCCGGGGCGCGCACGGGTGCCCGGTCAGGGCTGCGGGGATGGGGGGTGAACCGGCAGGAGCCGGCCAGTCCGCTCAGAAGGGGCGACAGAGCATGGCGGCGACGCGGCACAGGTCTACTGCCCGCCGCTTCGTGAGGTCCGCCTGTCGCTTCATGACCTCGATCGTAGGGACGGACAGGCGGGCGTGTCACCGGCGTGTCGCATGCTGAGACAAGATTGTCCGGGATGTGAAATGAAAAGACCGTCGAGCCCGCTCCGGAGGGGATTCCGGGCGCGTGTACCGACGGTCACAGCGGAAGGGCGGACAAGGGCGTCTCGCCCCTTGGGACCGGGCCGTCCATCAAGGGTCGCCCTGGGTCCGGCGGGGGCCGTCCGCTTCGTCCAGACCCGTCCTACCCGGCGAGGCGGACGTCCGAACCCCGCACCGCGATCTCCACCCCGTCCTTCGCGGCCTGGACGCTTTCGAGCTTGATGCCGCCGGGCAGGCCGTCGATCTTCTGCTCGAAGTCGGTGATCGACCGCACCCGGTTCTCGGCGATGTCGGCGCCGCCGAGGGCCGGCAGCCTGTCCGCGTGCACCCGCACGGTCCCGCCCTCGGCGGTGACCGTGCTGAGGACGGAGACCGGCTGCGGCAGCTTGGCGCCGAGGACGGTCGCCTCGACGGTGACCTTGATCTTGCCGTTGCCGCCGTCGGAGAGGCCGACGACACGGGCGGTGACCCCCGGCGCGACCTGCGTGGACTCGGACTTGGCGGTCTTCAGCAGCTCGGCGTAGGAGATGGCGGCCGTGCCGGTGGCGGTGGCCGCCGTGGCGGAGCTGTAGTCGCCGGAGAACTCGACGCCCTTCATGTTCGCCTTGAGGTCGTCGATACGGATGGTCCCGCCGTCGGCGGTGGCCTCGTAGTCCTTGATGCCGACCTCGACGTCGTCCAGGGTGCCGCCGGCGACCTGGGTGAGGAACGGGAAGCCCTTGATGGACACGTCCGGGGTGGCCGCCAGGTTCTCGGTGGCCTGGAGCTTCCCGGCGGCCTCGTCCTCGGCGAACCCGACGGCGAGCCGGTCGGCCAGCACGAACAGGCCGCCCAGGATCACCACGATGATGAGCAGTATGCGCAGGGCTCGCATGGTCCGGTCTTCCCTCACCTCGACGGTCGTCCACGACGACGGTTCCCGACGACCGGGCGGCCGTCCACGCCGTGAGACTAACCCCGCCGCGGGACCGGACCGCCGGATTGTCGATCACCTGTGACAGGCGCGACCTCCGGCGGCCCGGGCCCCGTGCCTCAGACCAGGGCCCGCCCGAGCAGGTAGACCGCGGGGGCCGCGGCGGCCAGCGGCAGGGCGACGCCCGCCGTGAAGTGGACGAAGCGCGAGGGGTAGTCGTAGCTCGCCACCCGGTGCCCGATCAGCGCGCACACCGCGGCACCGGCGCCGAGCAGGGCACCCGCGGCCCCCATGCCGGTCAGCGCGCCGGCCAGGGCTCCGGCCCCCGCGGCGGCGAGCAGCGAGGCGGTCACGGACGCCGGCGTGGGCAGCGGCAGCGCCCGCACCAGGACCGCGACGGCCACGGCGACGGCGCCGACGGTCACCGCCTCGCCGTGCGCGACGAGGTACCCGGACGCGACGATCGCCAGGGCGGCCGAGGCCACCGTCGCCATCAGGCCGTACATCCGCTCGTCCGGGTCGGCGTGCGAGCGGAGCTGGAGCACGAGGGCCAGCAGCACCCAGACGCCCAGCGTGCCGAGGATGGCCGCCGGGGTGCGGCCGGACGCGAGCAGCGCCACGTCCGCCGTGAGCCCCCCGGCGAAGGCCAGCGCGATGCCCTGCCGGGCGGGCCACATGCCGTTCAGCCGGAACCAGCCGGCGGCCGTCACCGCCTGCAGGGCGACGAGCGGGACGACGAGGGCGTACGGCCCGATCGCCGCGGCCACCGCGAGCAGCAGCCCGAGCACGGCGGTCAGCCCCGCCGGCTGCACGCCCGGCTCGATGATCGGGGAGCGGCCCTCCAGCCGCGCCCGCTGCGCGTCCGTGATGCGGGCGTTGCCCGCGACGGTCGCCGGACCGTACCCGGATCCGGCGGCGTCGGAGGGCGGCGTCTGTGCGGGGGCGGGGGGCTGCGTCCGGCCGGCGCCGCCCCAGGCCGGGTCCTGGTACCCGGCGGCCGGAGCGCCGGGCTGGGGGTATCCGCCGTCCGGAGCGCCGCCCTGGTGGTACCCGGCGGCCGGAGCGCCGCCCTGGTGACCGCCGTAGACCGCGCCGGCTCCCTGCGACGGCATGTACGCCGTCTCCTCCGCGGCCGGGGCCACCGGGGGCTGCGCCTGCGTCTCCCAGGTCTGCCCCTGCCACTGCTGCGTGTACTGCTGGGCCGCCTGCGGGTCGTCGTACGGCTGCTGCTGCCACCCCTGGGGCGGCTGCTGCTGCCGGTACGGGTCGTACCCGTCGTATCCCTGATACGGCTGGTCGGTCATCGTCACCCTCCTGCGAACGGCGGGAGCACCTCGACCGTGCCGCCGTCGGCCAGCCGTACCGTCTCATGTCCGCGGGTGCCCACGGGGTCACCGTCGACGAGGAACGAGCAGCGCAGCAGGACGCGCTCCAGCTCACCGGGGTGTCGCTCGCGTACGGCATCCAGCGCCTCGGCGAGCGTGGCCGCGTCGAACGCGTCCTCCGCCACCCCGGCCGCGGCCTTCGCGGCGGCCCAGTAGCGCACCGTGACCTTTGCCATCCCGTCCCTCGTTCGGTCGTCTGTGTACACGGTCAGGCTAGCCGCCCTGTGCGAGGGCCCAGTCCCCGATCCGGGCGAGCAGGTCGTCGCCGGCCGCGTTCTCGGCGTGCCCCATGCCGGGTTCCAGCCAGAGACCGGCGTGTCCACCGGCCGCGGCGGCCATCATCCGGGGGTGGTCGAGAGGGAAGTAGCCGTCCCGGTCGCCGTGCACGATCAGCAGCGGGGTCGGCGCGATCCGGGGGACCGCCTCGACCGGGGACATCGGGACGGGGTCCCACTCCCGGTGGTGGATGCGGGTGCGGAAGCCGTAACGGCCCACCAGCCGGCCCTCGGGGCGGGTGACCATCCAGTGCAGCCGGCGCATGAGCGGGGTGCCCCGGTAGTACCAGCGGGCGGGCGCGCTCACCGAGACGACCGCGTCCGTTCGGGCGTCGTCGTCGCGGTGGAGCGCCGCGTGCCGCAGCACCACCGAGCCGCCCATGGAGAAGCCGACGGTCACCACGCGCGCGTGCCCGAGCCCGCGCGCCCACCGCACGGCCGCCGCCAGGTCCAGCACCTCCCGGTCGCCGACCGTCGACCGGCCGCCCGACGCGCCGTGCCCGCGGAAGGAGAAGGTGACGACCGCGCCGAACCGCCCGAGCACACCCGCCACCCGTCGGACATGCGGCCGGTCCGCGTCGCCCGTGAAGCCGTGCGCGACGACGAACACCGGGTCACCGCCGGACGACCGGGAGGTGTCGTATACGGCCCGGCCCGGGTCGTATACGGAATCGACGGCCACACCGTCCGCGGCGCGCAGAAACGTCCGGATAGGTCCCCGTCCGACCGTCTCAGAGTTCGGACAAACCGTGGATCGTGCCGCATGACCTGCCGGACCGTTGCTCATGTGGGCTATTCTGCTGGCAGAGGACTCGGGCAGCGTTGCCCCCGGGTCCTTTTGTGCTTTCGGAAGCGTTGTATACGACGCGGGAAACCGCGGGTGTACGGGGCCTTCGGGATCGCAGAGCAGTTCCGTACCGCACACGTCCTCGCAGGGACCGAGGAGGAACCAGACGTATGAGTTCTCTGCTGCTCCTGACCAACGCCCTCCAGCCGTCGACGGAGGTGCTCCCCGCACTCGGCCTGCTGCTGCACAACGTGCGCGTGGCCCCCGCCGAGGGCCCCGCCCTCGTCGACACCCCCGGCGCCGACGTCATCCTCGTCGACGGCCGGCGCGACCTGCCGCAGGTGCGCAGCCTGTGCCAGCTGCTGCGCTCCACCGGCCCCGGCTGCCCGCTCGTCCTGGTCGTCACCGAGGGCGGCCTCGCCGCCGTCACCGCCGACTGGGGCATCGACGACGTCCTCCTCGACACGGCGGGCCCCGCCGAGGTCGAGGCCCGTCTGCGGCTCGCCATGGGCCGCCAGCAGATCGTCAACGACGACTCCCCCATGGAGATCCGCAACGGCGACCTGTCCGTGGACGAGGCCACCTACAGCGCGAAACTGAAGGGCCGGGTCCTCGACCTCACCTTCAAGGAGTTCGAGCTGCTGAAGTACCTCGCCCAGCACCCGGGCCGCGTCTTCACCCGCGCCCAGCTCCTCCAGGAGGTCTGGGGCTACGACTACTTCGGCGGCACCCGGACGGTGGACGTGCACGTACGGCGGCTGCGCGCGAAGCTCGGTCCCGAGCACGAGTCGCTGATCGGCACCGTCCGCAACGTCGGTTATCGATTCGTTACCCCGGAGAAGCCCGAGCGGTCCGCCGAGGAGCCGAAGGCCGCGGCGGGGCGGGCAAAGCCGGTGGATGCGGACACAGCGGCCACCCTGGACGCCGCCGAGCTGCGGGCCGACGCGTAGCGGCACCCCGGGCGGGGCGCACCGGCGCGGCCGGGGCCCGTCCGGCATGCGGGACGCTCCCGCACGCCCTGCCCAGAGCGGGTCCATCCGCGTAGACTCCGCGCGTGGCCAAGGTGACTCGCGATGACGTCGCACGACTGGCGGGGACATCCACCGCCGTCGTCAGCTATGTCATCAACAACGGACCCCGGCCGGTCGCCCCGGCCACCCGCGAGCGAGTGCTCGCCGCGATCAAGGAGCTGGGCTACCGGCCCGACCGGGTCGCCCAGGCCATGGCCTCGCGGCGCACGGACCTCATAGGCCTGATCGTGCCGGACGCCCGCCAGCCCTTCTTCGGGGAGATGGCGCACGCGGTCGAGTGGGCCGCCGCCGAGCGCGGGAAGATGGTCCTCGTCGGCAACTCCGACTACGTCGGCGAGCGCGAGGTGCACTATCTGCGGGCGTTCCTCGGGATGCGCGTCTCCGGGCTCATCCTCGTCTCGCACGCCCTGAACGACCTGGCCGCCGCCGAGATCGAGGCGTGGGACGCCCGGGTCGTCCTGCTGCACGAGCGGCCCGAGGCCATCGACGACGTCGCCGTCGTCACCGACGACCTGGGCGGCGCCCAGCTCGCCGTACGCCATCTGCTGGAGCACGGAAACCCGTACGTCGCCTGCATGGGCGGCACCGCGGACACCCCGGCGGTCGGCGACCCGGTCTCCGACCACGTCGAGGGCTGGAAGCGGGCGATGGCGGAGGCCGGGCTGCCCACCGAGGGACGGCTCTTCGAGGCGCCGTACAACCGCTACGACGCCTATCGCATAGCGCTCGACATCCTGTCCGGCCCGCGGCGGCCCCCCGCGATCTTCTGCTCCACCGACGACCAGGCCATCGGTGTGCTGCGCGCGGCGCGCGAGCTGCGCATCGACGTCCCCGGCGAGCTGGCCGTCGCCGGCTTCGACGACATCAAGGAGGCGGCGCTGGCGGACCCGCCGCTGACCACGGTCGCCTCCGACCGCTCGGCCATGGCGCGCGCCGCCGTCGACCTCGTCCTCGACGACGGGCTGCGGGTCGCGGGATCGCGCCGGGAGCGGCTGAAGGTGTTCCCGTCCCGGCTCGTCCAGCGCCAGTCCTGCGGCTGCGCCTGACCGCCTTTACATCGGGCATACGGTCTTCTGCCGGGCTTCTCAGCCCGCCCTCAGGAAGCTCTCATCCTCGGGCGCCACGCTCATCCGTATGACCGAGAGCTACCGCCGCAGCGGCGACGACCACCCGTATCAGGGCGCCCGGCAGCACGCCTCCTCCCCCGTGAACCCGGAGTGGCCACCCCCGCCGGCCCACCGGCCGGCCGGTCACCCCGTGGGCGCGGCGGCGCCCACCCCTCTCCTCGTCGAGCCGGCCGCCCGACCGCCGGCCGGGCGGCGGCGCAGGCCCGGCCGCCCCGTCGCCCTCCTCGCCGCCGTGGCGATCGTCGCCGCGGCGATCGGCGGCGGCACCGCCTACGGCATCCAGGAGCTGAGCCACGGCGACACCGCGGCCACCGCGGCGCCCGTCGGGACCACCGTCGTCCCCTCCAGCCAGAAGGGCACGGTCGCCGGGGTCGCCAAGGCGGTCAGCCCGAGCATCGTGGAGATCAGGGCGCAGTCCGACTCCGGCACCTCCACCGGCTCCGGCGTGATCATCACGAGTGACGGCGAGATCGTCACCAACAACCACGTCGTCTCCGGCGCCTCCCAGGTCACCGTGCGCACGGACGACGGCAAGCGGTACACCGCCGACGTTGTCGGCACCGACAGCGGCAAGGACCTCGCGCTGATCAAGCTCAAGGGCGCGTCCGGGCTGCCGGCGGCCACCCTCGGCGACTCCGGCCGGGTCCAGGTCGGCGACCAGGTCGTGGCGATCGGCTCACCCGAGGGCCTGACCGGCACGGTCACCAGCGGCATCGTCTCCGCGCTCGACCGCGACGTGACGGTCTCCACGGACCAGGGGCAGCAGCAACAGCAACAGCAACAGCAACAGGACAGCGGCTGGCCGTTCGAGTTCGGCGGCCGGCAGTTCAACGGCGACACCGGGTCCTCGAGGACGACGTACAAGGCGATCCAGACGGACGCGTCCCTGAACCCCGGCAACTCCGGCGGCGCGCTCATCGACATGAACGGGCACATCGTCGGCATCAACTCGGCGATGTACTCGGCCGCGGGGTCGGGCTCCTCCGACGCCGGCAGCGTCGGCCTGGGCTTCGCCATCCCGGTGAACACCGTCAAGGCCGACCTGGCGAAGCTGCGGGCGGGATCACAGAGCTGAGAAGGCCGTGAACCGTGCGAGGCTGAAGAGGTCCAGCCCCCCTGGACGCCCGCACACCCGTCCCCGTCCCGTCGCACCCGAGGAACCCGAGCCGATGAGCCCCGCCGACGCCGACCGTGACCCGCAGCGCATCCTGATCGTCGACGACGAGCCGGCGGTGCGTGAGGCCCTCCAGCGCAGTCTCGCCTTCGAGGGGTACGACACCGAGGTCGCGGTCGACGGCGCGGACGCCCTGGAGAAGGCGGCCGCCTACCAGCCCGACCTGGTCGTCCTCGACATCCAGATGCCCCGGATGGACGGCCTGACCGCGGCACGCCGTGTGCGCGCCGCCGGTGACACCACGCCGATCCTGATGCTCACCGCCCGCGACACCGTCGGCGACCGCGTCACCGGACTGGACGCCGGCGCCGACGACTACCTCGTCAAGCCGTTCGAGCTGGACGAGCTGTTCGCCCGGGTCCGCGCGCTGCTGCGGCGCAGCTCGTACGCGGCGGCCGGTACGGGCCCCGGGGACGACGACGAGGTGCTGACCTTCGCCGACCTGCGGATGAACCTCGCGACCCGGGAGGTCTTCCGGGGCGGGCGGCCCGTGGAGCTGACCCGCACGGAGTTCACGCTGCTGGAGATGTTCCTGACGCACCCCCGGCAGGTCCTGACCCGTGAGCAGATCCTGAAGGCCGTCTGGGGCTTCGACTTCGAGCCCTCCTCCAACTCCCTCGACGTCTACGTCATGTACCTGCGCCGCAAGACGGAGGCGGGCGGCGAGCCGCGGCTCGTGCACACTGTCCGGGGTGTGGGGTACGTGCTGCGCCAGGGCGGCGCCGAGTGAGCAGGGCGCTGCGCCGCCTCCGCACGCTGCCGATCCGCACACGGCTGTCGCTGCTGGTGGCGGCGGCGGTGGCGTTCGCGGTGGCGGCGGTGTCGGTGACGTGCTGGTTCCTGGTGCAGGGGAAGCTCTACGAGCAGCTGAACGACGACCTGCGCCAGGCGGTGCGGACGAGGCCCGGACAGTGGGTCGAGCTGCAGCGCGCGCTCTCCGACTGCACCACGTCCCCGCAGGACCCGGGGCCCTTCCGGAACCTGTACACCCAGATCGTCAAGGCCGACGGAACGCCCTGCGTCACCGCCGACTCCATCGGCGCGGTGAAGGTCACCCAGGCCGACAAGGACGTGATCCGGGACGGGGCGTCCAGCAAGGGCGTCATCCACAACAGCACCGCCGAGGACGGGACCCCGGTCCGGGTCATCACCGTGCCCCAGCCGGCCCAGGACGCCGGCACCGGGCAGCAGTCCTACGTCGCCCTCAGCATCGCCGTGTCGCTGGAGGGTACCCGCGCCACCCTCAACGACCTCGCCCTCATCCTCCTCCTCGTCTCCGGCGTCGGAGTCGTCGGCGCCGGGGCGGCCGGGCTCGCGGTCGCGCGGGCCGGGCTGCGTCCGGTCGACAAGCTCACCGAGGCCGTCGAACACGTGGCCCGCACCGAGGACCTGAGCATCCGGATCCCGGTGGAGGACGACGCCGAGGACGAGATCGCCCGGCTCTCCCGGTCCTTCAACTCCATGACGTCCTCGCTGGCCAGCTCCCACGAGCTGCAGCAGCAGCTGATCGCCGACGCCGGGCACGAACTGCGCACGCCCCTCACCTCGCTGCGCACCAACATCGAGCTGCTCACCCGCAGCGAGGAGACCGGCCGGCCCCTGCCCGAGGCCGACCGCAAGGCGCTGCTCGCCTCGGTGAAGGCGCAGATGACCGAACTGGCCGCCCTGATCGGCGACCTGCAGGAACTGTCCCGGGCGCAGGGCCAGCGCGGCGAGCGGGTCCAGGTGGTCTCCCTGACAGACACCGTGGAGGCCGCCCTGCGCCGGGTGCGGCTGCGCGGCCCGGAGCTGACCATCGGCGCCGACCTGCGGCCCTGGTACGTCCGCGCCGAACCGGCGGCGCTGGAGCGCGCGGTCGTCAACATCCTCGACAACGCCGTGAAGTTCAGCCCCGCCGACGCCACCATCGAGGTGGCGCTGGCCGACGGCGTCCTCACGGTCCGCGACCACGGCCCGGGCATCCCCGCCGACGAACTGCCCTACGTCTTCGACCGTTTCTGGCGCTCACCGAGCGCACGGGCGCTGCCCGGTTCGGGGCTGGGCCTGTCCATCGTGGCCCGTACGGTCGAGCAGGCCGGCGGGCAGGTCGCGCTGACCCGCGCCGAGGACGGCGGCATGGTCGCGACCGTACGGCTGCCGGGGGCGCCGACGCCGCCGCCCGAGACGCCGTAGGGCGTCAGCGGGGGCCGGCCGCCCGGCGCATGACCTCGGCGGCCAGGCGGACGGACGCGTCACGGGTGGCGGTGGCGAGCATGTCGGTGCGGATGGGGCCGCCCTGCGCGAGGTGCCGGTCGTAGGGGAGCAGGACGACGGGGACGCCGGGCTCCCGCAGGTGGGCGACGGCCGTCCGCTCGTCGAGGGTGGCGTCCGGGGTGGCGGCGCTGAGGGCCACGACCGTGGTGTGCAGCGCGGAGTGCGGGAGCCGGGCGAGCCAGTCCAGCACCTGGCGGGTGCCGTGGACGCCCTCGGCGGTCATCGGGGCGACCACGACCCGGGCGTGCGCGGTGTCCATCGCCGTACGCGCCACCTCGCCGGGCAGCGTCTCGCTGTCCACGACGGTGACCGCGAAGTAGCGGCGCAGCGCGAGGGTCACGGTTCGGTAGGTCCGTACGTCGAGCGGCGCCCCGACCCGGCCCTGGCTCGCGGGCAGCAGCCAGCCGCCGTCCTGGACGGGCACCAGATAGCCGGTGAGGTCGGTGAGCCCCATCGACGGGGTCAGGATCGAGGCGAGGTCGGCGCAGGTCCAGCGCACGGTCCTGGCGCCCATGCGCATCGGGAGCGTGCCGAGGGCGGCGTCGGCCTCCAGGGTGAGGACCGGGTCGTGCCGGTAGTGGTTGAAGGTGCGCCCGAGGAGCGCGGCGACCGTGGACTTGCCGACGCCGCCGCGGATCGAGGTGACGGCGACGACCCGTCCGGTGGTGACGGGTTGCTGCACCTCGCGGGCGAGCCGCGTCTGCTCGGTGACCTCCTGCGCGGCGGAGGCGGTCAGCCTGCGCAGCGAGGCCCCGGCCCGGCGCGCGGCCGTGTCGCCGTGCTGCGGGCGTCCCAGGGCGACGGCCAGCCGGGGGTCGACGGTCGGCACCGACTCCGGCGTGCCGCGGCCGTGGTCGGGCACGAAGGTCTGCCGGGGGACCGGCGGCGGGGGTGCCTGGCGGTCCCGGCCGGCGTCCGGTGCGGGCCCGAGCGGGCCGCGGTGTGCGTCCTGAGTCCCCGTCACGCTGTCACCCTGCCCTACGCGAAGCCGCCGGACACCACGACCGCCGCCGGGACCAGGGCGAGCACGGCCCACGGTTCCAGCAGGTCGCCGGCCCGGCGCAGCCGTGCGCGCGGTCTCTCGGACGGGTGCACGGTCAGGTGCAGCACCGCGAGCAGGGCGAGGACGACGATCCCGGGCTCTTCCCACAGGGCGGCGAGCCGCACCACGACGACCGCGGCGGCCAGCAGCAGCGACCCGACCTCGACGGTGAGGGGGAACGCGCGGGCGCGCAGCACGAGGACGACGGCCAGCAGGGCGGCGAGCGTCACCGTCCCCGCCGTGGCGGTGCGCAGCAGGAGCACGCCCGACGCGCCGGCGGCCAGGGCGAGCACCACGGTCGCCGGGGCCAGCGCGCGATGGGTGACCGCGAGAGCGGTGCCGGCGTCGTGGCGGCTGACGGAGACGCCGCCCGTGCGCCGGTCGTCGAGGGCGGTCAGGCCGGAGGCCGTCAGGCCCAGCCGCGGGAGAACGCCGAGGGCGAGTCCGGCGGCCACGGCCGGCAGGGCGGCGGCCCGGCTCTGCTGGACGGCCGTGTGCGCCCCGCCCTGGAACAGGACCGCCGCCTCACCCAGGACGAGGCAGCCGAGGACGGCCGCGGCGCCGGTCAGCGCGGGACGCCCGAGAGGGGTGCACCAGCCGGCGAGCGCGAGCGCGGCGGCCACGGCCGCGGCGAGGCCCGCGGCCCGGAGCGGACCGGGCCAGCCGTAGGTATCGGCCGCGGCCCATACGCCGACGACGGCCAGGGCGGCGGCCAGCGCGAGAAGGGTGACGGCGGTCGTGGAGCGCCGGGTCCGCCCGCACAGCACACCGGCCCCGGCGGCGGCCGGGGCGATGACGAGCAGGACGGCCCCGACGGTGGCCGGGTCGAGGCGGTGGAGGGCGAGGACGGCGGCGGACGACGCCCAGAGCACGGCCGCGGCCGCGCCGGCGGCACGTCGTGTGGCGGGCCGCCATCGCCAGGCCCGCGTCCCGAGGTCGTCGGCGGACGCGTCGGTGGCGTCGTGCCCGGCGGGGCCGCGGGGAAGGACCTCCGGCTCCAGCGTGCGCTCGGACCCCGTGGATGTCACGCGCCCGAACCTACCACCGGCCGACTCGGGTGGATGGAGAGGGAGTGAGGGAAGCGGGCCGGTCCGAGGAAGGTCCGGCCCGCGCCCGTGACCTGGGTGTTCGAGAGTGCCTGACTCTCCTGTGGTGGGGGGAGCGCGACGGTCCGTCCGACCGTGCGCGCTCCCCCCACCCGCAACCGCTACCGGAGGTGCGCCATGCGGTTCACGCCTCTCCATCGGAGCGGTGACGGTGTCCTACCGGACGACGGTGATGCGGTCCGCCGCGGGGGGCGCGATCGGGCTCGTGGGCGTGGAGTTGGCCGTCAGGTACTTCTGCAGCACCGTCAGGTCGTCCGTGCCGACGAGCGGGTTCGTGCCCCGGCCGAGCGTGGTGAAGCCGTCGCCGCCGCCCGCGAGGAAGTTGTTCATCGCGACGCGGTAGGTGGCGGCCGGGTCGATCGCCGTGCCGTTCAGCTTGACGGAGTCCGCCACCACACGGTCCGCGCCCGACTTGGTCAGGTCCAGCGTGTAGGTGAGGCCCGCGGAGATCTGCAGGATCTTCGGCGAGGCCGCGTTGGTCCCGCTGACCTGCTCCTTGAGCACCTGGATGAGCTGGGCGCCGGTGAGGTCCTGGAGGTTCACCGTGTTGGAGAACGGCTGCACCGTGAAGCCCTCGGCGTAGGTGACCACGCCGTCGCCCTCGTCGCCCTTGGCCGCGTAGGTCAGGGCCGCGCGGATGCCGCCGGGGTTCATCAGCGCCAGGTCCGTCTCCGGGTCCAGCTCCTTGCCGTACGCGAGCTGGGCGTCGGCGATCAGGTCGCCGAGCGGGGACTCGGTGCCGGCGTTGCCGATGTCGGCGGAGATGTAGCCGATCGGGCGGTTGCCGATGGGCGCCGCGAGGGTGTTCCACTTCGAGATCAGCGCGGTCATGTCGGGGGCCTTGGTGACGTCCCGGCTGACCACGTGGTTCGCGGACTTCACGGACGTACGGGCGATGTCGCCGGTGAAGCGGTCGTACGTCAGCGTGGTGTCGGTGTAGAGGCGGCCGAAGGACGAGGCCGAGGTGACCATGCGGGGCTCGCCCGACGGGTCGGGGACCGTGCACACGTACGCGTTGTGCGTGTGGCCGGTGACCAGCGCGTCCACCGACGGGGACACGTTCTTGGCGATGTCCACGATCGGGCCGGAGATGCCGGAGCCGGCGCTCCCGGAGTCACAGTCGTAGTTGTACGACGTGGAGGCCGGGAAGCCGCCCTCGTGGATGAGGGCCACGATCGACTTCACGCCCTGGCGCTGCAGCTCCTTGGCGTACTTGTTGATCGTCTCGACCTCGTCCTTGAACGTGAGGCCCTTGACGCCCTCGGCGGAGACGACGCCCGGGGTGCCCTCCAGGGTCACCCCGATGAAGCCGATCTTGACGTCCTTCTTCTTCCACACCCAGTAGGGCTTGAGGATCGGCTTGCCGCTCTTCTCGTTCAGGACGTTCGCGGCGAGGTAGGGGAAGTCGGCGCCCTCGAACCTCTGGTCCGTGTAGCAGCCGTCGGTGGGGTGGCAGCCGCCGTTCTGGAGGCGGGCCAGCTCCTTGGAGCCCTCGTCGAACTCGTGGTTGCCGACGGAGGTGACGTCCAGTTCGAGCTTGTTCAGCGCCTCGACGGTGGGCTCGTCGTGGAAGAGGCCCGAGATCAGCGGGGAGGCGCCGACCATGTCGCCACCGGCAGCGGTCACGGAGTACTTCTTGCCGGCGCGCGCCTGGCGCAGATGCGTGGCCAGGTACTCCACGCCGCCCGCGTCGATGGTCTTCGTGGTGCCGTCGGCCTGGAGTTCGGTGACCCGGCCGGAGGAGCCGGACGGCGGCTCCAGGTTGCCGTGCAGGTCGTTGAAGGACAGCAGCTGCACGTCCTGGTAGCGGTGGAGGCCGTGCCCGTGGCCGCCCCTGCCGGAGTCGGCGCCCGGCGAGGCGGTCGCGGGGAGCGCCGCGGCGAGCGCGCCGACGGTGGCGAGCCCGGCGGCCGTCGCGACCAGTGCGTATGTACGGCGTCTGCGGTGCTGCTGCTGGGATGTGGCTGACATCCGCCCCCCTGTGGGTCGTGAGTGGCATGGGCCCGTCGGGCGGCAGCCTAGAGTCAACGCGCGTAGCGCGACAGGGGGTTCCGGGTTACACCTTGGTTGCTTCTGTGCCGCGACTTTGCCCGGGGCGCCCTTTACCCTCGTACGCATGACCAGCGACGACATCGCCCGATCCGTCCCGTCCCGTTCCGTCGAGACCTACTCCGCCCTGTCTCCGGAGCAGACGGAGGCCATCCTCGAACTGCTCGCGGAGGCCGCCCGGGTCGACGGCCAGCAGGCGGTGTCCGAACAGGGCCGGCTCCAGCTGCGCCACAGCGTGTCGGCCGGTGACGGCGGCGGCGGCCGCGAGGGCGTCTCGCATCTGCTGCTGACCGCGGGCGGCCAACTCGTCGGGTACGCCCAGCTGGAGGACACCGACCCGGTCGAGGCGCCCGCCGCCGAGCTGGTCGTGCACCCCGCGCACCGGGGCCTCGGCCACGGGCGCGCGCTCGGCACGGCCCTCCTGGCCGCCTCCGGCAAGCGGCTGCGGGTGTGGGCGCACGGCGGCCACTCCGCCGCCCGGCATCTCGCCCAGGTGCTGGGTCTGACCCTCTTCCGCGAACTGCGCCAGATGCGTCTGCCGTTGACCGGTACGGAACTGTCGGAGCCGGTGCTGCCGGAGGGTGTCACGATCCGCACGTTCGTGCCCGGCCAGGACGACGCGGCCTGGCTCGCGGTGAACGCCGCCGCGTTCGCCCACCACCCCGAGCAGGGCTCGCTCACCCAGCGCGACCTCGACGACCGCGAGGGCGAGCCGTGGTTCGACCCGGCGGGCTTCTTCCTGGCCGAACGCGGCGGCGAACTGGTCGGCTTCCACTGGACGAAGGTCCACGCCGAGGAGCGCCTCGGCGAGGTGTACGTCGTCGGGGTGCGTCCGGGCGCCCAGGGCGGCGGCCTCGGCAAGGCCCTGACGGCGGTCGGGCTGCGGCACCTGGCCGCGCAGGGGCTGCCGACGGCGATGCTGTACGTCGACGCGGACAACAAGGCGGCGGTGTCCGTCTACGAGCGGCTCGGGTTCACGACGTACGAGACGGACCTGATGTACCGCACGGAGACCTGAGCCGGTCTCACCCGACGGGCCGGGCGCGGACCACGAGGACGTCGAGCGCGTGCTCGTCGCCGCCGATGGACAGCCCGGCCCAGCGCGCCTGCGCGGCCAGCAGGTTGACGGCCCGCTGCGGCGCGCAGGTCACGTCGGTGCCGCCGCCGGTGCCGTCCTCGCCGGTCAGCCGCCGGGCCACCGCGCGGGCGGCCGCCTCGGCGTCGGCGGCGTGCGGTCCCAGCGCGGTGGGCACCGGCTTGCCCTCCCCCGACACGAACGCCTCCACGAGCAGCAGCGGCGCCCCGCCGTCCGCCGTACCGCGCCAGCGCCGCACCTGAGTGGTGGCCGCGAGCCCGGGCAGCGCGCGGGCGATCTCCGCCAGCAGCCACGCCCCCTGCGCCAGCCCCGTCGCCAGCGCCCCGGCTCCCGCGCTCGCCGACCAGGCCCGGTTCCCCTCCCCCGCACGGCTCTTCCCCAGCAGCCTCCAGTCGCCGGGCACGGGCACGGACATCGGCGCCTCCAGCGCCAGCACCGCACCGGCCCCGTCCGCCAGGGCGGCGGCGAGCGCTTCCGCCGCGCCCGCGGGCTCGTCGCCGTGCGCGGCGAGCGTGTGCCCCGGCAGGTCGACCGCCGCCCAGGCGAAGGAACCGGTGCGCACGGAGCCCACGTCGACGGCGACCACACGCGCTGCGGACAGGTCCACGCGCCCCTCCCCCGTTGTCGAGTCCGGTCACCGTACCGGGCCGGCTTGACACCGCGGCCCCCTTCCACCACCCTTTCACTACTCAATTAGTGAAAGGGTGGTGTAACGCGATGATCGAGTACCGCATCGACCGGCGCTCCGGCGTCGCCACCTACGTCCAGATCGTGCGGCAGACCAAACAGGCGCTGCGTCTCGGCCTGTTGGAGCCCGGCGACAAGCTGCCCACCGCCCGCGAGGTCGTCGAGGCGACCGCCGTCAACCCGAACACCGTCCTCAAGGCGTACCGCGAACTGGAGCGCGAGGGCCTGGTCGAGGCGCGCCGGGGGCTGGGCACCTTCGTGCGCCGGGGGCTGAACACCGCACCGGCGGACTCACCGCTGCGGGCCGAGCTGGACGCCTGGGCCGTCCGGGCCCGTGAGGCCGGGCTCGACCGCGACGACGTGGACGCGCTCTTCACTTCCGTACTGGACACACACTTCAAGGGGGACCCGTCATGACCGAGACCGCCATCGAGGCGGCCGGGCTGGGCATGCGGTTCGGGCGACGAAAAAGGCCCGCGCTGGACGGCTGCGCGTTCCGGATCCCGCCGGGCGGCGTGTGCGCCGTCGTCGGCCCGAACGGCGCCGGCAAGTCGACCCTGCTGTCCCTCGCCGCCGGGCTGGCCCGGCCCACCGCCGGCACGCTCACCGTCCTCGGCCGGTCCCCCGCCGAGGTCCGCGCACGGGTCGGGTACGTCGCCCAGGACAAGCCCCTGCACCCCCAGCTGACCATCGCCGAGACCCTGCGCTACGGCCGTGAGCTGAACCCCGGCCGCTGGGACGACCGGGTCGCCGAGCGGATCGTCGCCGAGGGCGAGCTGGACACGGACACGAAGATCCGCGCCCTGTCCGGCGGCCAGCGCACCCGCGTGGCGCTCGCCCTCGCCCTCGGCAAGCGGCCCGAACTGCTGCTCCTGGACGAGCCGATGGCCGACCTCGACCCGCTCGCCCGGCACCAGCTGACGGGGACGCTCATGGCCGACGCGGCCGAGCACGGCACCACGGTCGTGATGTCCTCGCACGTCGTCGCCGAGCTGGAGGGCTCCTGCGACCACCTCCTGCTGCTCGGCGCCGGGCGGGTGCGCCTGGCGGGGCCGCTGGAGGACCTGCTGGCCGCGCACCGCCTGGTCACCGGGCGCGCCGGCGCCTCCCTCGACCCGCACACCGTGGTCGAGGCGCGCACCACCGGCCGCGGGCTCACCGCCCTGATCCGGCCCGAAGGCCCCCTCGAGCCGGCCTGGCAGGACACCGCCCCCACCCTGGAGGAGCTGGTCCTCGCCCATCTCCGTGCCCCGCAGGCCCCCGCCCTGCACCTCGACGACGTCCGGGAGGCCGCCGTATGACCACTGTGACCCCCGAGACCACGGCCGCCGTCGCCCGGCGCCGGGGACCCCGCGGTCTGCTCTGGGCGACACTGCGGGTGCACCGCTCGGCCCTGTGGTTCTGGGTGATGCTGGTGGCCGTCGGCGCCGGCGTCCTGCTGTGGGCGTACGGCCCCGGCGCGGACGCCGCCTGGGCCGAGTACCGGTCCCGGGGCTGCCTCGACGGCGGGGCCAGCCTGGGCTGCGACATGGGGGGCGCGGCCGCGGGGCGCTACCAGAGCGCCGAGGCACTGGCCGGCGGTCTCATCGAACTCGTGCCGTTCCTCACCGCGGCCTGGGCCGGCGGCGCGCTCATCGGGCGTGAGCTGGAGAGCGGCACGGCCCGGCTGGCCTGGACGCAGTCGGTCTCCCCGGCCCGCTGGCTCGCCGCCAAACTGGCCGTCCCCGCCGCGCTGCTGGTGGCCGGAATGCTCCTCCTCACCCCGCTGCACCGCCTGATGTTCACCTCCAACAGCCTGCTGCGCGCCACCATCGGCTCGGCGGACTGGGACCAGAGCCCGGTGTACGAGGCCAACGGGACCCTCGCCGCCGCCTACGCCCTGCTGGGCCTGGCCGTCGGCGTCCTCGCGGGCCTGCTCCAGCGCCGTGCCCTGCCCGCGCTCGGCACCGCGGTCCTGGCCCTCGGCGCCCTGATGATCGCCCTCAGGGACCTGCGCCCGTACCTGTGGCCGGTCCGGACGCTGACCGGCGAGCAGTACCCCGAGTGGACCGGCATGGTCGTCGACGACGGCGCCCTGACCTCCGACGGGTCCCGCATCACCGACCCGATGTGCGTGGACGAGGCCCGCTGCCTGGCCGAGCACGACGTCGTCGGCTACTACCGCGACTTCCACCCGGCCTCGCACTTCTGGCCCCTCCACCTGGTCGAGACGGGCATCGTCCTGGCCCTGGCGGCCCTCGCGGTCCTGATCTCCTTCCGCCTGCTGAACCGCCGTACCGCGCGAGCCGTATGACGGAGCGGCCGCCTCGCACGCGTCCGCACGTCTCTCCACGGGGGGAAGGACGTGCGGACGCGCGCGGGCCGTGTCCCGCTTCACCGCACGCCATGTCCTGGTAACCGGCGGTTAAGACAACCTTGCGACGCTCGGCCAATGACTCCCGCCGTGCCAGAGCCCGTGCCGCCTTCGCACCCGGGCGCGGGGAACGGGGACCGGCGACGCCTCCCGGCGGCGCTCCCACCCGCCCGTTCCGACGCGCCTGTACACCTCGACGCGCGGAACAATGGGCGTATGAGCCAGTCCTCGAACGCCCCGGCACAGGTCCAGCACGCGCAGCCCTCCGTGGGCTCCATCGCGGCGCACCGCCCGCACACCGTCACCTCGGCGGTCGTCTCCGACCTGGAACCCGACATCGACGCCGATCTCGACGCCTACGACGTCGGCGAGATCGAGGGCGTCCAGCTGCCCCAGGGCCGCTTCCTCGACCGGGAGCGCAGCTGGCTGGCGTTCAACGAGCGGGTGCTCGAACTCGCCGAGGACCCCGCGACGCCGCTGCTGGAGCGGGCCAACTTCCTGGCCATCTTCGCCAGCAACCTGGACGAGTTCTTCATGGTCCGGGTGGCCGGTCTGAAGCGCCGCATAGCCACCGGCGTGGCCACCCGCTCCGCGTCGGGGCTCCAGCCGCGCGAGGTGCTGGAGATGATCTGGGCCCGCTCCCGTGAGCTCATGGCCCGGCACGCCGCCTGCTACCACGAGGACGTCGCCCCCGCCCTGGCGGAGGAGGGCATCCACCTGGTCCGCTGGAACGAGCTGACGGAGAAGGAGCAGGCCCGCCTGTTCACCCTGTTCCGGCACCAGATCTTCCCGGTGCTGACCCCGCTGGCCGTCGACCCGGCGCACCCCTTCCCGTACATCTCCGGGCTCTCCCTGAACCTGGCCGTCCGGGTCCGCAACCCCGTCACCGGCACCCCGCACTTCGCGCGCGTCAAGGTGCCCCCGCTGCTCTCCCGCTTCCTGGAGGCCTCCCCCGGCCGGTACGTCCCGCTGGAGGACGTGATCGCCGCGCACCTGGAGGAGCTGTTCCCGGGCATGGAGGTGCTGGAGCACCACGCGTTCCGGGTCACCCGCAACGAGGACCTGGAGGTCGAGGAGGACGACGCGGAGAACCTCCTGCAGGCCCTGGAGAAGGAGCTCATGCGGCGCCGGTTCGGCCCGCCGGTGCGCCTGGAGGTCGAGGAGAACATCAACCAGGAGGTCCTGGACCTGCTGGTGCGCGAGCTGAAGATCAGCGAGGCCGAGGTGTACCCGCTCACCGGCCCCCTGGACCTCACGGGCCTCTTCCGCATCGCCTCCATCGACCGGCCCGAGCTGAAGTACCCGAAGTTCATCGCCGGCACCCACCGCGACCTCGCCGAGGTGGAGTCGGCGTCCGCGCCGGACATCTTCGCCGCGCTGCGCAGCCGGGACGTCCTGCTGCACCACCCGTACGACTCCTTCTCCACCTCCGTGCAGGCGTTCCTGGAGCAGGCGGCCGACGACCCGGACGTCCTCGCGATCAAGCAGACCCTGTACCGGACCTCCGGCGACTCCCCCATCGTCAACGCGCTCATCGACGCGGCCGAGGCCGGCAAGCAGGTCCTGGTGCTGGTCGAGATCAAGGCGCGCTTCGACGAGCACGCCAACATCAAGTGGGCGCGCAAGCTGGAGGAGGCCGGCTGCCACGTCGTCTACGGCCTGGTCGGTCTGAAGACCCACTGCAAGCTGTCGCTGGTGGTCCGTCAGGAGGGCGAGACGCTCCGGCGCTACAGCCACGTCGGCACCGGCAACTACCACCCGAAGACGGCCCGCCTCTACGAGGACCTCGGCCTGCTCACCGCCGACCCGCAGGTCGGCGCGGACCTGTCCGACCTGTTCAACCGGCTGTCGGGCTACTCGCGCCGCGAGACCTACCGGCGCCTGCTGGTCGCCCCCAAGTCCCTGCGGGACGGCCTGATCGCCCGGATCAACAAGGAGGTCCAGCACCACCGTGCCGGACGCCCCGCGTACGTCCGCATCAAGGTCAACTCGATCGTCGACGAGGCCCTGATCGACGCCTGCTACGGCGCGTCCCAGGCGGGCGTGCCGGTGGACATCTGGGTCCGCGGCATCTGCGCGGTCCGCCCGGGCGTGACCGGCCTGTCGGAGAACGTCCGCGTCCGCTCGGTCCTCGGCCGCTTCCTGGAGCACTCCCGTGTCTTCGCCTTCGGCAACGGCGGGGAGCCCGAGGTGTGGATCGGCAGCGCCGACATGATGCACCGCAACCTCGACCGCCGTATCGAAGCCCTGGTCAGGGTCACCGACCCGGCCCACCGCGCGGCGCTGAACCGGCTCCTGGAGACCGGGATGTCCGACACCACCGCGTCCTGGCACCTCGGCCCGGACGGCGAGTGGACCCGGCACGCGACGGACGCGGAGGGGCAGCCCCTGCGCAACGTCCAGGAGATGCTCATAGACGCCCGGAGGCGCCGGCGTGGCACAGCGACACCCTGATCCGACGGACCCCGCGGCCGGCGCGGTGACCGGGGAGGCCCTCGCGGACCACCTGCGCGCCCAGGCCACCGAGTTCCTCCGCGCCCTGCGGCTGCACCGGGAGGGCGGTGCGGGCACGGAGCCCGACGGCGCGGTCCGGGCACTGCGGCGCTCGGCCCGCCGGATCAGCGGCAGCCTGCACACGTTCCGCCCGCTCCTCGACGCCGGCTGGGCGGAGGCCGTCCGCCCCGAGCTGGCCTGGCTGTCGGGCACCCTGGCCCTGGAGCAGGCGTACACGGCCCGGCTGGAACGGCTGCTGCAGGCCCTGCACCGGCTGTCGGGCACCCCGGTCCTCCCGGCGCAGCCGCCGGGCCCGGCCGGGGTGCCGCCCACCCCGGAGCCCACCGGGCCCGCCGCCACCGAGCGCGGCAAGCTCGCCGTGGGCGCGGCCAAGGCGGGCGCCCTGCTCGAACGGCAGCTCACCCTGGCCCGGACCCGCGCCCACTCCGCCGCCCTGCAGGCTCTCGGCGGCAGCCGCTTCCACGCGGTGGCCGACACCGTCGCCCTGCTGGCCAGCGAGGTCCCCCTGACCCCGGCGGCGGCCACCGCCGACCTGCGGCCCCTCGCGGCCGCCGCCGAGGAGCGGCTCGCCGCCGCGGTGACCGCGCTGCCGCTGATGCGGGCGGGGCACCCGTACAACGCGGAGGCGCTGGTCCACGGCCTGTCCCCGGACCCGTCCCCGCATCCGCAGGACGCGCCCTGGCACCAGGTCCGGCTGCTGCTGCGCCTGCACCGCTACGCCCGCGAGGTCCTGCGCGGCGACGCCGGCCCCATGGACGTACGGCTGACGGCGGCCGGGCAGGCCCTGGACCGGCACCGGGACGCCGCCGAGGCGGCGACCGCCGCCGCCCAGGCGGCCCGCACCCCCCGGATCGCGCCCGCGACGGCCTACGCCCTCGGTGTCCTGCACGCCGACCAGCGGCACGAGGTGGAGGCGGCCCGGTTCGCGTTCCAGCGGTCCTGGCAGAAGCAGACCGTGGGCACGTCCTGAGCCACGCCCGCCCCGAGGAGGCGCACCCGGTGACAGACGCGGACGACCGTACGGTGCACGCCGCGGGCTGCGTCCTGTGGCGCCGCTCGCCGGCCGGCGGCGAGCTGGAGATCTGCCTGGTCCACCGGCCCCGGTACGACGACTGGTCGCACCCCAAGGGCAAGCTGCGACGCGGCGAGGACCCCCTCGCGGGCGCGCTGCGCGAGGTGGCCGAGGAGACCGGGCACACGGCCGAACCGGGGGACGGGCTGCCCACGGTCCGCTATCTCGTGAACGACCGACCCAAGGAGGTGCGTTACTGGGCCGCCGAGGCGGGCGCCGGCACCTTCACCCCGAACTCCGAGGTGGACCGGGTGCTGTGGCTGTCCCCCGAGCGCGCCCGGGACCGGCTGACCCAGCCGAGGGACCGCATGCTCGTCGACGCGCTGCTGGCGTCGCTGCACCGGGCGTAGGAGGGGCGCGCGCGGCGCACGGCCTCACCACGCCGTCCCCAGGGGTTCACCCCCCGTTCATGCTCGCCCTTCGGTGCCTTCACCTGATCTGTCTAATTTCGGCCGTGCACGATGAGAGAACGCGCCCCGGGGGACGTGTCCTCATCTCACCAGTCTTCGCACGCCGCCGGAATTCAGGACGGCGGCTCCCGGAAGGAAATTCCTCACAGTGAAGCTTCAGCGCAAGACCCGGCGGGCTCTCTCACTCGGCGCTCTCGCCGTCTCCGGCGCCCTGGCCCTCACGGCGTGCGGCTCGGACGACACCGGCAACGCGAACGGCGGCGACTCGGCGGCCACCGCCAAGGCCGGCGCCATCGACTGCGGCGACGCCAAGGGGCAGCTCCAGGCCTCCGGCTCGTCCGCGCAGAAGAACGCGATCGACGCGTGGGTCAAGCAGTACACGACGGCCTGCAAGGGCGTACAGCTCAACTACAACCCGACCGGCTCGGGCGCCGGTGTCACCGCCTTCCTCCAGGGTCAGACCGCGTTCGCGGGCTCCGACTCCGCCCTGGACGCGGAGGAGATCACCGAGTCCAAGAAGACCGCCTGCACCGACGGCGGCCAGGCCATCGACCTGCCGATGGTCGTGGGCCCGATCGGCGTCGGCTACAACGTGCCGGGCGTCGACAGCCTCGTCCTGGACGCGCCGACCCTCGCCAAGATCTTCGACAGCAAGATCACCAAGTGGAACGACAAGGCCATCGCGACGCTCAACCCCGACGCGAAGCTGCCCGACCTGAAGATCCAGGCGTTCCACCGTTCGGACGAGTCCGGCACCACGGACAACTTCACCAAGTACCTCTCCGCCGCCGCGCCCGACAACTGGAAGTACGAGCACGGCAAGTCCTGGCAGGCCAAGGGCGGCCAGTCGGCGTCCGGCTCCTCCGGTGTGGCGCAGCAGGTGAGCCAGACCGCGGGCGCGATCTCCTACATGGAGCTGTCCTACGTCAAGGACGGCATGAAGTCCGTCAAGATCAAGACGGGTGCCACCCAGCCGGTCGAGGCGACCACCGAGAACGCCACCAAGTCCATCTCCGAGGCCAAGATCGTCGGCACCGGCAAGGACCTGGCGCTGGAGCTCAACTACACGCCGTCCGCCGAGGGCGCCTACCCGATCACCCTCGTCACCTACGAGATCGTCTGCGACAAGGGCAACAAGGCGGAGTCCCTGCCCGCCGTGAAGTCCTTCCTCTCCTACATCGCCTCCGAGGACGGCCAGGGCCTGCTGGCCGACGCCGGCTACGCCCCCGTCCCCGCCGAGATCATCACCAAGGTCCGCTCCACCGTCTCGAGCCTGAGCTGACCTGAGCCGCGGCCGGGCCCCCGGGTCCGGCCGCACATCCGGTGCACCGCCGCCAGGAGCGCCCCGCCGCCGGGAGCGCTCCGCCGTGAGCCGCCCAGCGCGGTGGCTCCGCAGACCGGAGACTCCCCATGGACATATCAGTCAAGAACGACACAGCTCCGCCCACCCCCCTCCCGACCCCTGCCCGGCGCGGCAGCGGCGCCCGCGGCGCCACCCGCCCCGGTGACCGGATCTTCCTCGCCCTCACCCGTGGCTCCGGCATCTTCCTGCTGGTGCTCATGGCCGCCATCGCCGTCTTCCTGAGCCTCCGGGCCGCCAGCGCGATCGGCAAGGACGAGGCCAACTTCTTCACCACCTTCGAGTGGAACCCCACCGGCGACCCGCCCGCCTTCGGCATCGCGGTGCTCGCCTTCGGCACGGTCGTGTCGTCGGTCATCGCGCTGGCGATCGCCGTCCCGGTGTCCGTCGGCATCGCGCTGTTCCTCACGCACTACGCCCCGCGCCGTCTCGGCGGCCCCATCGCGTACGTGATCGACCTGCTCGCCGCGGTCCCGTCCATCGTCTACGGCCTGTGGGGCGCTCTCGTCCTGGTGCCGCACCTGGGCGGCCTGTACGCGTGGCTGGACGAGTACCTCGGCTGGACCGGCGTCTTCGAGTGGAACGGCGGCGCCCCGCGCGCGCTGTTCACCGTCGGCATCCTGCTCGCAATCATGATCCTGCCGATCATCACCAACGTGAGCCGTGAGATCTTCCGGCAGGTCCCGCGGACGCACGAGGAGGCCGCCCTGGCCCTCGGCGCCACCCGCTGGGAGGTCGTCCGGATGGCCGTCCTGCCCTACGGGCGCTCCGGTGTCATCTCCGCCTCGATGCTGGGCCTCGGCCGCGCGCTCGGCGAGACGATGGCCGTCGCGATGGTCCTTTCGCCGACCTTCGACATCGAGGCCAGCCTGCTCGACCCGGGCGGCGGCACCTTCGCCCAGAACATCGCCAGCAAGTTCAACGAGGCCACCACGGACGGCCGGGACGCGCTGATCGCCTCCGGTCTGGTGCTGTTCGTCATCACCCTGCTGGTCAACGGCACCGCCCGCCTCATCATCGAGCGGCGCAAGGAGTTCTCGGGGGCCAACGCATGAGCCACACATCCCTTTCCGCCCGGCGCCCGGACAGCCTGAAGGGCGCCACCCTGCCCAAGTGGTTCTCCTGGGCGGTCGCCGCCGGTTCCGTCGCCCTCGGCCTCGGCGTCAGCGCGGCCGCCGGGCTGGAGAGCAGCATCCAGTGGGCGCTGATCGCCGCGCTGCTGTTCGTCGCCGGCTCGTACGGGATCTCCGCGCGGGTCGAGGGACGCCGGCAGGCCAAGGACCGTGTCGCCACGAGCCTCATCTGGGTCGCTTTCCTGCTCGCCGTCATCCCGCTGGCCTCGCTGGTGTACGAGACGGTCCGGCGCGGGGTGAAGGTCCTCGACGGCTACTTCCTCACCCACTCGATGGGCGTGGTCGCCGACACCGAGACCGGCGGCGGCATCTACCACGCCCTCCTCGGCACCCTGGAGCAGGTCGGCATCGCCACCGCCATCGCCGTGCCCATCGGTGTGCTCACCGCGATCTACCTGGTCGAGTACGGACGCGGCAGGCTCTCCAAGGCGATCACGTTCTTCGTCGACGTCATGACGGGCATCCCGTCGATCGTCGCCGGCCTGTTCGTCCTCAGCCTGTGGATCGTCGTCCTCGGCATGGGCTACTCCGGCTTCGCCGGCTCCATGGCGCTCGCCATCCTGATGCTGCCGGTCGTCGTCCGCTCCACCGAGGAGATGCTCAAGCTCGTCCCGAACGAGCTGCGCGAGGCGTCGCTGGCGCTGGGCGTGCCGAAGTGGCGGACCATCCTCAAGGTGGTGCTGCCGACCTCCGTCGGCGGGATCACCACGGGCGTGATGCTCGCCGTCGCGCGCATCACCGGCGAGACCGCCCCGCTCCTGCTCCTGGTGTGGGTGACGAACTTCATCAACGCCAACCCCTTCCAGGACCCGCAGGCCTCCCTGCCGGTGTACATCTACCTGCAGTACGCGAACAGCGGCGGCTCGGGCGCCGCCTACGACCGCGCCTGGGCGGCCGCCCTGGTGCTCATCGCCTTCATCATGATCCTCAACCTGGTGGCCCGCGGCATCGCCCGCTGGAAGGCCCCCAAGGCCGGTCGCTGACGCGACCCCCGTGGAACAGTCAGCGACTCGGATTCGAAAGAAGCAGTGATCGACATGGCCAAGCGCATCGATGTCAGCGGCCTCAACGCCTACTACGGCTCCTTCCTCGCGGTCGAGGACATCTCGATGACCGTCGAGCCCCGCTCCGTGACGGCCTTCATCGGCCCGTCCGGCTGCGGCAAGTCCACCTTCCTGCGCACGCTCAACCGGATGCACGAGGTCACCCCGGGCGGCCGCGTCGAGGGCAAGGTGCTCCTGGACGACGAGAACCTGTACGGCCCCGGCATCGACCCGGTCGCCGTGCGCCGCGAGGTCGGCATGGTCTTCCAGCGGCCCAACCCCTTCCCCACCATGTCGGTGTACGACAACGTGGCGGCGGGCCTGAAGCTCAACGGCTCGTACAAGAAGTCCGAGCTGGACGACATCGTGGAGAAGTCCCTGCGGGGCGCGAACCTCTGGAACGAGGTCAAGGACCGGCTGGCCAAGCCGGGCTCGGGCCTCTCCGGCGGTCAGCAGCAGCGCCTGTGCATCGCCCGCGCCATCGCGGTCGAGCCGGACGTGCTGCTGATGGACGAGCCCTGCTCGGCTCTGGACCCCATCTCCACCCTCGCCATCGAGGACCTGATCGGGGAGCTGAAGGAACGGTTCACGATCGTCATCGTGACCCACAACATGCAGCAGGCGGCGCGGGTCTCCGACCGCACGGCGTTCTTCAACCTGGCGGCCGTCGGCAAGCCCGGCAGGCTCATCGAGATCGACGACACCGAGCGCATCTTCTCCAACCCGTCGGTCCAGGCCACCGAGGACTACATCTCGGGCCGCTTCGGCTGACCGGGCCGCCCACCGGACCCCTCGCGGTGCTGCATGGCGGTGCCACCGCGAGGCACGGGAAGGGCCCGCCCCCAGGAGTCGGGGGCGGGCCCTTCCACGTACCGCGTCACAGGGGCGCGGGCCTCACAGGAACGCGAGGTCCACGATCCAGAAGGACAGGGCCGCGACGGCGGCCGCCGCGGGCATCGTGATGAACCAGCCCAGGACGATGTTCTTGGCCACGCCCCAGCGCACCGCGTTCACCCGCTTGGTGGCGCCCACGCCCATGATCGCCGAGGTGATCACATGGGTGGTGGAGATCGGCGCGTGGAAGATGAACGCCGAGCCGAACATGATCGAGGCGCCGGTGGTCTCGGCCGCGAAGCCCTGCGGCGGGTCCAGCTCGATGATCTTCCGGCCCAGGGTGCGCATGATGCGCCAGCCGCCCGCGTAGGTGCCGAGGGACAGCATCACCGCACAGGCGATCTTGACCCACACCGGGATCGGGTCGCCGTAGTCCTCGACGTCGGCGATGACCAGGGCCATCACCACGATGCCCATCGTCTTCTGCGCGTCCTGGAGGCCGTGCCCGAGGGCCATGCCGGCCGCCGACACCGTCTGCGCGATACGGAAGCCCCGCTTGGCCTTGTGCGGGTTGGCCCGCCGGAACATCCACAGGATCGCCGTCATGACGAGGTAGCCGACGATCAGGCCGACGACCGGCGACACGAACATCGGGATGACGACCTTGTCGACGACGCCGTGCCAGTACACCTTCGTCCCGCCGGCCAGCGCCGCGCCCACCATGCCGCCGAACAGGGCGTGCGAGGACGACGACGGCAGGCCGAAGTACCAGGTGACCAGGTTCCAGACGATCGCGCCGACCAGGGCCGCGAAGAGGATGCCCATCCCCGTCGAGCCCTTGGGCGTCTCGATCAGGCCCTCGCTGACCGTCTTGGCGACCCCGGAGCCCAGGAAGGCGCCGGCCAGGTTCATCACGGCCGCCATGGCGAGCGCGGCCCGGGGCGTGAGCGCGCGCGTCGAGACCGAGGTGGCGATGGCGTTCGCCGAGTCGTGGAAACCGTTGGTGTACGTGAAGAAGAGCGCGACCCCGATGGTCGCGACCAGAGCGAAGGTGTCCATGAAGGGGTCAGGACTCCTTGACGGCGATGGTCTCCACCGTGTTCGCCACATGCTCGAAGGCGTCCGCCGCCTCTTCCAGCACGTCCACGATCTGCTTGAGCTTCAGCACCTCGATCGCGTCGTACTTGCCGCTGAAGAGGTGGGCGAGCAGCTTGCGGTGTATCTGGTCGGCCTGGTTCTCGAGGCGGTTGACCTCGATCCAGTACTCGGTCAGGTTGTCCATGGTGCGCAGGTTCGGCATCGCCTCGGCCGTCAGCTCGGCCGCCCGCGCCAGGACCTCGATCTGCTGGTCGACGCCCTTGGGCAGTTCCTCGACGTTGTAGAGGACGACCAGGTCGACGGCCTCCTCCATGAAGTCCATGATGTCGTCGAGGGACGACGCGAGGGAGTAGATGTCCTCGCGGTCGAACGGCGTGATGAACGAGGAGTTCAGCTGGTGGAAGATCGCGTGCGTCGCGTCGTCACCCGCGTGTTCCGCGGCCCGCATCCGTTCGGCGATCTCGGCCCGGCCGGCGGTGTCCGCCCCGAGCAGTTCCATCAGGAGCTTCGAGCCCGTGACGATGTTGTCCGCGGACGCGGCGAACATGTCGTAGAAGCTCGTCTCCCTGGGGGTCAGACGAAATCGCACGTGTGGTCCTCAGAATGCATCGGTTTCGGTCAGGCTGATGCTAGGCGCATCATCCGGCCACGGCTAATGGGCCGCCTCCCAGTGTCGCCCATCAGGCACAGTGGTCGGCACGGGGCCCGCCCGTAAGCCCCGGTGAGGCGGGGCCCACGGGTGGACGCCATCACGCCCCTACCCGGCAAAGTTCGGTACGATATACCCGGTAGGGGTATAGAAGCGGTTTACGTCGGGAGGACGCGATGACGACCACAGAGGCCGGCGCGGGTGCGCCCTCCGCCGCCGACGACGCCCTGGAGACGACGGCCGGCGCGGACATCGTGACGGATCACGACCGCGGCGTCCACGGTTACCACCACCAGAAGACGGAGCACCTCAAGCGCCTGCGCCGGATCGAGGGCCAGATCCGCGGTCTGCAGCGCATGGTCGACGAGGACGTCTACTGCATCGACATACTCACGCAGGTCTCCGCGTCGACGAAGGCCCTCCAGTCCTTCGCCCTGCAGCTGCTGGAGGAGCACCTTCGCCACTGCGTCGCCGACGCGGCCCTCAAGGGCGGTGCGGAGATCGACGCGAAGGTCGAGGAGGCCACGAAGGCCATCGGCCGCCTGCTGCGGACCTGAGCGGCCCGCCCGGTCACCGGGCCCGCGCGTCCCGCTCCTCCGCGACCCGCAGCACCTGGTCGATGCTCTCCAGGCTGAGCCGCTCCTCACGGGCGGCCGAGGCCGCGATGATCAGCTCTCCGCACAGCTCGATCTCGGCGAGGGCCACGTGGTCCTGAACCGCCGTACCGCCGACCGGAGCCACGCGCATCACCTCTTCTCTGCCGTTACCGACTTCCTAGAGTAGGGAGCGGCCTACGGACCGCGCATGGCACGGAAGGGCTAGTCCTCGACGCCCCGGTGGTGCCGCTGCTCCTCGGCGATCTGCCCGGCGTAGATGTCGTCGTCCTCCGGCAGCCGGACGCGGGCGGGGGCGCCGAAGTCGTACAGCGCGGTGGTGGAGGTCACGTCGACGGCGCTGCGGTGCTGCCCGTTGACGAAGCTGAAGCGGTGCCTGACCTGGCGGACCAGCCCCTCGTCGTCCAAGTAGACGTCGAACGGCACCTGGTCCGTGGCGAACCCTTTCGCCGCCGCCGCGAGCGCCCGGGCGTTCCCGTCGGAGGCCTTCCGGGCCGCGGTGCTCAGGTCGGCGGTGCCGCGGTAGTGCCGCACCCGGGTCCCGGAGATCTCCGCCTGCCCCACGTAGGTGGCGGTGCGCGCGCCCCGCAGCACCTCGGCGGCGGCGAACGGGTCGGTGGCGCCGCCGGTGACGAGATTGCCGTCGGTCAGGGACCGGGTCTCCACCCGCACCCATTTGTCGGCGGGCACCCCGGCGCCGCGGTTCTTCATGAACAGCGCGCCGGGCGCGAGCAGCTCGGTGATCGGCCGCTGTCCGGTCGTCCCCGCCGGGTCCTGCGGCAGCCGCACCTTCAGCCGCCCCAGCTGCCGGCCGAAGTCGTACACCCCTTCGCCCCGGATGGTGACCCGGGTGCCGCCGGTGGCCATCTCCATGGAGGTGCGCGCCCGGGAGCTGCGGGCGCCCACCAGGGCGTCGGCGGCTCCGCGCACCACGCCGACCGGGTCGCCCCCGTGGGCGTCCTCGGCGGCGGCCCCCCTCTGCACGCACCCGCTGCCGGCGAGGCAGAGACCCAGGAGCCCCACCGCGACGCCGGCTCCCCGCATGCGCCTGTGCTGCTGCCTCTCCGCCATCGCCTGCCTACCCCCGGTACGACCGTCACGGGCTCCTTGTCGTACCGGTTAACGACCGGTAGAGGTCCCCGTCACGCCGCCGGGCGCGTCGCGCCCGACCGCCCTGGGTAGCGTGGGGGCGATGGCAGAGCAGGACGAGCACCGCGACGCCCCCTCTCGGCACCGGACGACGACGGTGGAGAAGGGCCCCTTCTGCACGGCCCACTGCACCTGCGGCTGGCGAGGCCCGGCCCGCCGCGCGAGAAGCCAGGCCCGCACGGACGCGGAGACGCACGGCCGCGGCTGAATCTCCCTGCCCCTCGGCCGGACCGGCCCGTCCGCTCATGGAACCCCACGCCGCGCCACCCCGTCTCGTTCCACGTGACCCCAGGAGGCGACATGGAACGGCGTACCTTCATCGGCGGCGGCACCGCGGCGGCGCTCGCCGCGCTGACGACCACCGCCTGCGAGGCCGGCACGGACAAGGGCGGCACCCGCCCCGCGTCGAAGACGACCCACACCCGCACCCGCACCTCAGCCGCCTCCGCCCCCGCCACCTGGTCCGCCCTCGCCCGCGACCTCGACGGCTCTCTCATACGCCCCGGCGACGCCTCCTGGGGCACGGCCCACCAGCTGTACAACACCCGCTTCGACGGCCTGAAGCCCAGCGCCGTCGCCTACGTCGCCCACGCCGACGACATACGCACCACGCTCGACTACGCCCGCGCCCACCGCCTGAAGGTCGCCATCCGCAACGGCGGCCACAGCTACGCCGGCTGGTCCTCGGGCGACGGCCGCCTGATCGTCGACGTCTCCCGGCTCGACCGCATCCGCGTCTCCGGCGGCACCGCGGTCGTCGGCGCCGGCTCCAAGCTCATCGACGTCTACCGCACGCTCGCGGCGAAGGACGTGACCATACCCGCCGGCTCCTGCCCGACCGTCGGCGTCTCCGGCCTCACCCTCGGCGGCGGCCACGGCGTCACCTCCCGCGCCTACGGCCTGACCTGCGACAGCCTCACCCGTGCCGTCCTCGTCACCGCCGACGGCAAGCAGCTCACCGCCGACGCCTCCACGAACCAGGACCTCTTCTGGGCCCTGCGGGGCGCCGGCAACGGCAACTTCGGCGTCGTCACGGAACTGCACTTCAGGACCCACCCCGCCCCGCAGTCGGTGACGGCGTACATGAGCTGGCCCTGGTCGAAGGCCGCCGCGCTGATCAGGGCGTGGCAGGAGTGGGGCCCGTCCCAGCCGGACGAGATCTGGTCGGCGCTGCACCTCGGCGGTGCCGGCGCCACCCCCACCGTCTCCGTCTCGGCCTTCTCGCTGGGCTCCTACCGCGAGCTGCAGAACGCCGTCGACCGCCTCGCGGACGGCCCCGGCGGCCCGGGCCCCGCCCGCAGCGTCACCCTGCGGCGCCGCTCCTACGAGGAGTCGATGGAGCTGTACGCCGGCTGCGCGTCGTTCACCGACGAGCAGTGCCACCTGCCCGGCTCCACCCCGGGCCGCACCCCGCAGGGCGCGCTCGGCCGCGAGACGTACGCGGCCAAGTCGGACTTCTTCGACCGCTCCCTGTCAGCGGCCGGCGTCCAGACGCTGATCCGCCAGATGGAGTTGGTGCGCGGCGGCTCGGGCAGCATCGCCCTGACGGCCCTGGGCGGGGCCGTGAACCGGGTCTCCCCCACCGCGACGGCGTTCGTCCACCGCCGCTCGCGGATGCTGGCCCAGTACATCGGCTCCTGGCGGGCGGGCACCTCGGGCACCGCCGTCCAGTCCTGGCTGACGGCCGCGCACGACGCGATGCGGCCGTACGCCTCCGGAGCCGCGTACCAGAACTACACCGACGGGTCCCTGAAGGAGTGGCGCACGGCGTACTACGGGGACGCGGCGACCCGTCTGGCGAAGCTGAAGCGGCGGTACGACCCGCAGGGCTTCTTCACCTACCCGCAGTCGCTGTAGCGCCTTTCAGGCCGCGAGGTCCCGCTCCTCGGCCCCGGAGCCGTCCTTGCGGGCCCCGCGCAGCAGCGCGTCGCTGCCGTCGTCACCCGACAGCCCACGCGCGCGGATCAGCCAACCACCGCGCGGGGAACGTTCGATGGCGGACATGAGCGGCGTCAGCAGGGCCATGGCCGGCGGGGACAGGAGCAGCGCGACGGCCGTGCCGAGCGCGAACCCGCCGACGACGTCGGTCGGGTAGTGCACGCCCATGTAGACCCGGCAGAAGCCTTCGAGCAGCGCGAGGCCGATGCCGACGAGCCCGAACCTGCGGTTGGCGACGAACAGGGCGACACCGAGAGCCATCGCGATGGTGGCGTGGTCGCTGACGAAGGAGTAGTCGGTCTTGCCGCTGACCAGGACCTCGAGCCCCTGGTGGTCGTTGAAGGGCCGGGGGCGTTCCACGAAGCCCCTTATCGGCACGTTCACGAGGACGGCGATGCCCGCGGCCAGTGGCGCCCACACGAGCGCGGCGACCGAGGAGGCGGCGTCCTGCGCGCCGCGCCGCCGTACGGTCCACCAGCACCACAGCACGGCCAGGACCAGGCCGAGCAGCACGCCGTACTCACCGACGTACTCCATGACCCGGTCGAACCAGTGCGGTGCGTCCTTGGCCAGGCCGTTGATGTCGTACAGCAGCTCGACGTCGGGGTTCGACCCGGATTCTGCGAGTCCAGCCATGGTGCCGCGGCCCCTTCATCGTCTCTCGGCGCATCCTGCGTACGCCGCTCCGCCCACCCCCGTGGTTGTAGATCCGGCTACGCCACCAGGAACGCACGGTCCCCGCCGTTGGGTTCCACACTCCACTGAATGATCACGCAGACGTTATCGAAGAGAGACCCGTCATCGCTGCTCAGGGGGAGGGTTCACGCTCCGTTCACACCGTCGTGGGCAGCGCTTTCGCGCCATCCTCCGTCACCCGGGTGGCCCCGAAGTAGTCGGGGGTGTCGATCGGGTCGAACCGGATCACAGCACCCGTTCTCGGGGCGTCGATCATGTATCCGCCGCCGACATAAATCCCGACATGCCGGATGGCCCGTGAGTTCCCGAGGTCGTCGGAGAAGAACACCAGATCCCCGGGGAGCAGTTCGCTCCTGGCCGGATGCGGTCCCGCGTTCCACTGGTCGTTGGCCACCCGGGGCAGCGTGACGCCGACGCTCTCGTAGGCGGCCTTGGTCAGCCCCGAGCAGTCGAAGCGCCCGCCGTCCTCGGCGGTGCCGTCGCCTCCCCAGAGGTAGAGGGTGCCCAGCTTCTTCTGCGCGTAGGCGATGGCCCCGGCGGCCTGCTTGCTGGGGTCGAGCCGGGAGACCGGCGCGGCGAAGCTCTCCTCCAGCGTCGTGATCGTCTTCACGTAGTTCCGGGTCTCCTTGTACGGCGGCACGCCCCCGTACTTGATGACCGCGTACGCCCCGGCGTTGTAGGACGCGAGCATGTTCCGCTTCGGGTCGCCGGGCACGTCCTTCACGTACGAGGCGAGCGTGCAGTCGTACGACGCGGCCGACGGGATGGCGTCCGCCGGGTCCCACACGTCGCGGTCGCCGTCGCCGTCGCCGTCGATGCCGTGGATGGCCCAGGTGCCCGGGATGAACTGCGCGATACCCTGGGCCGCCGCCGGGCTCTGCGCCCGCGGGTTGAAGCCGCTCTCCTGGTACAGCTGGGCGGCGAGCAGCGCCGGGTTGATGGCGGGGCACCGGTTGCCCCACTTCTCCACCAGCGCCTGGTAGGCGGCGGGCACCGCGCCCTTGGCCAGGTTCCGGGCGCCGCCGCTCAGGCCGCCCGCCGGGTTCCCGGCGACGAGGTACACCCCGATGACGAGCACCAGCACGAAACTCAGCCCCGCCGCGACGGCGGAACCCGCCACGATCCAAGCCTTACGCACCGTCAACCGCCCCTCACCCGCCGGGAGTCCGCCCGCGCCAGTGTAGGAGCTTCCCTCGCCCGGGCACCCGCAACCGGCCCACCCACCGTCCGCGCATGACCCGGCGGGTAATCGATCCCGGCGTGGCCGGCGTGCCACGATCGCGTCGCAGGCCGCTCGATCCGACCCGACCCGTCCCGACCGGGAGGACCCCATGCCCGCCTACGCCATAGCCCACCTCCGCGACATCACCCCGCACCCCGAGGTCGCCGAGTACATCGACCGCATCACCGCGACCTTCGCGCCGTACGGCGGCCGCTTCCTGGTGCACGGCACCCCGCACGAGACGGTCGAGGGCGACTGGTCCGGCGCCGTGGTGATGATCGCCTTTCCCGGCCTCACCGAGGCCCGCGCCTGGTGGAACTCCCCCGCCTACCAGGAGATCGCCCCGCTGCGCACCCGTCACATCACGGGCGACATCGTCCTGGTCGACGGGGTCCCCGAGGGCTACGACCCCACCGCGACCGCGCAGGCCGTCCGGGACTCCCTGCCCGCCGCGGGCGGTACGTCCGGCTGAGACGCCACAGGCCGCCCCCGCCCCGACGGGCGTGGACGGCCTGCTCGCTCGGCCCGGTGCCCCTCACCGGAGCCGCGTCACGCCCCGAAGGCGTCCCGCAGCACGCCGATCGCCTGCTTGATCGCCCCGTCGGCGGCCCGTGTCCCGCGCAGGGCGTTCAGCATCACGAAGTCGTGGATCGCGCCCTGGTAGCGCACGGCGGTCACCGGGACGCCGGCCTGGCGCAGCTTGTTCGCGTACGCCTCGCCCTCGTCGCGCAGCACGTCAGCCTCGGCGGTGACGACGAGCGCCGGCGGCAGGCCCGTGAGCTGTTCCACGGTGGCGCGCAGCGGCGAGGCGGTGATCTGCGCGCGCTCGGCCTCGTCGGTCGTGTACTGGTCCCAGAACCACTGCATGGCGTCCCGGCGCAGGAAGTACCCCTCGGCGAACTGCCGGTAGGAGCCGGTGTCGAACGAGGCGTCGGTGACCGGGTAGAAGAGCACCTGCGCCACCAGCGGGACGTCCCCGCGCCGCTTGGCCGTCAGGGTCAGCGCCGCCGCCATGTTGCCGCCCACCGAGTCACCGGCCACGGCGATCCGGCTCGCGTCCAGGCCGTGTCCGGCGCCCTCGGCGACGACCCACCGCGCCACGGCGTGGTTCTGCTCGACGGCGACGGGATAGCGGGCCTCGGGCGAGAGGTCGTACTCGGGGAAGACGACCGCGGCACCGGTGCCGACGGCCAGTTCCCGCACGAGGCGGTCGTGGGTGTGGGCGTTGCCGAAGACCCAGCCGGCGCCGTGGATGTAGACGATCACCGGCAGCGTCCCGGAGACACCGGCCGGACGGACGATCCGCACCCTGACCTCGCCGGTCGGGCCACCGGGGACGGTCAGCCACTCCTCGTCGACGGCCGGCTTGGCCACCTCGCCCGACTGCACCTCGTCGACGGCCTTGCGCCCGCCCTCCGGCCCCAGGTCGAAGAGGTACGGCGGCTGCGCGGTCGCCTCGACGAACGCCTGGGCGGCGGGTTCGAGAACGGGGCGGGGGGACTCGGACATGACGATCTCCTCGGATCGGGGTGCTACGGGCAGGAGCGCCCGGCCGGTTCGCCGGGGTCGGCGGCGCGACATAAAAGTAGCGCTCGATTAAGTCGTGCGCAACTTATTCGTCATCGACGACTTCGTGCTCGACTCATTAGGGCTCGATGAGTTGGCCCGATACAATGGGGAGACGCACAGGCAGCAACCGCCGCACCAGGAGCCCCGATGAGCCCGACCCCGCCGCCCGGACCGCCCGCGAGCGGCCCCGGCTCCCTGCTCCTGGACGACCAGCTCTGCTTCGCCCTGTACGCCGCCTCCCGCGCCGTGACCGCGCGATATCGGCCACTCCTCGACGAACTGGGCCTGACCTACCCCCAGTACCTGGTGATGCTGGCGCTCTGGGAGCAGGACGCGATCTCCGTACGCGACCTCGGCGCGGCCCTCCAGCTGGAGTCCAGCACCCTGTCGCCCCTGCTCAAGCGCCTCGAGGCGGCCGGCCTGCTGCATCGCGAGCGCCGCCCCGACGACGAGCGCTCGGTCGCCATCCGGCTCACCGAGGCCGGTGCCCGCCTGCGCGAGCGCGCGACCGCCGTCCCGCTCGCGATCGGCGACGCCATGGGCCTGACGGCCGAGCAGGACGCCCTGGCCAAGCAGCTCCTGAGGCTCATCACGGCGAACGTCACCGAAGGCCGCGAAGCCTGACACCCTGTCACGCGCGGGTTCACCCACGCGGGATAGCCTTCACCCGCAGAACACGGGCACGACCCCTCACCCGGGCTGCCGCCAGAAGCGGCACCGGCACGAAGAGGGGCTAACGACAGAACCGCACCCCAGGTTCCGCTCAGGCCTCGTTGCCCGGCGTAACCTGGCGTGATACACAGAGTGACCATACGAGCTATTCGTACGAATCCCGCCCATCAATGACGCCAAGTCGACATACGGAAGCGACATTGTCGGCGAGAATGAGACCTGACCTCTGCGCAGTGCGGGGGGACTGTGGAACTACCCGACAGGGGCGGTGACTTACATGTTCTTTGCGGCCGACAAGGGCGACATCAACACCATCATCGGCGGGATCGCCCCGGACTGGGGTCCGTTCGGAGCACTGGGAAACGAAGCCAAGACCATGATCCAGGTCGTCATGGCGGTCGCCATCCTGATCTGCCTCGGCATCGCCATCTGGGGGGCGGCCAAACAGCGCATCGGCGCCACCGCCCTGCGGGACACGTTCAGCGCCGAGCAGGGCAAGGGCCTGATCGTCGCCGGCCTGACGGGCGTCTTCATCATCGGCTCCCTCGGCACACTCTTCACCATCGTGTACGGCATGGCCGTCTAGCGCCTCACCCCTCCGTCCCTCCGGGCACGCCCGGCTCCGCTGTCCCCTACCCACCCGTCGTGCCCACCGGCTGAGGTTGCGTCTCCCTGATGTCCAGTCACCACACCGCGCCCGCGCGGGAGCCAGCGCGGCTACCGTCGTACTCCAACGTGTATTCGTCCGACGCCGAGGGGGCGTACGCGGCATGAGTCTCGGAGACGATCGGGAGGGGCAGACCCGCACCCGGCTGCCCGACGCCGGCGGTGACGTGTACGGGGGTGCGCGCAGAGGGGGCCGTTCGTCGTCCCGGAGCATGATCACGGTCGTCGGCGTGGTGGTCCTCCTCATCGCCGCGATCGCCTTCGCGAACCGCGGAGGCAGCGGTTCCGGCTCCGCCTCCGGCGGCGAGGACAAGCCGAACGCCTCCTCCACGGCGGCCACGGGCACCCGCCCCGTCAAGAGCAGCTCCGCGGGCATCCCGGCCGGCTACGCCCACGACGAGCAGGGGGCGCAGAGCGCTGCCGCGAACTACGCCATCGCGCTGGGCTCGGCCGACATGTTCGACAAGGCCAAGCGTGACGCCATCCTGCGGACGATCATCACGCCTTCCCGTGTCTCCGAGTTCGAGGCCACCCTGGACCAGGCCTACACGCCGGCGTTCCACAAGAACGTCGGCCTGAACGAGGACGGTTCCACCCCGACGGGTTACACGTTCGTCTCCCGCACGAGCCCCGTCGGCACGAAGGTCGTCGCGGCCTCCACCACCAGCTCGACAGTCGAGGTCTGGTGCAGCGGCCTCCTGGGCCTCGCCGGTGAGAAGTCGACGAGCCCGGTCTCGAACAGCTGGTTCACCATCACCATGCAGCTGGAGTGGGCCGGTGGTGACTGGAAGATCGTGACGCACTCCCAGAAAGACGGCCCCACACCGGTCCCCGGCGACGAGCGGGCTTCCAGCGCCGACGAGATGGCGAAGGCCGTCCAGGAGTTCGGAGGGTTCACATATGCCCGCTAACCGCAGCGCGCTCAGGCTGGCCGCTGTCCTCACGGCCGTACAGACCACCGCGGTCCTCACGGCCTCCCGCGCCTTCGCGGCACCCACGCCGTCGCCGAGCAACAACCCCTGCGACCTCATCCACGGCCCCTCCAAGGACTACTGCGAGAAAGACAACGGCGGCGGAAAAAGGTCCGGCACCCCCTCCCTCACCGACCCCACCACCACCCTCGACCCCCTCTCCTCCCTCGCCAAGGGCTGTGCCGACGCCGCCGCGTGGACCGTCGACAGGCTCAGCGAGGCCGTGAAGGAGACCGCGGCCGTCGACTTCACGAACCTCACGTTCCTGAAGCACTACGCCGTCGTCTTCGCCGCCTCCGCCATCCTCACCCTCCTCCTGTGGCTGCTCGCCGTCGCCAAGCGCGCCGTACGCGGCGTGCCGTTCGCGACCGCCATGTCGGAGGCCATCGGCTTCCTCTGGCTCACGGTGCTGGCGTCCGCCTTCACGCCCCTGATCCTCTACACCGTCGTCTCCGCGACCGACGGCGTCAGCGACGTCCTGGCCAAGGCGACCGGCAACCAGACGGACACCTTCTTCGGCACGTTCTCCGAGGCGCTGGAGAAGGGCGACGACATCGGCGGCGGCCCGATCATGCTGATCCTGGTCTCGCTGATCTCGATCCTCGCCGCCGGCGTCCTCTACCTGGAGCTCTACATCCGGGCCGTGCTGCTCTACGTCGGCGCCCTGCTCGGCGTCGTCGTCTACGCCGGCCTCGTGGACAAGGACCTGTGGGGCCACGTCCGCCGCTGGGCCGGCATCATGATCGCCGTCATCCTGGTGAAGCCCGTCATCGTCATCGTCCTCGGCCTCGCCGGCGCCCTCGCCACGGAGGAGGGACCCGACTCCCTCGCCGCCGTGGTCTCCGGCCTCGCCATCATCCTGCTCGCGATCTTCGCCTCGGCGATGATCTACCGCTTCGTCCCCGGCTTCGGCGACGAGATCGCGAACACCCGCAACAACCGCATCATGCGCGGCGCCGAGAGCAAGGCGGCGGCCGTCATCAGCTCCCCGGCCACCCTCGTCGCCCAAGGCATCAAGACGCACAGCTCCCGTGCGGACAACAACGGCGGCTCGGGCCAGTCCGGCTCCCCCCGCCCGGCCAACCCCGCATCCGGCGGCGTCGCCGCCCACAGCTCGCGCTCCTCGAACGGGGGCGGCGGATCTGTCCCCTCCGCCGCACCCGCACCCCGTTCGAGCAGCCCGGTGAACACCCCGCACGCAGGCAACACCCACAGCAATCGTCCAGGAGGTGACGGGCGTTGACGACCGAGTCCCACGTGTCCCATCCGGTCACGCCCCGCCGTACCTATCTGATCGGCCGCGCCCGGCCGAACGCCATCGTCGGCCGCAACCGCGAGTCCGGCGAGATCGCGCTGATCATCGCCGGCGCGTTCCTCGGCATGATGTGCGGACTGCTCGTCCCCGTCCTGTCCCTGCGCATCGTGCTCCTCATGGGCTTCCCGCTGCTCGCGCTGGCCGCGGTGTACGTGCCGTACAAGCACCGGACCTTCTACAAGTGGTTCGAGATCAACCGCAGCTACAAGCGCACCCTGCGCCGGGGCACCACCTACCGCTCCTCCGCCATGGAGGCGGGCACCCGCGTCGACGGCCGGGAGATCGAGGTCGGGCCGCCGCCGGGCATCGGCCGCATCACCTGGCTGGCCGCCCCGTTCGGGCCGGACGAGATCGCCGTGCTGCTGCACGCCGACCGCCGTACCGTCACCGCCGCCATCGAGATCGAGGGCCCCGGCGTCGGCCTGCGCGACTCCGAGGACCAGGAGGCCCTGGTCGACCGCTTCGGCACCCTGCTGAAGCACGTCGCCAACAACGACGGCTTCGTGACCCGCCTGCAGATGCTGGCCCGCACCCTGCCCGCCGACCCCGACGCCCACGCCAAGGACGTGGCCGTCCGCGGCGAGGACCGGGCCCCGGCCTGGCTGCGGCAGTCGTACGACCAGCTCCAGTCCATGGTGTCGACGAGCAGCGAGCAGCACCGCGCCTACCTCGTCGCCTGCATGCACTACACCCGGGAACTGGCCGCCGAGGCCCAGGCGATGGCCCGTGCCGCCCGCCCGCACGGCCGCGGCAAGGTCGACCGGGACGCCGGGCTCGCGGTGGTCATGGCCCGCGAGCTCACCGACATCTGCTCGCGCCTGCAGGAGGCCGACATCCGGGTACGGCAGCCCCTCGGCCAGGGCCGCCTGTCGTCGCTGATCCACTCCATGTACGACCCGGACCACCCCATCGACCACATCCAGGCGATGACGAAGCGCAACGCCTGGCCGGCCGAGCTCGACGCCATGGAGCCGACGTTCCTCCAGGCCAAGACCCGTGAGTCCTCCACCCGCGCGCCCTGGTGCCACGCCACGGCCTGGGTGAAGGAGTGGCCGATGACCCCGGTCGGCGTCAACTTCCTGGCGCCGCTGCTGGTCCACACCCCGGACGTCATCCGCACGGTCGCCGTCACGATGGACCTCGAACCCACCGAGATCGCCATCGAGCGCATGCTCACCGAGAAGACCAACGACGAGGCCGAGGCGAGCCGCGCCGCCAAGATGAACCGCACGGTCGACCCCCGGGACATCGCCGCCCACAACCGTCTGGACCAGCGCGGCGAGGACCTCGCGAGCGGCGCGGCGGGCGTCAACCTCGTCGGCTACATCACCGTCTCCGCCCGCACCCCCGAGGCCCTGGCCCGCGACAAGCGGACCATCCGGGCGTCGGCCGGAAAGTCGTATCTGAAGCTGGAGTGGTGCGACCGCGAGCACCACCGGGCATTCGTGAACACGCTCCCCTTCGCCACCGGCATTCGGAGGTAGGACCTGATGCGGGACCCGCTGTCCGTCCTCACCGACGCCTTCACGTCCTTCCTGTTCGGGAAGGTCGAGACGACCCGGCCACCGGTGCGCACGTCCACGGGCCAGGCGCAGGCGGTGTACCTGCCGACCGCGGCCCCCGGCCTCGGCGACTCGGGCGTCATCATCGGCCGCGAGGTCTACTCCGGGAAGGGCTACATCTACGACCCCTTCCAGCTGTACGGCCAGCAGCTCCCGGCCCCGCACTGGCTGGTCCTCGGCGAGTCCGGCAACGGCAAGTCGGCGCTGGAGAAGACGTACGTCCTGCGTCAGCTGCGCTTCCGGGACCGGCAGGTCGTCGTCCTGGACGCGCAGGGCGAGGACGGCGTCGGCGAGTGGAACCTCATCGCCGAGCAGCTGGGCATAACGCCGATCCGGCTGGACCCGACGGCCGCCCTCGACCACGGCATCCGGCTCAACCCGCTCGACCCGTCGATCACCACGACGGGCCAGCTGGCGCTGCTGCGGACCATCATCGAGGTCGCGATGGGCCACGGCCTGGACGAGCGCTCCGGCTTCGCGCTGAAGGTCGCGCACGCCTACGTCAACGAGACCATCGTCGAACGCCAGCCGGTCCTCACCGACATCGTGGAGCAACTGCGGCACCCCGAACCCGAGTCGGCCGAGGCGATGAACGTCGCCATAGACGACGTACGGGCGTGGGGCCTGGACGTGGCACTGGTGCTGGACCGGCTGGTCGACGGTGACCTGAGGGGCATGTTCGACGGCCCCACGACGGTCGGCATCGACCTCGACGCGCCCCTCATCGTGTTCGACCTGTCCCACATCGACCGCAACTCGATCGCGATGCCGATCCTGATGGCGATCGTCGGCGTGTGGCTGGAGCACACCTGGATCCGCCCCGACCGGAAGAAGCGCATCTTCCTGGTCGAGGAGGCCTGGCACATCATCAACAGCCCGTTCGTGGCCCAGCTGTTCCAGCGGCTGCTGAAGTTCGGCCGCCGGCTCGGCCTGTCCTTCGTGGCCGTCGTCCACCATCTGTCCGACGTCGTCGACGGCGCGGCGGCCAAGGAGGCGGCCGCCATCCTGAAGATGGCGTCGACCAGGACGATCTACGCGCAGAAGGCCGACGAGGCGCGGGCGACCGGCCGGGTGCTCGGCCTGCCCCGCTGGGCCGTGGAGATCATCCCGTCGCTCACCCCCGGCATCGCGGTCTGGGACGTCAACGGCAACGTCCAGGTGGTCAAGCACCTGATCACGGAGTCCGAACGCCCCCTGGTCTTCACCGACCGCGCGATGACCGAGTCGTCCGCCGACCACCTCACCGACGACGCCCTGCGCGCCGCCGAACTGGAGGCGGAGGAGCGGGCGGCGGCCTTCGTGGAGCAGCACCTGGGCGACTCGGAATCGACGGTGGCGTAGGGGGAGGCGAGCGTGAGACCGGACGACCGCGGGGAGCGCCGGCACCGGGAGGGCCAGGGAGGCATTCCCGACGGCCTGCTGATCGGCATACTCGGCTTCCTCCTCGGCATGACCCTGATGGTCTGGACGGCGACGGGCCTGGCGGGCCTGTTCGCGCACGGGTCGTGGCCGGACGGCGTCACGGTCGCCCGCACGCCGCTCGCCATGCGCTCCCTGATCGGGGACCCCCACGACCTCGCGGGCGCGTGGCCGGACACCCCCGAGGGGCGGCTGTCCGGCTACGGACTGTTCTGGGGCCTGTTCATCGGCCAGTTGATGGTGATGGTCGTGCTCACCGTGTTCGTGATGGGCACGCTGACCCGCTGGCGCGCCGTCCGGGCGGCCCGCCGCGCCGGACGCCCGTACGCGGGCACCGCACCGACTCCGCACGAGGTGCCGGCCCCGCGGACGGAGCCCGAGCCCACACCGGAAGCACGGCAGCCCATGCCGGCACCCGAGCCACGGCAGACCGCCCCCGCGGTGGAACGGCGGCAGCCGGAAGCCGTCGTCGAGCACGCGGGCCTGCGCACGGAGACGGCCCCGCCCACCCCTCCCCCCACCGGGCCGGCCCTCGCGCCCCTCCCGGCCACCGTCACCGCCCGGGAAACGGTCCTCGTGGCACCCCGGGACGCCCGCCTGCCCAGCGCGGCCCAGGCCGTCCTCGACGCCGAGGGCGCCGCGCTCGTCGTCACGTCCAACCCGGCCCTCTGGCAGGACACCAAGGACGCCCGCGGCAAACTGGGCCCGGTCCTCCTGTACGACCCCAGCCACCTGTGCGACACCCCGGCCCGCCTCCACTGGTCGCCCACCACCGGCTGCGAGGACAAGGCGACGGCCGCCTCCCGATCCGCCGCGCTGCTCGCCCCGGTCCGCCCCACCTCCCGCCTCGACCAGGCGGTCGGCGACACCGCGGAGACGCTGCTGCGCAGCTATCTGCACGCCGCCGCCGTCGACGGCCGCACCGTCCGGCACGTCCACCGCTGGTCCCAGGGCACCCAGATCCAGGACGCCGTACGCATCCTCCGTACCCACCCGAAGGCCGCACCCGGGTCCGCCGGGGAACTGGAGGCGGCGCTCACCGCCCACCCCGAACGCCGGGACATGGCACAGGAGTTGACCACCCGGGCGCTGGCCGCCCTGTCGATGGTCAACATCCGGGAGTCCTGCACGCCCCACCGAACCGATGCCCTCACCCTGGATTCCTTCGTCCACGAAACGGGCACGCTTTACGTGGTGGGTGAATCCATCGAGGATCCCAGAGCCGAGCCGGGCGCCATGCCCCTCCTGACGGCCCTGGCCGCAAGCGTGGTCGAGCGTGGCCGGCGCATGGCCGAACGGTCATCCTCCGGTCGCCTCGACCCACCAATGACGCTCGTCCTGGACGACGTCGCCGCCGTGGCTCCGCTTCCCCAGGTACCGGAGCTGCTGGCAACCGGAGCGGACCGGGGTATGCCGACCCTGGCCCTGCTCCGGTCCCGCGAACAGGCGCGCTCCCGCTGGCCGCACGCCGAACTGCCCGGCTGACCGGGCGCCGGTCACGGCCGCTCGATGACGAACTCCAGCTCGCGCGCCCCCTGCTCACCGACCGGCACGGTCACCCCGGACGGCACGAACCCCACCCGCCGGTAGAAGCGCTGCGCCCGCCCGTTCTCCTCGTGCACGATGAGGCGCACCCGCTCCGCGCCCCGCGACCAGGCCCACTCCAGCGCGGCGTCGAACAGCACGTCCGTCAGCCCGCTCCCCCGCTCCTCGGGCCGCACGAACACCCCGACGACATGCCCCTGCTTGCGCGTCACCGGAAGTCCGGCCCAGTCCGTCGTGCCCGGCGCCTCGACCAGCACGGTGGCCGTACCGACCCACACCCCGTCCGGACGCGCGGCGACGATCTGCTGCGCCGCGTCGGCCCCTTCGCACGCCCCGGCCGCCCGCTCCTGCCAGAACGCGTCGGACCGGGTCAGCGCGTCCTCGTACGTCTCCAGGAAGGCCAGCGGCGCGACCGGGTCCTGGAGCGCGGCGAGCCGCAGCTCCCTCACCGCCGGCCACTCGTCCGCCCGTATCGACCTGATCACATAGCTCTCGGGGCTGCTGGTGCACATGACGGCCACCGTAGTACCCGGGTACGACATCCCTCATCCGGAATACGTCCCCCGCCTCTGGGACCGGCGGGGAAGAGCCCGCACGATGGACGCGTGACGGAGCAACCAGCCACCGGGGCGCGCACGGCCGAGCCGCTGACCCAGTACGTCCAGCGCGTCAGCCGGCGCGTCCGCGCCTTCGACGCACGCCACCCGCTCGTCTGGGACCTGCACCTCACCGGCTTCTGGGTGACGGCAGCCCTGATCGACTACTACGGCGGCGGCTGGCTCACCGTCACCCGCGCCCCCGACAGCCCCCGATGGCTCGTCCTCACCCTCAGCCTGGCCCTGTCCGTGCCGCTGCTGTGGCGCCGCACCCACCCGCGCGCCGTCCTCCTGGCCCTGACCCCGTTCGCCCTCGTCAACGCCTGGACGGGCATCGCCCTCCAGGCGGCCATGCTCCACCTGCTGGTCGTCTTCCACATCGCCCTGCGCCGCCCCGCCCGCACCCTGTGGTGGGCGGCGGCCCTCCTCACCGCGACCGCCACCGTGACCGCCGTACGCCATCCGCAGGGCGGCCCGGACAAGGAGATCGTCCCCGTCCTCATGACGTTCGCGGTGGCGACGGCCATCGGGATCACCGTCCGCACCCGCCGCGACCACACCGAGACCCTCGAGGACCGCGCCCGCCGCCTGGAGATCGAACGCGACCAGCAGGCCCGGCTCGCGGCAGCCGCCGAGCGCGCGCGGATCGCACGGGAGATGCACGACATCATCGGCCACAACCTCTCCGTCATCACCGGTCTGGCGGACGGCGGCAAGTACGCCGCCGTCAAGTCCCCGGAGCGCGCGGCCCAGGCCCTCCACGCCATCGCCGCCACCAGCCGCCAGGCCCTCGGCGAACTGCGCCGCCTCCTCGACGTCCTCCGTGAGGAGGACCACCCCGAGGAGAGCCCCGGACCACAACTCGCCCCGCAGCCCGGCCTCACCGACCTCGACCGGCTCGTCAGCGGTGTCCGCGCGGTAGGTCTCCCCGTCGACGTCACCGTGACCGGAACCCCGGCCCTCTCCCCCGGCCGCCAGCTCACCGTCTACCGCGTCATCCAGGAGTCCCTGACGAACACCCTCAAACACGCCGGCCCCGGCACGACCGCCCAGGTAGAGCTGTCGTACGAGGACAGGGGCGCCGTCACCGCCACGGTCACGGACACCGGCCGGGGCGGCCCCGCACCGGGCGCCGACGGCCGCGGCCTGCCCGGCATGCGCGAGCGAACAGCCCTGTACGGGGGCACACTTGAGGCCGGCCCGAGCCCGCATCCCGCGCCCGGCTGGCGCGTCCACCTGAGCCTTCCGGAGGAATCCCCGCAGTGACCACGGTCCTGATCGCCGACGACCAGTCCCTCCAGCGTTTCGGCTTCCGCATGCTCCTGGAGAGCCAGGACGACATGACGGTCCTGGGCGAAGCCGCCAACGGCAGCGAAGCCGTCCGTATGACGGCGGACCTGAGCCCGGACGTGGTCCTGATGGACGTCCGCATGCCCGGCCTGGACGGTATCGAGGCGACCCGCCGCATCACGGCTGCCGGGGACCGCACCCGGGTGCTCATCCTCACCACGTTCGACCTGGACGAGTACGCCTACGCCGGACTCCGCGCCGGCGCCTCGGGCTTCCTGGTGAAGGACGCCCAGCCGGAAGAACTCCTCGCCGGCATCCGGGCGGTGGCCACCGGCGACGCCGTGGTCGCCCCCAGCCTGACCCGCCGCCTCCTGGACGCCTACGTCCACCACCTGCCGTCCGGGACGCCCCGGGACGACCAGGGACCGCGGGGAACTCCAGGTCAGGACCCGCGCCTGTCCCCCCTCACGGAACGCGAACGGGAGATCCTCAGCGTGGTGGGCAGGGGCTGGACGAACACCGAGATAGCCACCCGTCTGCATCTCGCCGAGTCCACGGTGAAGACGCATGTGGGCCGCATCCTCGCGAAGACGAATTCCCGGGACCGGATCCAGGCGGTGATCCTTGCCTACGACACGGGCCTGGTGCACCCGTCCTGAACACCTCCGGACTCCGGAAATAAGTCCGGAAATGCAGAAAGGGCCCACACCGTAAGGTGTGGGCCCTTTCCCAAAAATTGTTCGGCGGTGTCCTACTCTCCCACAGGGTCCCCCCTGCAGTACCATCGGCGCTGTAAGGCTTAGCTTCCGGGTTCGGAATGTAACCGGGCG
>NZ_JBHTWG010000015.1:0-8787 GCF_042792555.1 Streptomyces sp. NPDC056628
GGCGAATCTTCCGCAGATCCCGCTGCAGCCCCAACCGCATGACGTCAATCGCCAAAGCCGTCCTCACACTGGAGATGCAACGCTGAAGAAGCTCAATAAAATGCATGCGCATTCACTTGGGGAGTGATCTTGCGACTCGCGGGAATCTCAACATCAATTGGCTCTGTTGCGCCTGGTCAAAGGGAACTCGTGAACGTCCCACACAGCGGAACGATTACCGGTCGAGTCACATGAATCACCGGTAATTCGTCGTTTCGGGGGCCTTTCCTTCGTGTGGGGCTTCGGAGCGACCGGGGGCGCCCTACGACCGCCACGGGGGCCCTCGGTGGACTGGTTGCGGTCGACGAAGCGGCACGCGGCGTCACCCGCCCCATCTACGCGTACGCCGTCCTCGCCAACTCCCTCTTCCGGCTCGGCGTGTTCATCCTCTACCGCGTTACTGGCCCCGGTCGGCATTCCCGAGATCACCGCGGTGCCCGTGGGCAACGTGCTGGACGAGACGGTGCCGTCGCGCCATCGGGCGGGCCCGCTGTCCGTGATCGCCTCATGGAGTCGGTGCTCATCGGCACCGGCTATCGTCCTCGGCACGCTCATGGACGGACTGGGCTCCAGTGCGGGCATGGCCGCCTACGCCGCCGTACCGCTGCTGGCGTGTCTGCTGTGGCTCCCGGTGCTTATGCGTGGCGCGTCGGTGACCACGGAGATCGAGACACTCGCCGAACGCTGAACACGATCGCCCCGCCCTGAGCCGCGCCCGCTTCCCTGGTCGCTGATACTGAGGAAATGGGCAAACTAGGGCGATACGCCCCAGCGAGCCGACAGGGTGACCGCGTGCCCCCGCAGGGCGGGGCGCCGGAAGCCGCCCCGAAGGCCCGGCACCCTTCGGCCGGCCGACGCGTGCTGTCGTGGCGGAAGCCGCGCAGCGTCGCCGGTCAGGTCTTCCTGCTCCAGTTGGTCGTGGTCCTGCTGCTGATCGCCACGGCTGTGGCGGCCCTCGTGATCCAGGACCGCAACCGCGCGCTCCAGGAGGCCAAGGACCGGTCACTGGTGACGGCCGAGGCCTTCGCGAACGCCCGGGGCACCGCGGAGGCGATGGAGAGCGACGACCCGACGGCCGAGCTCCAGCCGCACGCCGAGGCGGTGCGCAAGAAGACCGGTGTCGACTACGTCGTGGCGCTGAGCCCGTACGGCTTCCGATGGACCCACCCGGACAAGGACCAGATCGGGAAACACGTCTCCACCTCCTACGGCAAGGCGCTCGAAGGCAAGCCCCACCAGACCACCTTCGACAGCAGCCTGGGGAAGGCGGTCGACTCGACGGTGGCCGTCTTCAACGACAAGGGCACCGCCGTCGGCCTCGTCACCGTGGGGGTCACGGTCGACAAGGTGACCGGTGTGGTGCAGGAGCAGCTGCCGGTGATCTTCGCCGCCGGCGGTGTCGCACTGCTGCTGGCCGCGGGCGGATCGGCGCTGGTCAGCGGGCGTCTGCGGCGGCAGACCCGGGGGCTCGGGCCGATCGAGATGACCCGTATGTACGAGCACCACGACGCCGTGCTGCACGCGGTCCGGGAGGGTGTGCTCATCCTCGACGGCGACGGAAGGCTGCTGCTGGCCAACGACGAGGCGCGGCGGCTGCTGGCCCTGCCCCCGGACGCCGAGGGCAGGCCGGTCAGCGAACTCGGTCTGAGCCCGGCCCTTGTCGACCTGCTGGAATCGGGCCGGGCCGTCACCGATGAGGTTATCCTGGCCGGTGACACCCTGCTCGCGGTCAATGTGCGACCGGTGGGCCCGCGCGCGGGCTGCGTGGCCACCCTGCGGGACACCACCGAGCTCCGCGCGCTCGCCGGCCGCGCGGACGTGGCGGGCGGGCGTCTGCAACTGCTCTACGAGGCCGGCACCCGGATCGGCACCACCCTCGACATCGGGCGCACCGCCGAGGAGCTGACCGAGGTGACCGTGCCACGCTTCGCCGACTTCGCCACCGTCGAGCTGGTGAAGTCCGTTCTGCACGGCGACGAACCCACGGGGGTGAGCACGGAGATGCGCCGCGTCGCGGTCGCCGGCATCCGGGACGACCCGCCCTTCCGCCCTGTCGGGACGCTGATCCGCTACCGACCCGGCAACCCCGTCACCACCGGCGTCACCACCGGCCGGCCGGTCCTGGTGGCCGACCTCGCCGCGGCCGACGGTTGGCGGGCCCAGGACCCTGAGCAGGCGGGGCGCTTCATCGCCTACGGGATGCACTCCATGATCGCCGTGCCGCTCCGCGCCCGGGGACAGCTGCTGGGCGTCGTGCAGTTCTGGCGTTCGGAGCAGGACCCCTTCGAGGCCGACGACGTGTCCCCCGCGGAGGAGCTCGCCACCCGGGCCGCCGTGTGCATCGACAATGCGCGCCGCTACACCCGGGAGCACACCACGGCCGTCACCCTGCAGCGCAGCCTGCTGCCGGGCACGTTTCCCGAGCTGTCCGCCCTGGAGGTCGGGCACCGGTATCTGCCCGCGCAGGCCGGGGTGGGCGGTGACTGGTACGACGTCATCCCCCTCCCCGGGGCCCGGGTGGCCCTCGTGGTGGGCGACGTCGTCGGACACGGCCTCCACGCCGCCGCCACCATGGGCCGTCTGAGGACCGCCGTGCACAACTTCGCCGCGCTGGACCTGCCGCCGGACGAACTCCTCGCGCACCTGGACGACCTCATCACCCGGATCGACCATGACGCGGCGGTCGAGGGCGACACCGAGGCCGTCGCCGGGGCCACCTGCCTGTACGCGGTCTACGACCCGGTCCCCGGGCTGTGCGTCGTCGCCCGGGCCGGTCACCCCGGACCGGCGCTCGTCTCGCCCGACGGCTTCGTGACCTTCCCCGACATCCCTCCCGCCCCGCCGCTCGGCGTGGGGGCGGGGCTGCCCGTCGAGACCGTCGAGCTCCGGCTGGCCGCCGGCAGCCGGCTGGTCCTGTACACCGACGGCCTGGTCGAGGCCCGGGACCGTGACATCGACGTCGGGCTCGGCATGCTGCGGGAGGCGCTGGCCGCCACGCACGGCGCCAGTCTGGACGACACGTGCCAGGCGGTGCTCGACGCGATGCTGCGCACCAGGCCGAGCGACGACGTCGCCCTGCTCGTCGCGCGAACCCGGCTCCTCGCCCCCGACCAGGTCGCGGAGTGGGACGTGCCCAGCGACCCCGCCGCCGTCCCCCGGATCCGTGCGGAGGCCGGACACAGGCTGGAGTCCTGGGGGCTGGGCGAGGCGGCCTTCACCACCGAGCTGATCCTCAGCGAGCTCGTGACGAACGCCATCCGGTACGGCCGGAGCCCCATCGGTCTGCGGCTGCTGCGCGATCACGACGGCCTGATCTGCGAGGTCGCCGACGGCACCAGCACCTCCCCGCACCTGCGCCGGGCCACCTTCACCGACGAGGGGGGCCGCGGTCTGTTCCTCGTCGCGCAGATGTCCCGCCGCTGGGGGACCCGGTACACCGACCGGGGCAAGATCATCTGGGCCGAGCTGGGCCTCGACGGTGAGGCCAGCGGGGACCTGAGCGGACTCCTCGACCTGTGACGCGGCAGGGGACCGCCCTGCCCCGGTCAGGGGCTCTCGTGGACCGTGAGGTACGGGATCTTGGCCGGGTCCCGGCCGAAGGCGGCCCCGAGATAGACGGCCGACAGTTTGGCGAGCGTCCCGTCGTCGATCAGCTGTCGGATGACCCGGTCCAGTTCGGCCCGGTTGGGTGAGCCCATCGGGTACAGGGCGCCGTAGCCCTGGTCGGTCCGGTACTGGCCCACCAGGCTCACCCTGCTGCCCTCCTTCTGGGCGTACGGCAGCAGGATGGTCGTGTCGTGGACGACCGCGTCGATCCGCCCGTCCTCCAGTGCCCTGATCATCTCCGGGTCGTTGGCGTAGGCCTTGACGGGCTCGACCGGCTTGATGCGGTCCTCCACGAACTGCTCGCCCGTGGTGCCCTCGGCCACCCCGATGCGCACGTCGCTGATGTTGTCCTCGTCGATCCGCTCGCCCTCCCTGATCAGCAGCCCGAGGCTGGAGGAGAGGTACGGCGGGGAGAACTTGGCGACCTTGCTGCGCTCCGGAGTGATCGTGATCTGCGCCAGGGCCAGGTCGAAGTCCTTGGTCCGGCCGGACACGACCTCCGGGAAGGGGGCGTTCTCGACCGCGACCCGGTCGAGTCCGGACCGGTAGGCGATGTTGGCGGCCATGCAGTACTCGTAGCCGCTCCTGACGGACTGCGGCGTGTCACCGTTCCACCAGCCCGGCGCGGGCAGGGTCGTCTTGACCGTGAGCGCCCCGGCCGTCTCGGGGGTCAGGTGGAACTCCCCGCGCCGCCCCGAGACATCGCAGTCGCCGTAGCGGACCTTCGACGACCGCGATCCGTCCTGGTCGCATGCCGAGGTCGCGGCGATGATCGCCCCGCTGACAGCCAGAGAGACGATCGCGACCGCGGCGCGCATCATTGCACCTCCGGTAGGGGCAAACTGCTTGATTCACCATAAATCACACAGGGCCGTACGGTGGCCGGAGCCGCCGGAGCCGCCGGAGCCGCCGGAGCCGCCGGAGCCGCCGGAGCCGCCGGAGCCGCCGGAGCCGCCGGAGCGCCGACGCCCGTGGGTGCCGCGAGCAAGCCGAGGCCCCCCGCGTCCGGTGACGGACGCGGGGGGCCGGGGCCTCGATGGTGCTGGGGGGAGAGCTCAGGGGGCCCCGGGGGCGTCGACCTCTTCGCGGGCGGGGGCCGGAGTCGTGGCGGACTCGCCCTCCTCCAGCCGTACGTCCTTCGTCTCCTTGCCCACCAGCAGGGCGATCAGCGTCAGCACCGCCATCGAGGAGAGGTAGACGCCGACGAGCCACGGCGAACCGTCGCCCGCCTCCCACAGGGCCACCGCGATGAACGGGGCCACCGCGGCGCCGAGGATCGAACTGACGTTGTACGAGATGCCGGACCCGGTGTAGCGCATGCTCGTCGGGAACAGCTCCGGCAGCAGCGCGCCCATCGGGCCGAACGTCATGCCCATCAGGGTGAAGCCCAGCACCAGCCACAGCACCACGCCGAGCGTGCCCAGGCCGATCAGCGGCACCCACACCAGCCCGAAGACGACGATCGCCGCGGTGACCCAGGCCAGGGTGGTGCGGCGGCCGTAGCGGTCGGCGAGCGGGCCGGAGACCAGGGTGAACACCGCGAAGAACAGCACACCGAAGATCATCATCAGGACGAAGGTGGTGTAGCTGTAGCCCAGTCCGGGCACGGCGGCGTCCGTCGCGGTCCGGCCGTAGCTCAGCGAGAACGTGGTCATCAGGTAGAAGAGCACGTACGTCGCCAGCATGAAGAAGGTGCCGAGGATCAGCTGCTTCCCGTGCGTGCGGACCACGGCCGCCAGCGGCAGCTTGCGCACCAGCCCGGCCTCCCGGGTCTTCGCGAACACCGGCGACTCGACCAGGCGCATCCGCACCCACAGGCCGATCGCCACCATCACGGCCGAGAAGAGGAACGGCACCCGCCATCCCCAGCTCAGGAAGGCGTCCGAAGGCTGGGACGGGTCGGCGCCCGCGGCGGACGGCATCAGCGCGCCCATGATCAGGAACAGGCCGTTGCCGATGATGAAGCCGAGCGGCGCGCCCAGCTGCGGGAACGTGCCGAACAGGGCCCGTTTTCCGCTCGGGGCGTTCTCGGTGGCGACCAGGGCCGCGCCGCTCCACTCGCCGCCGAGCGCGAAGCCCTGCGCCAGCCGCATCAGCACCAGCAGGGCGGTGGCGACCCAGCCGGCCTGCGCGTAGGTGGGCAGCACGCCGATCAGGAAGGTGGCGATGCCCATGGTGAGCAGCGAGGTCACCAGCGTGCCCTTGCGGCCGAGTCGGTCACCGAGGTGCCCGAAGACGATGGCGCCGATCGGGCGCGCGACCATGGCGGCGCCGAACACCGCGAACGACGACAGTAGGGCTGTCGTCGGGTCGCTGCTGGGGAAGAAGAGCTTCGGGAACACCAGGACGGCCGCGGTCGCGTAGATGTAGAAGTCGTAGAACTCGATCGTCGTCCCGATGAGGCTGGCGACGAGGACACGGGACCGCGAGTTGACGGGGGTCCCGGGGGGACTGCTGGTGGGTGCGGACATCTCTCGGTCTTTCCAGGGGGGAACGGGCGCGGCGGCGCGTGCCGACGGGCCCGCACGGCGGCACCCGTCCCCCGTCACGGAGATGGGTGCACAGTGCAGGTAGATCGAACACTCTCAGACATCTCATGCATCAGGAAGCTCATCTCGTCAGGTGAGACGACGGTGAGGCTCCCGTGCCCGCGGGGACGGCCGCGTGGCTCCGCTAAAACACGTGGCACGGCCCGGTCCGCCGTCCCTACACTCACCGCAGGACGCCGCCCGCGACGGGCGGCGCCGTCACGACCGACGACGAGGGGAGACAGGCCGTGCGTGCTCACGCCGCCACCGCCGCTCCCCGTCCCCGGTCCCGCCGGACCGAGGTGATCCTGGTGTCCCCGGCCGCCCGGTGCCCGCTGCGCGCCCGGCACCGGACCCCGTGACGCACGTCTGAACCAGCGCCCGCCCGCCAGGGGCTGCGCTGCCGTGCGCCGGGACATCGCGCCGCCCTCTTTCCGGACCATCCGAAAGGCCACCGGCCGTGCGCACGCACACCCACACCCTCGCCGCCGTCCGCAACCTCGGCATCCTCGCCCACGTCGACGCCGGCAAGACCACCGTCACCGAGCGGATCCTGTACGCCACCGGCACCACCCACAAGCGGGGCGAGGTCCACGACGGCACCACCGTCACCGACTTCGACCCGCAGGAGCGCGACCGGGGCATCACCATCTTCGCCGCGGCCGTGAGCTGCGACTGGGACGGGCACCGCGTCAACCTCATCGACACCCCCGGGCACGTCGACTTCGCCGACGAGGTCGAGCGGGCGCTGCGCGTGCTGGACGGCGCGGTCGCCGTGTTCGACGCCGTCGCGGGCGTCGAGCCGCAGAGCGAGTCGGTGTGGCGGCAGGCGGACCGGCACGGCGTGCCGAGGATCGCCTTCGTCAACAAGCTGGACCGCGCGGGCGCGGACCTCGACCGGGCGGTGGCGTCGATCCGGGAACGGCTGCACCCGGTGCCGCTTGCCGTGCAGCTGCCGATCGGCACCGAGGACGGCTTCCGCGGGGTCGTCGACCTCGTACGGATGCGGGCGCTGGTCTGGGCCGACGACGGCACCCGTACGGTCGGGGACGTACCGCGGGACCTGCGCGAGGAGGCCCTGCGGCGCCGGCGCCTGCTGGAGGAGGCCGTGGCCGAGCGGCACGCCGAGGCGCTGGAGGAGTTCTGCGCCCGGGGGACCGTGTCGCCCGGGACCCTGACGGCCGCCCTGCGGGAGATCACCCGCACCGGGGAGGGCGTCGTCGTGCTCTGCGGCTCGGCGTACCGCAACCGCGGTGTGGAGCCGTTGCTCGACGCGGTGGTGGCGTATCTGCCGTCGCCGCTCGGCGTACCGCCGGTCCACGACACGCGGGACACGGACGAGGAGCGGCCCGCCGACCCGGCGGCGCCCTTCGCCGGGCTGGCGTTCAAGGTGAGCGCCACGCCGACCGGCCGGCTGACCTACGTACGGGTGTATTCGGGAACGATCGGGAAGGGGGACACCGTGCTGGACACGACTGCCGGGCGCACCGAGCGGATCGGGCGGATCCTGCGGGTGCAGGCCGACCGGCACGCCCAGGTCGACCAGGCGGTCGCCGGGGACATCGTCGCGGTCGTCGGCCTGAAGTCGGCTCGCGCGGGCTCCACGCTGTGCGCGCCGCACGCGCCCCTCGTCCTGGAACCGCCGGGTGTGGCCGACCCGGTGATGTCGGTCGCCGTGGAGGCACGCAGGTCCACCGACACGGACCGGCTGGCCGCCACGCTGGCCCGGCTGGCAGAGGAGGACCCGTCGCTGGTGGTGCGCACCGACGCGGAGACCGGGCAGACACTGCTGTCCGGGAGGGGCGAACTGCATCTGGAGGTCGCGGTGGAGAGGATCAGGCGCGAGAGCGGCCTGGACGTCGCCGTCGGGCGGCCGAGGGTGTCGTACCGCGAGACCGTCGGCAGTGGCGTGCGCGGCTTCGTCCACCGCCACGTCAAACAGGACGGCGGTGCGGGCCAGTTCGCGCACGTCGTGCTCGACGTCGAGCCGCTGGAGGCCGGGTCCGGCTTCGAGTTCCGCTCGGCCGTGGTCGGCGGCCGGGTGCCGCAGGAGTACGTCCGTGCCGTGGAGGCCGGCTGCCGGGACGCCCTCGGCGAGGGGCCGCTCGGCGGGCACCGGGTGACCGGGGTGCGCGTCACCCTCACCGACGGGGCGACGCATGTGAAGGACTCGTCCGACACCGCGTTCCGCACCGCGGGCCGCCTCGGCCTGCGCGACGCCCTGCGCTCCTGCGTGATGGTGCTGCTGGAGCCGGTCGCCGAGGTGACGGTCACCGTGCCGGAGGACGCCGTCGGCACCGTGCTCGGCGACCTGGCGGCACGCCGCGGCCGCGTCTCGGGCTCGGTCACCCGGGCGGGCGCGGCGGTCGTCACGGCGACGGTGCCGCTCGCCGAACTGTTCGGCTACGCGACCCGGTTGCGCAGCCGCACCCAGGGCCGCGGCACCTTCACCACCCGCCCCACGGGCTACGCCCCGGCCCCGGCGGCGACGGGCACCCGGTGAGCGAGGGGGGGGCCCCCCCCGGGGCGGGGGGGGGGGCCCGGGGCGGCGGCGGGGGGGGGGGGGGCGACACCCCACCCCCCCCCCCCCCCCCCCCCCCCCCGCCGGGGGCGG